>JADCJJ010000584.1 GCA_020247085.1 Myxococcaceae bacterium | reverse complement strand
GGGGGTCAAGCTGGGTGGCCTTCGAGAACTCCTCGGCGGCCGTCTCGAGCGCGCCGTCGTCGAGGGCGATGGCGCCGAGCTGCATGTAGGGGTCGGCGAGGTTGGGGTTGATCTCGACGATGGTTCGCAGCTCCTTCTTCGCCTTCTCGTCCTGCTTGAGGCCCCGGAACGCCAGCGCGAGGTTGTAGCGGGCCTCGGTGTAGTCTGGGTTCACCTTGAGGGCGCGCTGGAAGTTGTCGTGCGCTTTCCCGTACTGCAGCTCGCCGAGGTAGATGAAGCCGAGGTTGTTGTAGCCCTGCGCCTGGTCCTGGTTGAGGCGCAGCGCCTTGATGAAGAGCTCCTTGGCGTTGTCCTTCTGGCCGCGCTTGAGGGCGATGAGGCCCTTGTTGACGTACAGGTCGGCGTATTGAGGAGAGAACTGAATGCCGAGGTCGCACTGCACCTCGGCGCGGGTCAGGTCTCCCTGCGCCAGGTACTCGGTGCACAGGTTGTTGCACTCGAGCGCGCGCTGGGTGGGCGGCGGCGCTCCGACGCACGCGCCGAACGCCAAGAGCACGACGGCCAGAGGAGAGCGGGGCTGCATGTCGAGCACGAGTGTAGAGAGTCGGCCGCGGGGGGGCAACGACGCCGAGTCGCTCGGAACGCAGCGGTTTCCAAGGAGATTGGCTGGAGTACCATGGGCCGCCATGCGTCACGCGCTCTCGCTCTGCCTCGTCCTGTCGTTGGTGTCGCCCGCTCCTGCCCACGCGACCAGCTTCGCGAACCGAGGCATCGGCCTGGGGGTCGGCTACATGCGGGTGCTGACCGACGTGCGGACGGTGCCCGAGTGGGCGGTGCCGCTGTGGCTCGAGGGCTCGTACTACGCCGAGAACGGCTTCGACGTGTACCTGCGGGTGCCCATCGCGCTGGCGCAGGTGAGCCTGGGCATCCCTCCGGCGACGGCCGAGATGCCCGCGGGCATGGCGGGGCTGGTGGTGGCCATGGGGGGGCAGTTCGGGGTGCGCTACCTGTTCCTCGAAGAGACCGTCAGGCCCTTCGTCTCGCTGCACCTGTCGGGCATCTACGTGCTGCGGCCGACGAACGACACCGTCACCACCGGGAGCAACCTGCTCATCGGCCCCGGCGCCGGCGCCGGCGTCGAGGTCTTCGTGTCAGACAGCATCTCGCTCCAGGCGCGTGGCTTCGCGGACTGGTTCGTCGGCATCAACTGCGGCTCGTCGAACTGTCAGAGCTTCAGCCTCGGCGGCTCGCTGAGCGCGTCGACGTACTTCTGACCCCACTTCAAACGGCACACCGGCGCGAGGGGCGCCCCCGAGGCCCTTCGCTCATGCGCGCGATGCGCGCTCGCGCGAGGCGGGGCGAGGCGCGGCCGTGGCGCGGGCCTTCTCGGCCTTCCGCGCTGCCAAGCCGGCGGTCACCAGCAGCACCAGCTTTTCGTCGGAGAGGTGTGGCGGCTTGAAGAAGCCCACCTCGTCCTGGAGCCGGTTGGACAGCGTCGAGAAGAGGTGCAGACGGGCCTCCATGCCGAGCTCCTCGCGTCGCATGGCGGCGTTGAAGAGCACCGTCTCTTCCTCCGCTGACAGCCTGCCGACGCGCGCGCGGAAGTCGGGGTCGGCGAGCAGCGCGGTGTCTCCGTCGGGCCGCGTCAACGACGAGGGAATCTTCAGCCTCCGCTCGCGCACGACGATGGTGCCGGCCAGCAGGTCGCCCAGGCGCTGTTGTGATGGAGAGAGGAAGGCGGCGAGGCCGCCCACCAGATAGAACACTGGGAGCCGGTCGACCGGCCGCGCGAGGTTGCGCAGGAGCGCTTGCACCCACCCGATGCGCACGCCGCTCTCCTGGATGACGCGCAGCCCGAAGATGCGCTTGCCCACGGTCTGCCCGCCCCAGAGCCCCTCGAGGACGATGGCGTAGCCCCAGTCGACGAGGAAGTAGAGGATGAAGATCAGCGCGAACCCGATGCCCGGTGCGATGAACTTCATCGCCAGCCCGCCGAGGAGCAGCAGCGCTCCGGACAGCACGAGCCCGGCTGAAAGCACCTGCGGCTCGTCGGGGGAGCGGCTGCGGCGCACGAAGAAGAGCACCACGCCCGCCACGCCCACCGCCGCGCCGAGGTACAGCGAGATGAGCGGGATGAAGACGATGGCGATCGACAGCAGCACGCTCAGGCAAGTGTCGACGAACCAGGCGAGGCAGCGCGTCAACATGCCGGCGAGCACGAAGTCGAACTCGACGTACTCGGGCGTGAGCACGCGGTGCTGGCCGTCGAGCTGCAACCGATCGTCCACCATGGAGGGGGTGAGTCTTTCTCACCGCCCGGCCGAGCACCAGCGGGCCGAGTCGCCGTGCCGGAGGCGGGGCGAGGCGCCGAAGACGCACGCCGCGCTGCCGGCCGTCGGGCGGTGTACGCTGTGCTCGACCCATGGAACTGCCCGAGTTCATCGAGCTGCGCCGGCCGAGGTGGGAGGCGCTGGAGCGGCTGCTCGACCGCGCCGAGCGTCAGGGCCTCAAGTCGTTGGCCCTCGACGACGCGCAGGCGCTGTCCCGGCTGTATCGGCAGGCCTCGTCAGATCTGCTGTGGGTGCGGGCGCGGGCGGGCGCGGCCGACGTCAGCGGTTACCTGAACGATCTCGTGGGCCGGGCCTACGCCATGACGTACCCCGGGCAACGCCTGCGCCTGCGTGAGGTGCTGCGCTTCTTCACCCACGGCTTCCCGGCCCTCGAGCGGCGCGAGTGGCGCCTCGTGGTCGCCTCGACCCTGCTGTTCCTCGTGGGCGGTGGCTTCGGGTGGGTGGGCATGGCGTTCGACCCCGACGCGGCGCCGTACCTGGTGCCGACGATGCACCAGAAGCTCGACCCGGTGGAGCGGGCCCGGCGCGAGGCCGACCCGAGCCGGGAGCAGGCCGGCGTCGGCGAGCAGGCGGCCTTCTCGGCCTTCCTCATGCGAAACAACATCGGGGTTGCGTTCTTCGCCTTCGCGCTCGGGCTGACGGCCGGCGTGGGCACGTCGATTCTGCTGTTCGGCAACGGCGTGCTGTTGGGGTCGCTCGCATGGGTCTACGCGGCGAAGGGGCAGGCCGGCTGGTTCTGGGCGTGGATCCTGCCGCACGGCATCCCCGAGGTCACCGCCATCTGCCTCGCCGGGGCGGCGGGGCTGGTGCTCGCGCGGGCCCTGGTGGCGCCGCAGGGGCTCTCGCGGCGGGCGGCCCTTCAGCGCGAGGCGGGCACGGCGGTGCGCCTGGTGCTGGGCACAGTGGGGCTCTTTGTGCTCGCCGGCCTAATCGAGGGCACCATCTCGCAGATCCACCCGCCGCGGCTGTCGGTGGTCTTCAAGATCGGCTTCGCGCTCATCGTCGGCAGCGGGGCGTACGCCTATTTGCTGTCGGGCTTCCTCCGACGCGACGACGGGGCTGCGCCGCTCAAGGTGTGACGTACGGCTTCGAGTCGGAGCCCTCGTCCGAAGCGCCTGCCCTCGCCCGCTCCCGCCGCTTGCGGGCCGTCGACTGACGGAGGGGGCGCTGTCCGGCCGGGCGCCCGGGCGTGCGCTCCCTGGGCCGTCGACCTGCGCCCCCTCACCGGCTGATGACGCGGAACACCGGGATGGAGAGCGTGAGGAAGCACGACAGGAGCCCAAGCGCGATGCCGGCGATCGCCAGCTCGCGGCCCTTCTGCGCGTTACCGCCGGCTGAGAGCTGGTTCAGCGCCAGCACCCCGGTGACGATGGCCGAGATCCCCGCGAAGGGCACGCAGCAGAGCAGGCCGCACACCAGCGAGGCGATGGCGAGGCCGTTGGTGGGCCCGCCGGGCGGCGGCCGGGGCGCGAAGGACGCCGGCGGGGCGGCCAGGGGTGGCGCGGCGCGCGGTGTCGGCGCGGTCCCCCAGCCGGTGCGCGGGTGCTTCAGCTCGAGCGGGGTCGGCTTCGCCGGTTGACTCCGTCGCTCGTCGTCACGGACTGGGGCGGTGGGCGCCTGGGCCGGGCCGAGCGGCTGCACGGGCCGGCCGCCGAAGCTGGCCCGCGCGCCCATCGCCGCGGCGCGCTCGCCCCCGGCCTCGGGCGGGACCTCGAAGCTCGCGGTGCAGGCGCGACAGGTGACGTGCCCGCCCGGGGCTCCCTCGTTCTCCGTGCCGCAGGTGGGACAGAAGAACATCATGTCATCGCTCGCTTCACAGCGCTCCGCGCGCCTTGACCTCGAGGTACTTGTTCACGGCCGCCAGCGACAGCGCGTCGGCCTCGACGTCGATGACGGTGACGCCGTCCTGGCCGACCTTGCGCTTGGCCGCCTCGCGCTCGAGCAGCAGCTCGCTGGCGACGGCGTGCTGGTAGGCCACCTCGGCCTCAGGGGGCGGGGTGCGGAGCAGCCGGTGCAGCGCCGCGTCCTTCACCGAGAGGCAGACCGGCACGTGCCGCCTCGCCAGCCGCCGCATCGGCCCCACCATGGTGGCCGCCTGATCTTCATCGAGGAAGTCGGTGAAGACGCACAGCAGCGAGCGGCGCACGAGGCGCACGTTCAGCTCCTTGAAGAGCGCGAGGTAGTCGACGGTGGTGAGGTTCGGCGTCGACGAGTAGAGCGCGTCGACGATCTTCCGGTACTGCGCGCGGCCGGCGGCCGGCGCGAGGAACGACTTCACACCGTCGGCGAAGACGACGAGGCCCACGCGGTCGCCGTTGCGCACGGCCACGAAGGCCAGGAAGAGGGCGGCGTTGACGGCGTGGTCGAGCTTGGTGAGGCCGTCGACCTGCGCGGCCATGCTGCGCCCGGCGTCGACACCGATGAAGACGGTCTGGGAGCGCTCCGACTCCATCACCCGCGTGACGGGCTTGCCGCGCCGGGCGCTCGCCTTCCAGTCGACCTCGCGCACCGAGTCGCCCTGGGCGTAGTCGCGCAGGCGGGCGAACTCGGTGCCGCGCCCGTCGCGGCGGAGCTGCCGTAGGCCGAGGTTGACGAAGTCGAGCGCCGCGTCCGAGAGGAGCAGCCGGCTGGCGCCGCGCATGTCGGGGAACACGCTGACCTGCGTGCGGGCCGGCACCACCCGCTCGTGCCACGCCAGCCCCAGCGGCCCCAGCACGCGCACGTTGAGGTCGGCGAACTCGAAGCGCCCGCGGCCCTTCGGCGTGCAGCGTGACGTCAGCCGGGCGCGGCTCCTCGCCGACAAGCGGAAGGCGTGGCGCTCGGGCGTCGCCGAGAACGCCTCGGGCGCGTCGTCCTTCAGCTCGAGGCGCAGCGCACGCCCGCCGGGGTTGACGACGTCGAGCGACACCTTGTTGTCGACGCCGACTTGAAAGCGGTGGGGCAGCTCCCGCGTCACCGTCACCACCGCGCGGCGCGCCACCAGGAAGTCGAGCACCGCCAGCACCAGCAGCGAGACGTCGACGAGGAGCACGAGCGGCCACAGGCCCGCCACGAAGCCCGCCGCGACCGTCGGGATCGCCAGCAGGCACACCGTCGCCCAGAGCCGCGCCGTGGGGATCACCGGCGGCTACCTCGGCACCTCGACGGCGTTCATCACCTCGCGCAGCACCTCGGCGGGCGTGGCGCCGTCGAGCTCGGCGTCGGGCGAGAGCAGCAGCCGGTGCTTGAGCACCGGGCCCGCCAGGTAGCGAACGTCGTCGGGCGTGACGAAGGGCCGCCCCCGCAGCGCCGCGAGGGCCTTCGAGGCCACCAGCAGGTGCACCCCAGCCCGCGGCCCGGCGCCCAGGCGGATGCGCGTCGAGTGCCGCGTCGCCGCCACCAGCTTGCGCACGTACGACAGCACCGGCGCCTCGATCGCCACCTGCTTCATCGCTTCGCGGGCGGTGAGGAGCTGCGCCTGGGTGATCGCGCTCTGCACGCCGGCCGCCACCAGGTCGCCGGCGTCGAACCCGCGGTGCACCGCCTGCAGAATGGCCTCTTCTTCGGTGTCGCTCGGGTACCCGACGTCGATCTTGAAGAGGAAGCGGTCGAGCTGCGCCTCGGGGAGCGGGTAGGTACCCTCGGACTCGACGGGGTTCTGGGTCGCGAACACCGTGAAGAGCGGCGACAGCGTCGAGACGCGGCCCTCGAGCGAGACGCTGCGCTCCTGCATCGCCTCGAGCAGCGCGCTCTGCGTCTTCGCCGGCGCCCGGTTGATTTCATCGGCCAGCAGCAGGTCGGTGAAGATCGGGCCGCGCACCAGCACGAAGGTCTGCGACTTAAGGTCGAAGACGCTCGTCCCGAGGATGTCGGCGGGCATCAGGTCGGGCGTGAACTGAATGCGGCGGAACTCGGCCGACACGCTCCGGGCGAGGGCGCGGGCCATGAGCGTCTTGGCGACGCCGGGCACGCCCTCGAGCAGCACGTGCCCGCCGGTGATGAGGCCGCACAGCATGAGCTCGAGCGCCTCGTCCTGGCCGACGACGGCCTTTCGCACCTCGGCGAGCGCCGCCTCGCGCACGGTGTTGGCGACCGTCACGGACTGGGCCGGCGCCGCGGGGGCGGGGAGCGGGGCGATGGGACCACCGGTGGGCGTCATGGCGTGCGACCTTTCTTCGAGGAAGCGTCGAGGGTGCGGCGGGCGAGGGCGGCGAGGCGGGCGACGCGCTCGACCTCGGCCTCGCCGTGCGCGGTGGCGGCCGCGCGAGAGACGTCGAGGAGCGCCGCGGCGAGCTCCTTGGTGCCGCGGGCGTCGAGGGCCGCCGAGATCTCGGCCGGCTCGGCGCGCGGCGGGAGCCCGGCCTTGCGGGCGAAGTCGGCCGCCAGCGCCTTCGCGATGGCCGAGGCGGCGTGCGCGTGGTGCCGGCCCTCGCGGTACAGGCGCGAGGTGGCGAAGAGGGCGTCGGTGGCGCCGATGCGGTTGTCTTGCGGAGGGGGCCGCGGGCGGCCGAAGCGCTTGAGGCTGCCGGCCCAGAGCATGACGCCCAGCAGCAACTGCGCGGCGGCGAACTGCAGGCCGTAGCGCGCGGCGAACTCGGCGATCGACCGGTCGCCGGTGAAGCCGTGGTGGTACTCGTCGAAGGCGATGGGGCCCTTGCCGCCCAGCGGCCGCGTGAGCGCCCGCCAGAAGAGCGCGTTGTCGGCGCGCGAGAGGGCCTGGTTCATCGCCAGCTCGGGCGCTCCGACGATCACGACGCGCCCCTGACCGTACGGCACGAGGCCGACGACGGCGCGCTCGGCCCCCTCGTCGACGTAGAGGGCCAGCGCGCCGGGCGGAAGGTCGAGCCACACCCGCACGCGGGCTTCGAGCCGCTCGACGCCTGCGGTGAAGCGCGACGGCTGCGCCGGGACGAGGGTGGCCAGCTCGTCGCGGTGCTCCGCGCGCTCGAGGAAGACGTCGAGGGCCGTGAGCACCCCGTTCTCGTCCGCGTCCATCGGCCCGTAGACGAGGGTGCCGCCGTTGCGCACGTACTCGAGGAGCGCCTTCGTCTCGTCCTCTCCGATGGGGGGGCTGCGGAAGGCGTTGAGGCCACGCTCGCGCAGCTCGGCCTTCTCCTCGTCGGAGAGCTCGTCGCCGTCATCCCACGGGAAGCCGCCGTCGGCCCGCCCGGGGTTGGTGCTCTTCTTGTCGGCGGCGTCGCGGAAGCGGGTGCCCAACGTCACCAGCGTCGTCTCGGGCTCGACGATCGCGAAGTCCTGCTGCCAGCGCTCGACGGGCACCCCCGAGGCCTCGAGGAGGAGGTAGAGCCCACGCGCGCCGCCCGTCTCGGAGCGGTAGGTCGACAGGCGGTCGGCGAAGGCACCACGGCGTGCGCCCTGCATGACGAACGAGCCCAGCGCCCCCAGCAGCAAGAGGCCCGTCATCAGCAGCAGGGGGAAGCGGTCACGCATCGGCGCGCGGCTCCGACGGCGTGAGGAGGGGCTCGACGATGCGGCGGAAGGTGCGGAAGGCGCCGTCGCTTGTCTCGAGGTTTCCGTACCAGGCGAAGTCGAAGCGCCGCGTCAGCTCGCGGAAGGCCGACTTCTGGGCGCTGCCGCCCTTGAAGGTGGCCAGGTAGTCCCAGTTCGACCGCGTCGGCTCGTAGTCGATGACGCCCCCGCGATGCAGCGTCGAGAGGAGCGCGAGGTACAGGTGACGAATCGCCTCGCGGTACTCGCCCCGGGCGGCGAGCTCGTCGGCGAGGCCGGCCCACGTCTCTGGGCGCTTCGATAGGGCGCTCATCGGGTCGGCCGAGAGCGCCGCTTCGCTCGCTCCCAGCCCATCGCCGAGCTCGGGCGGAGCAGGCTGCTTCGCGACGAGCTGCACCAGGATGAAGACGAAGAGCGCCACCAGCAGCACCAGCACCACGAGCATCACCACGTTCGCGCCGGCCATCTCGCCGCCCGCGAGCGAGGGCGCCTTCAGGCCCTCGCGATCGTCCCGGTCGAGGAGCCACTCGAAGAAGCGCTTGAGCAGGCGCGCGAGCCACTCCTTGACGCTGGCGAAGGCGCCGTCGTCGGTCTCCTCGGCCTCCTTCGCCTCGGGCTTCTCATCGCGCTGCTGGAACTCGGGCCGGGCGAGGATCTGCGCGGCGTCGTCCCGGGCGGCCTTCGCGTCGGCGGCGGCGTCGGCGCCGAGGGTCGCCTCGACCTCGGTCAGCCCTTCGCGCAGGTCGCGCTCGGCCGCGTCGCAGTCTTGGTCGTCGTAGGCCCGCCGCTCGACGCGGGCGATGAAGCGCGAGAGGGCCGCGACGTCTCGCTGGGGAACGCGATCGAGGCGCTGCACCTGCGCGGGCTCGACGCGGGGCTCCATCTCGCACTCGTCGAGGAGCCGCGCGACGCGCTGGCGCAGCGCGGTCGGCTCTGGCGACGGCTGCGCGAGGGCGGGCAGGGCGAGAAGGGCGAGCGCCGCCAGCGCCGCGGCGGGCGCGCGGGGCCGCCGGCGCCGGGGGAGCTGCTCGACCTGCGCGATGAGATCGAGGCCCTCCTGGCGCACCCGCCCGTCGATGAGCAGCAGCACCCCGGTGGCCGCGCGCACAGGCTCGAAGAGCGCCCAGGCGACGACGAAGAGCGTCGCCAGCCACACCCCGTTGTCGAGAGAGGCGAAGCGCTCGAGGAAGTTGAGGTCGAGCGCGAGCAGCTGCTGCCCGAGGAAGACGAGGAAGCCGGCGGCGACGTGCAGGTTCAGCGCGAGCAGCAGCTGGAGCCCGTTGCACAGGCGCACGAGCGGCGCCGTGTGACGGGCGCTGCCGAGCAGCCTCGAGGTGACGCCGACGAGGCCGAGCGCGCTGCCCTCGCCGCGCATCGCCACCGCGAAGAGGCACTGGTGCGCGCCCACGAAGAAGAAGCCGAGGCCCAGGGTGAGCGTGGCGAGCAGCGCGTCGAGCACCAGCTGCGTCGTGCCGGCGACGACGAGGCTCGGCAGGCGGCGAAGGGCTGCGAGGAGCGCGCCCGGCAGCGTCGGCTCGTCGAGGGAGAGGATCTGCCGCTCGAGCAACTGGCTCGCGGCGCCCTGGGCCAGGCACCGGGCGGCGAAGGCGAAGGTGAGGAGCGCGACGGGCCCGGTCAGCGAGCGGCCCCGCTGCACCGCCTCGGCCGTCTGGAAGAAGGCGAACACGACGAGCGCCGCCGCCGGCATGGTGGCCACCCACAGGCCCGAGCTGCTCGCGACGGCCCGCAGCGACGCGTCGAAGAGCGCGAGCGGGTGCCGGGGCCTCAGCTGGAGCGCGTCGACGGCCATGTCAGTCCGCCAGCAGCGCCGCCAGGCCGTACAGCCCGCCGAAGACGGCCAGCAGGCACACGGCCGCGAGGAAGAGGTTGCCGAACGACCAGTCGTCGCGGGTCAGCGCCTGCCGCGCCTGCTGCAGCCGCCTGCCCAGGCAGGTGGCGCAGCGGTTGATGCCCTCGAACTGGGTGGTGCACTCGACGCAGATGACGTTGCGGCACTCGACGCAGATGCCGAGGCCGGAGCGGTCTGGGTGGTAGTGACAACGGCCTGAACCGAGGCTCACGCAGGGGCACGACTCTATGGCCCTTTCACGCCGGGTCGCGACACCGATCTTTCAGGCGCGCTCAGAGCTCCTCGAGGAACTCCTCGTTGGTGCGGTACCGCGTCAGGCGCTTGATAAGGGCCTCCATCGCCTCGACCGGCTTCACCGAGAAGAGCATCTGCCGGAGCTTCTTCACCTTCTCGTACTCCTTGAAGACGAAGAGCTTTTCTTCTTTGCGGGTGCCCGACTGGGGAATGTTGATGGCCGGCCAGATGCGCTTCTCGGCGAGCAGCCGATCGAGGACGACCTCGCTGTTCCCGGTGCCCTTGAACTCCTCGAAGATGACCTCGTCCATGCGGCTGCCGGTGTCGATGAGGGCGGTGCCGATGATGGTGAGCGTTCCGCCCTCTTCGGTCGCGCGGGCGGCGCCGAACATGCGCTTGGGCCGCTCGAGCGCGCGGGAGTCGACGCCGCCGGACATGGTTCGCCCCGACGAGTCGACCTCTTTGTTGAAGGCCCGGGCCAGCCGGGTGATGGAGTCGAGCAGCACCACCACGTCCTTGCCGTTCTCGACGAGGCGGCGCGCGCGCTCCATGGCGAGCTCGGCCACCTTGAGGTGCATCGCCGGTGACTGGTCGCTCGATGAGGCCAGCACCTCGGCCTTGATGTTGCGCCGCATGTCGGTGACCTCTTCGGGGCGCTCGTCGATGAGCAACACCATCACATGACACTCGGGGTGGTTGGCGAGCACCGCCTGGGCGATCTTCTGGAGGATGATCGTCTTGCCCGTCTTGGGCGGCGCGGTGATGAGGGCGCGCTGGCCCTTGCCGAGCGGGGCGATGAGGTCGAGCACGCGCGTCACCATCTCGCCCGTCTGGTGCTCGAGGGTGAGCCGCTCGACCGGGTCGACCGACGTGAGATCGTTGAAGTGCGGCGCGCGGGTGGCCTGGTCCATCGGCACGCCGTCGACGGTCTCGACGGAGACGATGGTGCCCTTGAGGCCCTTCATCTGTGCTTTGGCGGTGAGGAACTGGCCGGTGCGCAGCCGCAGCTTCTGCACCAGGTTCTTGGGGATCTCGGCGTCGTCGGGCCCGGGGAGCAGGTTGCGCTTGAGCGAGCGCAGCATGGCGTTCTGGCCCTTCACGTCGGTGTCCAGCACGCCCTCGACGAGCTGCGTGGGCACCTGCACCGGCTGCCCGGCCTGCTGGGCCTGGCGCTGCTGCTGCTGCTGTTGCTGCTGCGCCTGCTGCTGGGCGAGGCGCTGCTTGTATTGCTCGAGCTCCTGGGCGGTGAGAAAGATGTTCACCACCTGGCCGTCGGGCTGAATCACTTTGCGGAAGGCCTGGCCGTCTTCGGTGAAGAAGACGGGGTTGCCCTTGCGGCGGCGGCGGCGGCGGCGGCGCTTGCCCTGGCCCGGCAGGCCAGGCTGCCCGGGCTGGACGGGCTGCCCCGACGGCCCACCACCCGGCCCCGCGGCGCCGGCGCCATCAGCCCCGCCGTCGTCCGGGCCGTCGTCACCGCCGTCGTCACCGCCGTCGTCGTCGTGCCCGTCATCACCGGCGCCGTTGCCGTCGGGCGGTGGTGGCGTCGTCGGATCGTTCGGCAGCTCGTCGTGTTCGTCGCTCATGGGGCGCCGTCGCGCGCCGGCGGCGTCCGTCGGCGCGGGTCCTCTTTCGTGATTGGGCAGGGCCTGCTTCCCACCGGGTGCCCCTGTCGGGAGACACCGAACGATGTGGCCCTGAATCACCTCGGGGCCTGAAACGGCCAGCCCGGGCGAGATGACACAGAAGCTCTAGCAGCTCGGGCCGAGAGGTGCACGCGATTCTCCGGCGGGCCGAGGCCCGCGTCAGCGCACCTCGATGGCGTACTCGAGGCGGGCCTGCACGCCGGGGGACGAGAAGAGCCAGGCGTGAGGCCCCAGGGCCTCGAGGAGCGGCGCGAGCGAGGGGGGGACCGGGCTCAACGCCGGCGCGGGCGCCTCGAGCAGGCCGGGGGCGGTGGCGGTGAGGAGCGAGCCGAGCAGGCTGCCCTGCGCCTGCACGATGGTGACCTGGTAGTCGTCGTCTCCGTCGGCGATGCCAGCCTTGCGGGCGGCGGCGCGCACGGCGTCCATCAGCCCGCCGAGCTGGTCGACGAGGCCGCGCGCTCTGGCGTCGCGACCGCTCCACACCCGGCCGCGGGCGACCTCGTCGACGGCCGCCTTCGTGAGTTTGCGGCTGGCGGCCACCTCCGTGATGAAGGTGTCGTAGAAGTCGTCGATCCACCGCTGGGCGGCCTGGCGCTGCTCGTCGCTCCACGGCTCGAAGAGGTCGCCGATGCCGGCGAGCTTGCCGCGGCTCACCGACTCCTGCGTCACGCCGTAGGTGTTGGCGAGCTTCTTGATGGCGGGCTTGGCGTAGAAGACGCCGATGCTGCCGGTGAGCGTGGTGGGGTTGGCCCACAGCTCATCAGCGCCCATCGCGACGTAGTACCCGCTCGAGGCGGCCGCGTCGCCCATCGAGGCCACCACCGGCTTCTTCTTCTTCGCGTCGAGCACCGCCCGGTACATCAGGTCCGACGCCAGGCCGTCGCCGCCGCCGGAGTCCACCCGCAGGACGATGGCCTTCACGTCGGGGTCCTCGGCTGCCTCGGAGAGGGCCGCGATGAAGCTCTCGGCGCCCGAGATGGCGCCGCCGATGGGCGACGACTGGTTCTTGCCGCCGGCGATGCTGCCGAGCACGGGGACGATGGCGATCTTCCGGCGGGCGCCCCAGCGGACGTCGCGCGCGTCGAAGGGGCGGTACGCGCGGGTGGCCTTCGCGTCGGGAACCAGCGCCTTGAGCTGCTCGTCGAGCTGCTGGGGCGTCACCACCGCGTCGAGCTGCCCGAGCTCGAGCGCTCGGCGGGTGGGCTTGAGCCCTTCGTCGAGGCCGGCCCTCCAGGCTGCGGCCGACATCCCGCGCCGGGCGGTGACGCGCTCGGTGAGCAGAGCGTCGGCCGCGTCGAGGAAGGCCTCGAGCGTCTCGCGCTGCTCGGCGCTCATGTCCTTGCGGGTGAACTGGTCGGGGAACGTCTTGAAGCGGCCGACGCGGGCGACGTCGACCGCCACGCCGTACGTCTCGGCGGCGCCGCCAAAGTAGGTGATCGATGAACGCACCCCGTCGACGGCGTACATGGCCTCGCCGGCGGCGAAGATGCGGTCGGCGGCGGACGCCACGAGGTACTCGGCGTCAGAGGCGTTGAGCACGTAGGCGACGACCTTCTTGCCGGACGCGCGCAGCCGCTCGAGGCCGGCGCGCACCTCGTCGGCCCGCGCCAGGCCGAGGCCCGAGCCCTCGATCTTCACCAGCACGCCGGCGAGCTCGGGGTCTCTCGCGGCGCGGTCGAGGAAGCGCAGGAAGCGCACGTAGCGGTCCTCCGAGGCGACGCCGAGGAGCGAGCCGAGCGTCGTGCCGCCCTCGCTGCCGAGGTCGCCGACGCTGACGACGGCGAGGTGCTTCTTCGGCACGATGGAGGCGTACTTCGGGCCCGACGCGCGGGCCATGAACTGGAAGTCGAAGAGGCCGCCGGCGGTGCCGAAGCCCTGGGTGTACCCGAGGTTCTCGAGGTCGAGGCCGAGGCCGAACTGCAGGGCGAGGGGCGCGTCGGCCGAGAAGCCATGGCTGGCGCCCGCCGAGAGCCTGAGCCCACGGAGGACGGTAGCCTTCGCGGTGTACTGCAAGCGGCTCTGCGACAGCGGCAGGGCCTCGCTGGCGGCGTAGTCGACGCCGAGGGTGACGTACTCCTCGAGGGGCCTCAGGCCGAGGCCGACGCCCCACTCTCGCGCCAGGCGCAGCCCGGCGCTCGTCTCGGGCGCGTTGAGGTTGCGCACGGTGGCGCCGAGGCTGAGCCACCGCAGTGGGCGCGACTGCACGCCCAGATCGGCGCCGAAGAGCCCCTGTACGGCGCCGCCGAAGAAGAGGTTGGCGGTGAGGCCGGCCGAGAGCTGCTGCGGCCCCGCCGACGCGCCGAAGGTGAGCTTGCTACGGGGGGCGTCGGCGGCCGGCGAGAGCGCCTCGAAGCCCAGGCCGAGGCCCAGGAGGTCACCGAGGCTGAAGGCGCCGAAGACGCCGGTGCCGGCGAGCCGCCGCGTCTGGCTGCGCTCGTGCACCACGACGGCGCTGAAGCTGCCCACGCGGCCGAGGCCGGCAGGGTTGTAGGTGAGCGCCGTCGCCTCGTCGGCGAAGGCCATCGACTCGGGGAGCAGGGTGACGCCGCGCGACGGGTCGCCAGAGGCGAGGGCCCCCGTCTGCGCGAGCGCACTCGAGGCGAAGAGGAGGGCGGCGGTGGTGAGCAGGGCGTGTGGCATGGGCCTCTTCGAGCGCGACGCGGGGGGCGCTGCGCGAGCGCGGCGCCCCGAGGGCCGGGGGCTGCGGCAGCGCGGCGGTCGAGTCACCAGTCCTCGGTGCCGTTGACGCCGTCGAGCGGGTCCTTCCCGCCCTTCTTCTTGTCGCGGCTCTGCGTGCGGCCGCCGCGGTCTTCGCCGTTCCAGTCCTCGGTGCCGGCGCGGTTGTCGAGCGGGTCGGCCGAGCGCGAGGCGCTCTCACCGCCGCCCTCGCCGTTGTTGACGACCCAGGTCACCATGCGTTGCACCTCGCCCTTCATCTGGCCGAACTCGTCGCCCTGCATGGTGGAGCGCTTGATGGCGAAGCGCCGCCCGCTCTTGAGGTCGAAGTAGCCGATGGTGAGCTCGGTGGCGCCCGACTCGAGCTCCTTGACGACGGCGACGAGGCCGCGGTCGAGGCCGAGGGACTTGGCCACGCTGGCCATGGTGGCGCCGCCCTTGTCCTTCACCGCCTCGGCGGCCAGCCGGTCCATCAGGGCGTCGAAGGCCCGGTAGCCCGATGAGGCGATGAGCTCGGGCGTGTACTCGGCGTCGTCGGGCGTCACCTCGATCATCTGGCCCACCTGGCGGAAGCCTGGCTTCTCGACCTTCACCATCGCCTTGCCGATGGGCAACGTCTGCAGCGTCAGGGGGCTGAAGCCCTGGAACTCGCCGTTGAGGTACACGCGGGCGCCGGCGGGCTTGGTCTTCACCACGACGTTGCCGCGGAGCTGGGCGTTGCGGCTGACGGCGACCTGCGCCTTGAGCGAGAGGAAGTCCTGGGGGTACTTCTTGCGGTCGAGCTCGAAGGCCGGGGCGAGCGACAGCAGGTTCAAGATGGCCAGCTTGGCTTCTTCGGTGTCGCCGCGCGCCTGCAGCACCGCGCCGTACATGGCCCAGGCGTCGCACAGGCCAGCGCAGCCCTTCATCGCCGCCACGGCCTTGTCGAACTCCTTGAGCGTCGCGCGCAGCTTGCGCTCGGCGGGCTCGTACTGGCGGTTGTCGAAGTCGGCGCGTGACTCGGTGAAGCCGGTCTGCGCACGCTTGAGGCTCGCGGCGGCGTCTTCGTCGGAGCCGACGCCGAACAGCTCGTCAGACGTCTTGACGTTGAAGCCCTGGTACTCGCCGAGGGCGTCGGTGATGAAGCCCTCGAGCTTGAGGGCCTGCGTCTCGGCGCCCTTGTCGAGCGGCACCACCAGCGCGGCGATGCGGTGGCTGGGGGCCGGCGGGGCGGCGGGCGAGGCGAGGCTCACGAGGCCCACGAGGGCCGCTACGGCGACGTGAGCCTGCCTGGCGCGAGACGGGCACAGGGGGGGGCTCACGGCGAGGGAGCTCCGACGGCGCCGACGGGGAACAGCACGGGGTTGAAGGCCGGGCGGCGGGGCGGGGCGCCCTGGGCGGCGGCGACGCCGATGCCCGTCGCCGCGCCGGCGGCCACCACGCCCCCGACGACCGCCCAGAACCACCACTTCGACGTCACCGAGTCATCGGGCTCGGCGCTGGGCTTGCCGCGCGTGGGCTCCTTCGCCGCCGCCAGGGTCGCCGGGGCCGGGTTGGCGAGGAAGGCCTTCACCCGGTCGACGACGGGCCCGAAGGCGCCGTCGGCCGGCAGCGGCACGTCCTTCAGCCGGCTCTTCGTATCGACGTCCCACACCTCGAGGGGCCCGGCGCCGTCAGCGCTCACCTCGGCGACGACGAGGAAGCGAGACTTCATCGCCTCGGCCACCGCCCGGGCCTCGCGGGGTACGCCCTTGCCGACGTTCGCCGGCACCAGCGAGGCCATGGCCTTGCGCGCCTGCGCGTAGCCCTCGGCCTCCACCAGCTCGAGCGAGAGCTGCCCGCCATCCTTCGTGACGGTGACGAAGGCGCCAGTCGGAGCGAAGCCGGCCTTCTTCACCGTCACCAGGTGGCGACCAACAGGCACCAGCGGCGCCTCGGCCAGCGGCGTCGTGCCCAGGCTGGCGCCTCGCAGCTGGACCTCGGCTCCCGGCGGCGCCGAGGTGATGGTGAGCTTCGCCTTCGGTGCCCGGGCGACGTCGGCCAGCGCCTTGTCGACGACTTTCTTCACGTCGGGCCCGAAGTACTTCGGGTCGAGTTCGAGCGCCGGGTCGAGGATCACCGCCTTGAGCACCAGCTCGGCGGCCCGCTTCTGCCCGGGCTTGCCGCCCGTCTGCAGCGCGATGTTGGCGAGGTGCAGGTGCAGCGTCGCGGCCTCTCTGGCGTCGGCCACCGCCGGGCTCTGCTCGAGGAACGCGAGGGCCTCGGTGAACCGCGCCTGCGCGGTGTCGAAGTCGAGGTTGTCGACGGCCTCGGTGCCCTCCTTGACGAGGCCGGGCGCGCGGTTGCCCGGAAGCTCGAAGGGGAACAGCGACTCGAGGTCCGACAGCGGTACCGAGCGCTCGTCGAGGGCCTTGCGCAGCTCGTGCTCGACCTTCGCCGAGGCCGCTTCGGCGCCTTCGCGTGGGACGATGAAGAGCGAGGCCCGGTTGGGCAACGCAGCCGACGCCGAGAGCGCCACGACGAGCAGTGCAGTCACGAAGCGACAGCCTAGCCGACGGGCCGTCGCCTGCACGTCTGATGAGCGGGGCGGCCCCACCGAACGCCCGACATGCGCCTACACGCGCGTGCAGTCATTTTCTTGTGTGTCGGAGCGCGCTGGGTACAGTCGCCGCGGACACAGTCCTGTAGCAGGCGCAACACGCAGAATAAGGTACGGGAAAGACGATGGAAAAGGCGCCCATGGCTGAACAGATGAGCATCCTCGAGGAGGCAGGGACGGACGGCGGCGGCGGGGGGCGAGGCGGCCGCGGACGCGGCAAATCGGCCTCTGGCGGCGGTGGCAACGAGAAGCCCATTCAACTCGCCGACGAGGCGCGCCGCCGGTACCTCACCTATGCGCTGTCCGTCATCACCTCGCGCGCGCTGCCCGACGTGCGCGACGGCCTCAAGCCGGTGCAGCGCCGCATCTTGTACGGCATGTGGAACGAGTCGGTCACCCACGACGCCAAGCACAAGAAGTGCGCCAACGTCGTCGGCTCGGTGATGGGCAAGTTCCACCCGCACGGCGACACGGCCATCTACGACGCGCTGGTGCGGCTCGCGCAGGACTTCTCGCTGCGCTACCCGCTCATCGACGGGCACGGCAACTTCGGCTCGCTCGACGGCGATGCGCCGGCGGCGATGCGCTACACCGAGTGTCGGCTCGACCGCATCGCCGACGAGCTGCTCGCCGAGCTGTCGCGCAAGACGGTGCCGTTCCGGCCGAACTACGACGGCTCGAACCAGGAGCCGATCGTCCTGCCGGCGAAGCTGCCGCAGCTGCTGATGAACGGCACCACGGGCATCGCCGTCGGCATGGCGACGAACATTCCGCCCCACCACGCCGGCGAGCTCATCGAGGCGTGCGTCGAGCTGATCAAGGACCGGTCGCTCGAGACGAAGGACCTGCTCAAGTGGGTCAAGGGCCCCGACTTCCCCACCGGCGGGCAGGTGCTGAACGGGAAGAGGGAGCTGCGCGAGATCTACGAGACGGGGCAGGGGGCGATCCGCCTGCGCGGCGAGTGGACGACCGAGGAGCGCCCGCGCGGCGGCCTCAACGTCGTCGTCACCTCGATCCCCTACGCGGTGAACAAGGGCGCGCTGGTCGAGCGCATCGGCCAGATCATCCAGGAGCGCAAGCTGCCGCCGCTCACCGACGTGCGCGACGAGTCCACCAAAGACGTGCGCATCGTCATGGAGCTGAAGAAGGACGCGGACCCCGAGCTGGTCATGGCGTACCTGTACAAGCACACGGCGCTGGCGACGAACTTCAACGTCAACATGACGTGCCTGGTGCCGACGCAGAACCCCGAGGTGGGCACACCGAAGCGGCTCGACCTCAAGACGATGCTGCAGCACTTCCTCGACTTCCGCTTCGAGGTGGTGACGAGGCGCCTCGAGTTCGACCTCGCGCAGGTGAAGGCGCGCCTGCACCTCCTCGAGGGGTTCGAGAAGGTCTACGACGCCCTCGACGAGATGCTGAAGATCATCCGCAAGTCCGAGGGCAAGGCCGACGCGAAGCAGAAGCTCATCGCGCGCTTCAAGCTCTCCGACGAGCAGGCCGAGGCCATCCTCGAGATGAAGCTGTACAAGCTGGCGCGCCTCGAGATCCTCGTCATTGAGAAGGAGGCGAAGGAGAAGCGCGCCGAGGCGAAGCAGCTCGCCGACCTGCTCAAGAGCGAGAAGGCGCGCTGGGGCGTGGTGCGCGACGAGCTGCTCGAGCTGAAGAAGACGTACGACGACAAGCGGCGCACGAAGGTGGGCGGCGCGGTGGAGGAGGTCGAGTACGACGAAGAGGCCTTCATCTCGGACGAAGACGCGCAGGTCGTCGTCACCCGAGACGGCTGGGTCAAGCGGGTGCGCGAGCTGAAGGACCCGACGCAGACGCGCATGCGCGAGGGCGACGAGCTGATGGCGGTGCTGTCGGGCTCGCTCAAGTCGAACGTGGTGTTCTTCTCGAACCTGGGCACCGCCTATGTCACGCGTTTCAACGACGTGCCGGCGTCGACCGGCTACGGCGACCCGGTGCAGAAGCTGTTCAAGTTCGACGACGGCGAGCGCATCGTCGGGGCCGTCACGCTCGACGCGCGGCTGCCGATTCCGAAGACGCTGGTGGCGGTGTCGAAGCGGGGCTTCGGGCTGCGCTTCGCCCTGGCAGCCCACACCGAGGTCTCGACGCGCGCCGGGCGGCGGTATGCGAGGCCTCCTTCTGGCGACGAGCTCATCGGCGTCGTGCCGTGCGGCGAGAAGGACCTGCTGGCGGTGGTGACGAAGAAGACGTTCGCGCTCGTGTGCAAGGCGAGCGAGGTGAACGAGCTCGCCGGCCCCGGCAAGGGCGTCACCGTCATCAAGGTGGCGCCGGATGACGAGGTGGCCGCCTTCCTCTGCACCGCGCGCAAGGACGAGGCGCTGTCGCTCGAGACGACCAGGGGCAAGACGCTCGCGCTGTCGCCCGGGCGCTACGAGGTGACCAGCCGCGCCGGTAAGGGCCGCGAGATGTCGAAGAAGGACGCGGTGAAGGCGGTGATGCGGGCGCCGCTCATCGTCACGCTGCCCGAGACCGACAAGAAGGACGAGAAGACCGACCGCAAGGAGAAGTGAGCGATGGCCACCAACCGCAAGTACGACGCTGACGAGATCGAAGTCCTCGAGGGGCTCCAGCCGGTCCGCACGCGGCCGGGCATGTACATCGGCGGCACGGGGCTCGACGGGTACCACCACCTGCTGTGGGAGATCGTCGACAACTCGGTCGACGAGGTGATGAACGGCCACGCGAGCCGCGTCGAGGTCACGCTCCACAGGGGCGGGCAGACCGTCACCGTCACGGACGACGGGCGCGGCATCCCCGTCGCGGTGATGCCGAAGTACAAGAAGCCCGCGGTCGAGGTGATCCTCACCACGCTGCACTCGGGCGGCAAGTTCAAGCAGGGCAACTACACGCACTCGGGCGGTCTGCACGGCGTCGGCAGCTCGGTGGTGAACGCGCTGTCGAGCGAGCTGGAGATCAAGATCAAGCGCGACGGCAAGCTGCACGAGCAGACCTATGCGCGCGGCGCGCCGACGACGAAGCTGAAAGCCGGCGCCAACGTGCGCGGCACCGGCACCTCCATCACCTTCACGCCCGACGCCGAGATCTTCGGCACCAGGTTGAAGTTCGACGCCGAGACGATTCGCGAGCGGCTGGAGTCGAAGAGCTACCTGCACAAGGGTATGCAGGTCGTCTTCGTCGACGAGACGCAGTCGCCCAGGCGCGAAGACACCTTCAAGCACGACGGCGGCATCGCCGAGTACATCGTCAAGCTTGTAAACGATCGCCAGAAGGCCGCGGTGCCCGCTGGCACGCAGCCCTTCTACAAGGCGCATGACAACGGCATTCGTCTCGAGCTCGCCCTGGTGTGGACCGAGGCGACCGACGAATACGTGAAGAGCTACGTCAACGGTATTCCGACGAAGTCCGGCGGTACGCACGAGAACGGGCTGAAGTCGGGCGTCGTGAAGGCCGTGCGCAACTACATCGAGACGCACGATCTGACGCCCAAGGGCGTGACGCTCACCGCCGATGACATTCGCGAAGGCATGCTGTGCGTGCTCTCGACCTATGTCGTCGAGCCGCAGTTCCAGGGCCAGACGAAGGAGCGCCTCAACAACCCCGAGGTGCAGGGCCAGGTCGACAACGTGGTTCGCCCGGCCGTCGAGAAGTGGCTCAACGACAACAAGACCATCGCCGAGGCCATCATCGCCCGCATCATTCTCGCGGCGCGGGCGCGGGAGGCGTCGCGCGCGGCCAGCCAGGCGGTGTCACGCAAGGGCCCCGTCAACCGCACGCACCTGCCGGGCAAGCTGTCGGACTGCGCCTCGGCCGATCCCGTCGAGTCCGAGCTGTTCATCGTCGAGGGTGACTCCGCAGGCGGCACCGCCAAGCAGGGGCGCGACCGGCGCACCCAGGCGATCCTCCCGCTGCGTGGCAAGGTGCTCAACGCCGAGCAGGCCTCGAGCGACAAGGTGTCGTCGAACAAGGAGCTGCAGGACATCGCCAGCGCGCTGGGCTGCGGGCTGGGAAACGCCATCGACCTCTCGCGGCTCCGCTACGGGAAGATCTTTCTCCTGATGGACGCCGACGCCGACGGCCAGCACATCTCGACGCTGCTGCTCACGTTCTTCTACCGGCACATGCGGCCGCTCATCAAAGGCGGCCACGTCTACATCGCCCAGCCGCCCCTCTACCGCGTCGACATCGGCAAGGAGACGTACTGGGCGCTCGACGAGCAGCACCGAGACCAGATCATCAAGGAGAAGGCGAAGGGCAACGCGAAGCCCAACATCATGCGCTTCAAGGGCCTCGGCGAGATGACGGCCGACGAGCTGAAGGCCACCACGCTCGACTCGAAGAAGCGCATCGCGCTCAAGGTGACGGTCGACGACGAGCTCGACACCGACAAGACGATCAACGAGCTGCTCGGCCGCGACGTGTCGGCGCGGTTCAGCTTCATCATGGAGCGCGCGGGCACGGTCGACGAGATCGACGTGTGAGGGCGATTCGCCGTACGAATTGAAGCGTGCCGAGGTACGCGCTCGAGCTGGTGCGGGCTCCGCCCGGCGTGACCGTTTCGTTCCAGGGTGGCGTGTCGAGGCTCGAGGGGGCGCCGGGCGCGCACTTCGCTCTGGGCCGAGTGCCCGACGTCTCCAACGAGGTTCGCCCTGACACCGGCGCCGCCTGGCGCGAGATGGTGAAGCAGGGGTGGGGTGGCCTGCGGAGCGCGTTCTGCTCCGTGGACCAGGCCGCCCGCTGGTACGTCGAGCACGCAGGCCACGGCTGCGCGGGGCCCTGCGTCAACGGCGCGTCCATTCGGACCGACAGGCGGGTGGCGCTGAGCCCGGGTGATGAGCTCGCGCCTTGCTTGAACATCGTCTTCCGCCTGGTCGAGGTCGAGGCGCCGCTGCCGGAGCCGCTCGGCGTGCTCGACGCGATCGCCGCCGCGCCCGACGACGCGGGCCGCTGGCACGTGCTCGCCGACTGGCTGCTCGAGCGCCAGGCGCCGCACGCGGTCATGACCGCGTACGAGCTCAAGTTGGACGAGGGCACGAACGATCCGGAGCTCATCGGAGACTCCGCGGCCGCGCGCCGGGCCCGGCAGCGGCTGCCAGGCGACGTCGCCTTCAGGAGCGTCACCTGGCGGTGCGGCTACGTCGTCTCGTGCGAGGTGCAGGTGGGCCCGAGAGACCCCGATGAGGGGGACGGCTCGCCCGCGCCCTCTCGCAGCCCCAGTTCGCTGCCCTGTCGGTGCTGGCGGTGCAGGTGAACGGCGCGGCGTCGGCGGCACGGCTCGAGGGGGTCCTCTCGGCCGTGCCCTCGACGGTGCGGACGCTCGAGCGGAGGCTCGCCGGCGCGACGCCGGTGGTGGTGCTCCGCGCGCTGCAGCGACGGCCGCCGCGGGCGCACACGGTGCGGCCTGGCCTCACCGCGCCGCTGGGGCCGCTGGGGCCGCTCGTCGATGCCTCGGGCTGGCGCGTCCTCGACTTCGAGGGGAGCCTGCTGGGGGCGCGCGCCGCCGAGTTCGCCGAGTTGGTGCGCGGCCACCCGGCGCTGACCTTCGGGCTCGGTGGCGCCAACCTCGACGCCGCGGGGGCGGCCGCGGTGGACGCGCCCAACGTGCGCTGGGCCCCGCCCGACGCCGGCGCGCTCCTCGTCATCTCGGGCACGGGCGCGGCCTTCCCGTTGAGCCGGCGTGACGGCTCGGCTCCGTGGGGGCTGCCGCTCGAGCCGCTGGGTGGGGCCTGGCTGTTCGGCGACTCCCGCACCGTCCTCGCCGCGGGAGATACCTTCACCGATCTCCTCGGCGTCACCTACCAGTTCCTGCAGGGCCCGTCGCTCGACGAGGCCTGTCGGGCGCTCCTCGCGGTGTGGCCCGGCTGAGGCGCACGCCCTGCCGGCAGCCGGGCCTCGGTGCGGCCGGCGCGGGCCGTCAGAGCCCGGCGAGGGGCCCGGTGCAGAAGGCGGGGTCGCCCCATGACAGCTGGGTGCCGCCGAAGGCCCGCAAGATCGACACGAGCAGGTTGTTGTGGTTCTGCCCGTTGAATCGCACGAAGCGGCCCATGCGCCACCCGCCGCCGCCGCCGGCGAGGATGTGCGGCATGTCGTCGTGCGAGTGTACGTTGCCCCGCGACACGTCGGAGCCCTGGAAGACGAGCGTGTTGTCGAGCAGCGTGGTGCCGTTGGCGTCGGTCACGCTGCGCAGCCCCTCGAGAATCGACGCCAGCTGCTGCATCTGCCAGCGGTCGCGGTCGAGGAGCTTCGCGCGGCCGGGGTCCGAGTCGCCGTAGTGCGTGATGTTGTGGACCGATGAGCTGATGCCGAGGAACGGCATGCCCCGGTGGTTCTTCGCGTCGCTCCACATGATGGTGACGATGCGGGTGAGATCGCACTGGAAGGCGAGGGTGACGAGGTCGAGCTGCAGCTTGGCGACCTGCGGCATCGCGGCTTCGGTGAGGAACTGCACCTCGCCCGGCGGCATGGGCGTGGGGCACATGCCCGGGGGCAGGGCCGTCACGCGCTTCTCGAGGTCGCGCACGCGGGTGAAGTGGGCGTCGAGGCGCTGCTGGTCGACGACGCCCATGCGGCGCTTGACGATGCCGACCTGGTCGAGCACCGCGTCGAGCACCGACTTCCGCCGGCGCTGCACCTCGTCCAGCATCTGCGGGGGCTGGCCCGCGTCCATGAAGAGGTTGCGGAACGTGACGCGCGGGTCGTTCTGAGGCAGCAGCGGCCCGTCGTTGCCCGAGTACGACATGACGCCCGAGACGTCGCGCTCCTGGCAGTTGACGCCGAGCTGCAGCGACGGAATGCGCGTCTGGCCGATGAGGCCGACGAGCTCCTGGTCGATGGAGCGGCCCTTCGCCCAGCCCGACGAGCTGCCGTCGTTGCCGATGAAGGTACCAGTGTTCAGCTTGGCGCCGGTGAGGAGGGCGCCGAGGCCGCGCTGGTGCATCTCGCCGGCGCCCTGGATGGCCACGTTCATGTCCAGGTTGCGGGTGAAGAGCAGGTGCCGCTGGTAGGGCACGAGCGGCTGGTGAATGGGGCCGAGGGTGAACTCGGTCTCGCTGGCGCCGGGGGTGGGGAACCACTGGGGCGTGAAGACGCCGTTGGGCACGTACGAGGCGATGAAGCGGCGGGGGGAGGGTCCGCCATCGGCGCGCGAGTCGGTGGCGAGCAGGGGCAGGGCGACGGCGATGCCGCCAGCGCCGCGGAGGACGACGCGTCGGGAGAGGCGCTTCATCGGGCCACCCCCGCCGGGCGCGTGCGGAACGTGTCACTCATGACGATTGCCACCAGGAGGTCGTCGAACCGGCCCTGCGACTTGGAGAAGCCCTCCTGGATCTGCGCGAGGCTGCAGGCATCTCCGGCCCCGAGGTCGCGCCCCATGGCGAAGCGGGTCCACTCCGAGGCCACGCAGTCGTGCACCTGGCGCGACTCGGCGAGCCGCCGCGCGAGCTGGGGCACGCCGGTGAAGGCGCCGGGCAGGGTGGCGTCGGTGGCCGAGACGATCTCGCCCGAGGCGTCGATGGGCTTGCCATTCTCGGTGGTGCGCCAGGCGCCGAGGGCGTCGTAGTTCTCGAAGCCGAAGCCGACGGGGTCGATGAGGCGGTGGCAGCCGGCGCAGGTCGCGTCGGAGGCGTGCTGCTGGAAGCGCTCGCGGGTGGTGGTGCCGGTGTTCGGCAGCGGCGGGGTGATGGCGACGCCGGCGGGCGGGGGCGGCGGCGACTGGCACATGAGCTTCTCGAGCACGAAGATGCCGCGGCGAATCGGAGACGACTGGTCGGGCGAGGAGAGGCGCGCGAGGAAACCGGGCTGGGTGAGCAGGCCCAGGCGCTGCGGCTCCGGCATGGTGACGGGCGAGAAGTCGGCGCCGAGGCCCGCCTGGTTGACGTACGGGCCCATGAGCTGGTTGACGAAGAGGCGGTCGCTGGTGAGCAGCCCCTTCAAGGTGCCATCGCGCCTCAGCGAGTCCTTGAGGAAGAGCTCGAGCGACGTCTGCCAGGCCTTCGCGAGGGCGGGCGTGAACGAGGGGTAGGTGCCCAGGTCCTTGCCAAGGCCGCCGACGTCGCCGGTGCGCAGCCAGAGCGAGAAGAAGCGCATGCGGCCGCGGTCGGCGCGGGCGTCGGCGAGGAGCCGGCGTGCCTGGGCCTCGAGCATGGCGGGGTCGGCGAGCTGGCCGGCCTCGGCGAGGTCGAGCAGCGCGTCGTCGGGCGTCGAGGCCCACAGCAGGTACGACAGGCGGGTGGCGAGCTCGGTGT
This sequence comes from Myxococcaceae bacterium, assembly GCA_020247085.1. Lineage (GTDB taxonomy): Bacteria > Myxococcota > Myxococcia > Myxococcales > Myxococcaceae > Xiheimicrobium > Xiheimicrobium aquaticum. The sequence goes on along the minus strand of JADCJJ010000584.1, from coordinate 1,217 downwards.
CGACGAGCGGCGTGCGCATGTCCCACTTGCTGCCGGGGACGGCGCCCTCTTCGAAGCGGTAGAGGAACTGTGGCGATTGCAGCATCACCTGGAGCGTCCACTCGACGGCGGCGTCGAAGGTCGCCTGGGGCGAGGCGAGCACCTGGTTGAAGAAAGTGGTGAACGCGGCCTTCTCTTCGATGGTGATGCTGCGGCGAAAGAGGCGGCGCCCGGTGGTGGTGATGAACTGCTCAGCGCAGGCGGCGGTCGTCGTCTGGCAGGGGACGACGCGGGCGCGCCGGCTCGAGACGACGCTGCTGGCGAGGGCCTCGGCGGCCTCGAGGTAGCGGGTGACCGACTCGTCCGTCACCTGGAGCGACTTCGCGTCGTTGTCGAAGCCGTGAACGACGGGCTCGCGCGGAAAGTCCCTCGAGAGGTTGCTGGTGTCGCCGAAGAGGTCGGCGACGGTGTTGTCGTACTCGGCGCGCGTGAGCAGCCGCATCGGCGTGCGCTCGGCCACGCCGTCACACTCGCCCATCGGCGGCGGTGGCGGCTCCGGATCAGGGGCCTTCGGGCAGCCGGCGAGGCACGCCAGGGCGAGGCAGGAGAGGGCGGTGTTGACGAAGCGCATGTGCATCACACGGGCGTCACTCGAGGGGGGCCGGCCCGGCCTGGCGAGAGATTGCAGTGACTGTGGCCAAAGCGGCGACCGGGAGCAAGGGGCGGGCGCAGGGTCGCCGTCGGTCAGCCACCAACGCGCTTGCACGTCTGGCGCAGGTGGGACAGAAGGTCGCGGCACAATGACGGGGTGTAGCGCAGTCTGGTAGCGCGTCTGCCTTGGGCGCAGAAGGTCGTCGGTTCGAATACGGCCACCCCGACAACAAGAAGGTGTGCGCCCGTAGCTCAGCTGGATAGAGCATCGGCCTTCTAAGCCGAGGGTCGTGGGTTCGAGTCCCGCCGGGCGCGCTGCGGTAGGCTGAGCGCATGTCGTCGACCTCGGAGCTGGCCCAGCCTGTGGCGTTGATCGCCGAGGACGAGCCGCTGCTGCGGCGCCTCACCGGGCAGATGCTGCGGGCGCTCGGCTACGTGGTTCGAGAGGCCGCGGACGGGTTCGAGGCCGAGCGGGTGCTCCGAGAGACGCCGCGCGTCGAGGTGGTGCTGCTCGACCTGCTGATGCCGGGGCGCACGGCCGACGAGACGTTCACGGCGCTGCGAGCGGCGCGGCCCGGCGTCGACGT
>JADCJJ010000583.1 GCA_020247085.1 Myxococcaceae bacterium | reverse complement strand
GCACCTTCGACTGCTTCTCCATCGTCCACCTCGCCTTGGCGAGGGGACTACGTCGTGTTGGCAGCGACTTTCACGCACGCCTACCGGAAGGACACGATGGACGGCTCCGTCGTCGCGTTCAGGGGCGCACGCTCGGCGGCGCGCTGGAGCGTCAGTCCGCCCTCGTTTCACCCACGCCGCTCCGCCGCTCTGCTCGCCGGGCGTCGGGCGTCGGGCGGCCGCCCTGGCGCTCAGGTCAGGCCGCGCGCGTGCCGCAGGGTGGTCGACAGGCGCCCCGCGAGGCGGTCGAGCGCGTCGGGCGGCGGGAGCTCCTCGTCTCCCGGCGAGACGAGCACGACGCCGAAGAGCCGCCCGCCGAAGGACAGCGGCAGGCACGCCGCCACCCCGGGGCCCTCGAGGTGCTCGCAGCGCAGCGGGGACCCGGCCTGTGAGACGTGCGTACGCCGCGTGCGCAGCGCCCAGCACGAATGGCTCGCCACCCCGTCGGCCGGCCCGGGAGCGCCCTCGCCGCGCTGAAAGAACGCGTCGCTGTCGCCGTCGCGCACGTACAGCGCCGTACGCAGGCCGGGCAGCAACGCCCGCAGGCTCCCCGCGACGACACGCGACACCTGCTCCGCGCCCTCGCAGTGCTGCACCAGCTCGGCGAGCTGAACCAGCGCCGCGTCGGCCGCCCGCTCCCGGCTCAGCTCAGCCAGCCGCTGCTCGAGCTGGCTCTTGGCCTGCTGCAGCGCCGCCTCGGCTGCCCGCTGGTCGGTGAGGTCGCGCAGGCTGACGACGAGCGCCGCCACCGCCGGGTCCCCCAACAGGTTGATGCCGCGGCAGTCGAACTTCCGCAGGTGCCCCGAGCCGATGCGAATCGTCATGTCCCATGCGCTGCGCGCGCCGGGGAAGGCCAGCAGTTGCGCGAGCGCGCGCTGCACCTGCGGCTGCTCGTCGGGGAGCGCCCACGCCACGAGCGCCTCGCCCGGCAGCTGCGCCTCGGGCCGGCCCAGGAGGCGACCCATGCTCCCCGAGACCGCCTCGATGGTGAGGTCCGCCCGCAACGTCACCATGCCGTCGAACGACAGCGAGCCGAGCGTCGCCTGGCGCGCCAGCGAGGCCGTCAGCCGCGCCTCGGCCTCGCGCGCCCGCGTGATGTCGACGAACGACGCCAGCACCGGCGCGCCCGGACCCTCGCCGAGCCGGCCGGCCTCGATGGTGATCCACGTCAGCGAGCCGTCGGGCTTGTGCACGCCCATCACGTCGCGCTCGATGGCGCCGCTGCGGAGCGCCCGCATCGAGGGGTGCTCGCTGCCCGGAAACGGCGCGCCGTCGTCGCGAATGCTTCGCCACCGTGGGTCCACCGATGTGCGGCCCAGCATCTGGTCGAGGCTCAGCCCGAGAATCGCCTGCGCCGCTTCGTTCGCCAGCACGATGCGCCCGTCGGCGACCTGCACCACCAGGCCCACCGGCAGCCGCCGGAGGATCGCTCCCGAGACCGACCGCCGCTCGTCGAAGGCGTGCGTCAGCGTCGCCTCGTCCGACAGGTCGAGCAGGCTCACCGCCAGGCGCGCCTCGGCGCCGTCGCTCAGGCGGTACACCTGCGCCACCGCGGAGAAGGGCGTTCCGTCGAGCCGCAGCGCCGCGACCGACCGCCGCCCGCCGCCCATCGCCCGGCTCTCGCTCTGCGATGACGCGAAGGCCTGCATCAGCTCGGCGTGGCGCCCACGCTGCTCGAGCGGCACCAGCTCGTCGACCGAGCGACCGACGAGCGCGCCGGGCGCGGCCCGAAAGACGCGCTCTGCCACGGCGTTGGCGGCCACGATGCGGCGGTCGTGGTCGCAGACGAGCAGACACTCCTCGCTGAGCTCCACCACCCGCTGGGCGACCAGCGCCAGCCAGGGTTGCCCCACCTCGGCGCTCACGGGCTGGCCTCTCGGGGCCGGAGGGCCGCGAGGCGCTGCACCACGCGGCCCGCTCCGGCGCGTGACCTCGACGACGCCGCGCGTCCCCGGTCGCTCATGGCCTCGCTCCGGCGCCGAGGTCGGGTGCCCAGGTGCGCACGGCGTTGCGGCCGCTCCGCTTGGCCTCGTAGAGGGCGAGGTCGGCCCGCCGCCAGTGCACCTCGAGCGGCAGCGCCGCCTCTTCGGCGGCGACCACCGTCACGCCGAACGAGCAGGTGCAGCGCACGCGCCCCGCGGCCACCGGCGTGCCCTCGACGACCGCACGCAGGGCCTCAGCCACCTTCGCGGCGGCCGAAGGGCCCACCTCGCGCAGCACCACCATGAACTCCTCTCCTCCGACGCGCGCCAGCAGGTCCGTCGCCCGCAGCCGGGCCCGCAGCCGCGCGGCGAGCTCCGTCAAGACGGCGTCGCCGGCGTCGTGCCCGTGCGTGTCGTTGATGTGCTTGAAGTGGTCGACGTCGAACATGACGAGGGCGAACGGGGGCCCGCCCCGGGCGAGCTGCCGCAGCGCGCCCGACAGCTCGCGCTCGAGGTGGCGCCGGTTGACGGTACCGGTGAGCGGGTCTCGCAGCGCCTGCTCCTCGAGCTCGTGGCGCAGCTGCAGGTTGGCCAGCACCGTCGAGAGGTGGCGCGCCTCATCGCGCACCGCCGCCAGCGCCGCGTCCCGCACGCCGGGGCGCGCCTGCTCGGCCGGCAGCGCCGCCGAGAGCACGGCGACGACGCGCGTCGAGTCGCCCAGCGGGGCGCACACCCACTCGCCCGCCTCGCCGGCGAGGTGCCCACAGCGCACGCCGTCGCGCGTGCTGACGAAGAGCTGCCCCGTGGTGGCCGCCCAGCACGCCGAGAGCTCGACGCCGAAGCACCCTTGGGGCAGCCCCTCTGGCCTGGGAGCATCGGCGCGCTGGCCCCCGCGGGTGATGAGCAGCCGCGGCGCGGCGCCGGCCACCATCGACGGCAGCAGCGCGCCGATGACGCCCAGCGCCTCGCGCACGCTCCGGCTCGCGGCGACGTACGTGGCGGCCTCGCTGATGCGCGTCGTCTCGTCCATGCGCCGGCGCAGCAGCGCGAGCTCGGCCTCGAGCGCCGTGATGCGCTCGCGGGCCTGCACGGCCTGGCGCGCCGACGTGAGCTCGGTGCCGATGGCCACCCACCCGGCGAGCTGGCCCTGCCGGTCGCGCAGCGCGCGCATCGTCACCTGCATCGCGTAGCGCACGCCCGACAGCGAGACATACGTCCACTCGCGGCGGTCGCTCCCGCCGGCTGCACGGGCGGGGGCGGTGAGCTGCTCGAAGGGCGTCAGCGTGCCCAGCACGTCGTCGGCGCGCGCCGCCCGGGCCGACAGCTCGACCGCCTCGTGAAAGCTGGCGAGGTTGGTGGCGTGCTCGAGCGCGGCCGCGCCCAGCATGCGCACCGCCACCGGGTTCATGGAGCGGATGGCGCCGGTGGTGTCAGTGGTGATGATGCTCGCGTCGATGCTCTCGAAGACGACCGTCGACACGTCGGTGAGCCGCTGCACCTCGCCCTCGAGGGTCGCGGCGTGGACGCGGCGCTCCTGCAGCAGGAAGAGGCTGGACAGCGCGCGCACCAGCGGTTCGAGCACCGTCGTGCACCCGGCGTCATAGCCGCCCCGCCGGTTGACGAGCACGAGCGCCCCCGCGAACGCGGGCCCGGCGCTGAGGGGAATGGCGAGCAGGGTGTGCACCGGAACGGGCAGCTCGGTCGACAGCGGCGCGTCGTCGGGGAAGGCGAGCGTGAGGGGCTCGACCGCGGCCATGGCGGCGAGGTACGGCGCGTCGAGCGCCGCGAGCACCGGGGGCATGGTGGCCGCGACGTCATCGGCGGCGGCCCACCCCCGCACCTCGACCGTCGGCCGCTTCGGGTCCCGTGGCTGCACCGTCACGATGAAGCCCAGCGCGCTGTCGGTGAGGCGGACCAGTCGCTTCACCAGCGCGTGCAGCAGCGCTGGCGAGAGGCCCAGCTCGATGAAGCCGCGCTGCAGCTCGGCCAGCGCCTCGAGCACCACCGTTCGCCGCGCCAGCGCCTGGTCCCGATGCCGGGTCTCGGTGACGTCCTGGGCGATGGCGAAGACGGCGCCGTCGCCACTGCCACCCGGCAGCGCGTCCCACTGGAGCGTCACCCAGGCGCCGTCCTTTCGGCGGTAGCGGTTGACGAAGCGAATGATGGGCTCGCCACGAGACACCCGGTCGATCTCCGAGGTGGTCGCGGCCACGTCGTCGGGGTGGACGAAGGCGAGCGCCGGCGCGGCGAGGAACTCGGCCACCGTCCAGCCGAGCGTCTTCTCCCAGGCGCCGCTGAGGCTGGTGAAGCGGCCCCCTTCGGCGAGGCACAGCAGCAGCGGCGCCTCGTGGAAGAAGCGGCTCTCGAGAACCGCCCGCATCGAGGGCCGGGCCAGCTCCGCATTGGAAGGACCCGCGGTCGTCACGTCGGAAGAGGCTCTCGAGGCTGCAGGGCGCTGCGTGGAACGGCGTCGTCTCTTCGGAACTTAGGGCACATTCTCCACGAGCGGCAGTTGTCGGCCGCGTCCGTCAGCGCCCTCGCGCCGGCGTGTCGGCGCACCTGGTGGCGTCGCGGCCCGCGCCCTCGGCACAGTCGGCCAGCGCGCGCGCCTTCGTCTCGAGCGACGGCATCCAGACGACGCCGACGACGACGCGGACCGCGGGTGTTCCGGGGGTGCGGCCGAACCCCGGCCCGCCGAGGGCGAAGACCTCGAGCTGGTCGCCGTCGAGGAAGCTCGCGCGCACGCCGGCGAGGAGCTCGGCGCTGGCCCCGGTGCGCGTCAGGGGCACGAGGCCGCGCAGTGCGAGCTCGCCGCGAATGACGTGCAGCCGCCGGGTGGTCGAGACGACGAGGCCGTAGGTGAGCAGGCTGCCGACCTCGTCAGAGATGGCGGCGCTCGTCGGCGACAGCACCGCCGGCCCCCGCACCGTCGCGCCGAGCTCGCCGCCGATGCGCACCGCGCCGAACGAGGCCCCGCCGCCGAGCCGCGGGAGGAAGGCGAGGCCCAGGCCCGGGTCGCGGGTGAGCGCCGCCGCCGTCCCCAGCGGCAGGGTGAGCCCGAGCGTGAGGCCGAGGTCGAGGGGAGCGCCCCGGTGTTGGCGGAGGAAGGCGACGCGGCCCTGCAAGAGCGGCGCGCCGAGGCCCGCCGCCGAGACGGCCGAGATGCCGAGCGCGCCCAGGTCGTCGCCGCGCTGAGCGACCACCACCGGCAGCTGCAGCCCCACCTCGAGCCAGTCGAAGACGCCGTAGGCGCCGACGAGGTGCGCCGTGAAGCGGTCGCCCACCACCGCGCCGGCGCGCTGACCGTCGACGGTGAAGACGAGCGGGTCGCGCGCGTAGTGCCCCGCCAGCGTCAGGCGCAGGCGCCGGGCGTCGAGCAGGTCCGAGGTGCCCAGCGTCATCGTCTCGCGCGCCCCGGGGTTGAAGGTGAAGCGCTCGAGCTCGAAGCCCGGCACCGGCGCGGGCTGCGCCGCCGCCAGGCCCGTCGCGAGCACCACCGGCAGCCATGCGGCCCGAATCAGTGCTGTCCTCACGAAACCTCCCGCCCTGGTTCTACCCGGGTCCACACGCTGGGGCGACGGCCGCCATCGTCGCGTCCACCGGCCGGGCGGGGGCCGTGCGCATCGCTGCACCTTGACGCCTGACCATGGGCCGGGAGCGTCAGGGGCAGACGCCGCCGGCTGGTTCGGGCAAGGAGTCATCACCTCACCTAGAAGGAGTTCCCGTGAAGCGCTCCGTCGTGGCCCTCGTCCTGGTGTCCGGGTTCGTGGCGTGTCAGTGCGGCCCGGGGAACCCCTGCGAGGCGGTGCGCTGCGGGCCCGGGCTCGTGTGCGCGCCCGACACGGGCCGCTGCGTGACCGGCGGCACCGGGGCGGGCGGCGCGGTGGGCGGAGGCCTGGCGGGCGGAGGCAGCGCCGGTGGTGTGAGCGCCGCCGGCGGCGACGCGCAGGACGCGGGCATCGACTGCCCGATGACGTGCGGCGGGGCGACGCCGGTGTGCGACCGGGCGCAGGGCCGCTGCGTGGCCTGCACCGCTCCCCAGGGGTGCTCGGGCGCCACGCCGGTGTGCAACCGGCTCTGGGCCGGTGGGCAGGGGCGCTGCCAGGTCTGCCTCGACGACAACTCGGGCTGCTCGGGCGCGACGCCGTACTGCGACGTCACCCTGCAGCCGGCGGCGGGTTGCATCGGGTGCCGCTCCGAGGCGGACTGCGCCACGCCCGGCACCACCTGTGACACCTTCGGCACCCGCACCTGCGTCGTCGATGACGGCGGCTTTGGCGGTGGCTCGGCGGGGTCGGTCGTCTTCAGCGATGGCGGCTCGCCAACGCGGTGCCTCACCACCTCGACGCCGGGAGCGCCGTGCACCAACGAGTGCCCCAACGGCTTCGTGTGCCAGGGTGGCCAGTGCGTGCTGCGCGGCTCCAGCGGGCCTCTGCAGGTGACGCTGCGCTTCACCCTGCCAGAGGATCTGGACCTGTACGTCGTCGAGCCGCTGCCCGACGGTGGCGCGTGTGAGATCTTCTACGGGCAGCGCAACGTCGACGCGGGTCCGCCGCCCGTCCCCCTGCCGTTCCCGGTTCCGATGCCGCCTCGCTGCGGCGCCCAGGGCTGGCTCGACCTCGACTCGAACGCCGACTGCGACATCGACAACGTCAACGTCGAGAACATCATCTACTCGCCGGGCATCACGCCGACGAGCGGCACCTATGTCGTGCGGGTGAACTACTTCAGGGACTGCACCGCGAGGGGCCCGGTGCCCTACGAGGTCGAGGTGCGGGCGAACGGGCAGACCCGCTTCTATTGCGGCTCGTTCCTGCCGAGCCAGGCGCGGCGCGGCGCCCTGGGCGCCGGGGTCGTCGTCGCCACCTTCACCATCCCCTGAGGGGGCGTCGACCGGCCCTGCGGTCCAGAAGGAGCATCGCCCCGAGCCGCGCCGTTCCCTTGACCTTCCCGGGCGGGGGCCGAACATCGCGCCCATGCCGCTGTCGAGCGAAGGGAAGGCGCGCTCCTTCCACGAGAACCTCACCCTCGCCCGAACGCTCCCGGCGGTCGCGGGCATGGTGAACGTCATCGGCTCGGTTCATCTCGGGTACTACACCTCACACGTCACCGGGCTGGTGAGCGGCGTCGGCCTCAACGTCGCCCGGGCCCGGGCCACCGAGGCCGGCTTCCTCGTGGCGCTCGTCGGCGCGTTCATCGCCGGGGCCATGCTGGCGTCGGCGCTCATCGAGCTCGCGAAGGTGCGGCACTGGCCGCGGTATCAGCTGCCGCTGCTCATCGAGGCGCTGCTGCTCGCCGTCATCACGCTCGCGGCCGTCGCCGCGCCGGGGGCCCTCGCCGAGGCGACCCCCTCGGTGAAGGCCCTCTTCGCCGGCGCCCTGTGCGTCAGCCTGGGTCTACAGAACGCGCTGGTGGCGCGGCTCTCGGGCGCCGTCGTTCGCACCACGCACGTCACCGGGGTGGCGACGGACCTCGGCATCGAGCTGGTGCGCGTCGCCCGCTGGTATCTCGAGCACTCGAAGGACAAGACGCTGCGCGACCACGTGCGAGACCTCGGAGAGGTGCGGAGGGACGCGCAGCTGTACCGCGTGCGGCTGTACCTCGCGATCCTGGCGAGCTTCCTCGCTGGCGCGACGGCCGGGGCGCTCCTCGACGCGGCCATCGGCCTCCTGGCCCTGGCCATGCCCATCCTGATGCTGGTGGCGCTCGTCGTCTACGACCGCCTCCTGGGCGTCTCGGAGGAGGAGCTCGAAGAGAACTTCAACCCGCGCTTCTCGCCGCAGGCCGTGGTTCAGCAGCCAGGGCCAGCGGACGGGTCATGACGTCGCCGGCCTGGCGATGACACGCCGCGTGCGTCGGCCCGGCGGCGCTCGGGGGCGCGGGGCCCCTGTCGTCGGCGCACGCCACAGCGCGCGTGCGCTGGGCGCCGCGCGACGTTCTCGATGACCCCGGCCCCGTGGGCACCGGTCCAGGTGGCGCCCCGCCCTGCGCCGCGGTCAGGGGCGGGGCTCGACGCTCGCGATGACCGCGGCCCACGGGCACCAGTCAGGCTTCGGGCGCGCGACCCAGGCGTCGAGGTTCGCGGACACGTAGCCTGCGTGCCCGTCGCACTCCTCGCGGGACAGCTCCACGAAGACGGCCTTCGACGGGTCGACGTGCCAGGCGTGCGCCGGGTCGCAGTCGCGGCGGGGAATCACCGTCGCGAACATCGGGAAGACGCTCGGTGACGCCACCCCGACGAGGGTGGCGGCCTTCGCGATGAAGGCGGCGTCAACGACCCACAGGCGCACGTTCGCCTCGCGGAAGACGTCGTTGCTGCCCGACCGCACGGTGACGAACGCACCGCCGGAGCGCGTCGAGCAGTCGGCGGCGAGCCCTCCGTCGGGGCCGGCGTCTGGCGGCGCGCCCGCGTCGGGGCCGGCGTCTGGTGGCGCGCCCGCGTCGGGGCCGGCATCTGGTGGCGCGCCCGCGTCGAGGCCGGCGTCTGGTGGCGTGCCCGCGTCGAGGCCGGCGCCGGCGTCTGGCCCACCGGGGGACTCGAGGCAGGCGGCGCAGAGGAGCAGCAGGAGCAGCCAGGGGAGCGCGGGCCGAACTCCGAAGGTGCAGCGAAGGCGCGTGCCCCGTCGGAGCGCGGGTCGCAGGTGGGCCCGAGGTCGCAGCAGGTCGCACCCCACCGGTTCGCGGCGGGCGTCGAGGCGATCTCTCTCGCTCCAGCGCGAGGCCGCGCGCTCAACCTGCCTTTGGCGCGTTCGCCCGGGGCGGCCGCAGGCGCTCGAGCCTCGCGGCGCAGCGGCGTTGGTCGGTGCGCACAGGTGCGTCATGGGTGTCTCCGACCATGAATGTCGCGGGCCCTCGAGTGCGTTCAATCGGCCTCGCCCCCACGGCGCCGCGCTACCTCACCTCACGCCGCGCGCGTCACCCGGCGAGGGGCCTCGCTGGGCACCGCCTGCAGCACGATGTCCATGCCCGAGGCGCCCAGGGCCTCGAGCTGCGCCGCCTCGGTGTCAGACAGGAAGACCGAGCGGCTCACCGCGTGCCGGCCCGGCGCCGCGTGAACGTTGCCCACCGTCAGCCGCCCATCTGGCAGGCCGTGCTGCCGCGCCCGCACCGCGTCGGCCACGTCGCGGAAGAGGATGAGGGTCGGCACCGTGTCGCTCGACAGGGCCCGGGTGTCCAGCGCGTCGACGGCCACGTGCACCACCTCGACCGACTCTGGCACCGCCAGGCCCATCGCCGCCTGCGCCAGCGTGTCGCGCGCCGTCACGTCGTCGGCCACCACCAGCCGCTTCACGTGCAGGTGCGGTAGCCAGGCTTCGATGACCTGCCCATGAATCAACCGGTTGTCGATTCGGCTGAGCACAATCATGGTGGTCCTCCGGGCGGTGCGCTGTCGGCGCTTACGTGTCTCGAGACCCCGCTGCCACGAGAAAAGTTCACGCCGGGTTGACGTTGGCGCAAGCCCACCCCGCACGAGCGGCGAGGGCCCGCGCACCTCGTGACGGGCGTGAGAGGCCAGCGTGGGCCGACGACGACGTGGGCAGGGGCGCCAGGCGGGCGTCGGTTGGCGGGTCGAGCCGCCCGTTCAGGCTGCCGGCGCGCGCGCCCGGAGCAGCTCGCTCGCGCAGGTGATGTGCTTCTGCCCGTACTGCGCGAGCTGGTGCGCCAGCTCGACCAGCGGGACCTGGCCGCGCAGCGAGCTGGCCTTGAGCAGCATCGGCAGGTTCACGCCGGTGAGCACCTCGATGCGCGCCTGCTGGCACAGCGACAGGCTCTGCGTGCAGGGCGAGCCGCCGATGAGGTCGGCGAACACCAGCACCCCTTCGCCGTCGTCGACCGACTTCACCGCCGACTTGAGCTGGGCGCGAATCTCGTCGGGGCCGGACTGCGGGTCGACCGAGAGGGTGGCCACCCGGGGAAGGTCTCCGACGATCTGCCGCGCCGTCGCGACGAGCTCGTCGGCGAGACGTCCATGCGATGCGACCACCAAGCCGACCATGACTGCTCCGCTGGTTCCGTACCTGCGAACCCACGAGATGCCCGCGCCGCCCACCGCCTGTCCCGGTCGAGTATCCCTCTGGTTCCACAAAAGCAACAGCCCGGCCCGGCCCGGGGGTGACGGGCCGCCAAGCCCGCGAAGCGCCTGCAGGGGCTCGCGCCGGAACGCGCCCGTTCCGCTCCCCGGTGAGGTGGACACGCTGCGGTGGGTGGGCGACGGTGCAGGGCATGCTCCGACCGGTACACTTCTTCTCCGAAGGGCTGCGGCTATCCGCGCACCTGCGGCTCCCCGAGGGCCTCGCCGCCGGTGAGCGGCGCCCGGCGGTCATCTGCTGCCAGGGCTTCAGCCTCGTGAAGGAGGTGTGGCTGCCCCGCCACGCCGAGGCGCTCAACCGCGCCGGCTACGTCACGCTGCACCTCGACTACCGCACGTTCGGCGAGTCCGAGGGCCAGCCGCGCTGCCGGCTGGTGCCGCGCATGCAGGTGGAGGACGTGCGGAACGCGCTGACCTTCCTCGAGACGGTGCCCGAGGTCGACGCCTCGAAGCTGGGGCTCTTCGGCATCTCGCTCGGCGGCAGCGTGGCGGCGCAGGTGGCCGGCGTCGACGAGCGCGTGAAGGCGGTGGTGGCGGTGGCCTGCCCGTCGGACCTCGAGCGCGTCTGGAGCGCGTTCCCGGACTTCGAGCGGTTCCGCGCGAAGGTGCACGCGGCGCGGCAGCGCTTCGTCACGACCGGCGAGGTGTCGTACGTCGCGGTGCCGCGCATCCTCGGGTCGGACCCCGACACCTGCGCGCTGCTGGTGGCGGACCAGCCCGGCTTCCCCACCTGGCGGCTCGAGATCACCTTCGAGTCGCTGGCCGACCTCTTCGAGTTCAAGCCCGACGAGGTGGCGGCGACGATTCGCGGCGCCGCCCTGTTCGTCTACCCGGGCGCCGACGCGATGATTGGTCGCTCCGAGATGATGAGCCTCTACGCCAAGGCGCGCGCGCCGAAGCGGCTGGTGGTGATGGAGGGCGTCAGGCACCACGAGGTCTACAAGGAGCAGAAGGGCTTCGACGCGGTGATGGGCCCCACGCTCGACTGGCTCGCCGCGCACCTGCGCTGAGCGGCTTCACGGCGCCAGGCTGGGGGGGCCGTAGGGGCCCTCGCGCGACAGCGACAGGCCGCCCTCGATGGGGCCGCTCTCGAGCGCCGCGGTGAGCGTCGCGGCCTGCGCCGGGGTGCTCCCGGGCTCGAGCGGCACCATGGCGCGGCCTCCGGTGATGGGGGTCTGCACCACAGGCGCCGCGGTGACGACGCCGTCGATGACGATGAGCAGCCGGCGCTGCACCGTCTCCGCCGTCATGGAAGAGAACTGCTCCGCGCTGGGGCCGTCGAAGACGATGTTCACCACCGGCAGCTCCGTCGACACCTCGGCGCGGAGCACCCGTGGCGCGAGGCAGCCGGGCTCGGCGACGTAGGTGCGCAGCTGGCCGCCGCGCCCAGCCCCGACCAGCACGCGCCCCTGTGTGCCCGCGTCCACGGCAGCGAAAAGGGCGGCTGGCTCCCGGCCCAGCACCATGCAGTGGCCCTCGTCGAAGTCGTCTGGCACCCGCTCGACGTCGGGCCCGGGCGCGCCGCCGTCCGCGGGTGCTGGGGCCTCGCAGTGCGCCCGCGATGGTTGCGCGGCCTCCTTGCAGAACTCGAGCTTCGCCGGCACCGAGAGGAGCGCCTTCACCGCCGCCACGTCGACGGGCGCCCCCGTCTGCGGCAGGCGCACCGTGATGGTGGTCTCGTCATCAGCCAGGCGGGCCTTCACGCCGAGCCGGGCGAGGCGCCGCTCCACCGCCAGGCGAACGTCTCCGGACTTCGTGAAGACCAGCTCGACGCCGCGCTCGGGTGCCTTGCGTGGAGGGCACCCGGCCAGCGCTGTCAGCACCACCGCGAGGAGCGCTCGACCCATGTTGACGCTGGTAGCGCAGTTCCTGCCGCGAGGCCTGCGCCGTCTCGAGTGATGTCCGGCGTGAGGGGCGGGGGCCGTGGGCCTGCCAGCGGTCCGGCGCGTCTGGTCTCGGGCGATGAGCGGCGAGGGCGTGGCTGCGAGCGCGGCGTCGAGGTGCGCCCGGACGCGTGGAGTGGTCGCCCGCGTGCCCGGGTGAGGGGCGAGGGCGGTGGTGGGGTGCGGTGTCGAAGGACGCCCGGGACTCATGGAGCGGGCGGCCTCATCTTCGGACGAGCTGCGAGCGAGGGCTTCGGGTCGTCGTCGAGTGGGCACCCGCACGTTCCCGCGGGCGCGAGGGCGCCGTGATGTTGGAGGCTCGGCGCACACGTGCCCCACCGCTGGTCGTCCGCTCCGCCCGACCTCGGGGTGGCCCTCGTCGTCCGGGCCATCGCGAGGAGCGCCTCAGGCGTCGGCGAGGCGCTGGCTGGCGCGCGCGCTGGTGCCGAGCGTCGAGGCCGTCTGGGCCAGGTCTGCTGGCGTGAACACCGACGAGCGCATGCGCAGCAGCACCTCGACCACCCGCGCCTCGAGCCGCCGCCGGGACAGGCGACGCACCTCGACGGGAATGAGCTCGCTGGTGACGCCTGCCTCGGTGAGCACCGCGTTGACGAGGTGAGTTCGAACGAAGTCTTCGTCGAGGGCCGCGGCCATGTCCCTCAGGCGTTGGGCGGTCCAGAAGGCCCAGGGCTCGTCGACCTGGTCCAACCTGTCGGCACCCGCCTGCAGCTGGACGCCAAGGCTGTGAAGCAGGTCGACGCACACCAGCGCCACCGGGCCGTCCTCCGCGGCCAGTCCCGTGCGCACGGCCTCGGCCCCGACTCGGGGGAGGACGCGCTCGAGGGCTTCACCCAGCGAGGCCCCGCCGGTGAGGTGTTCCATCAGCTCGGTCGCCAGGTCCTCGGGCCCTCCGACGCCCCTGGTCAGGCTCCGGAACCACCGCACGACACCTCGAAGCGACCTCGACGCCATGCGGCATTCTCTCCGGCCGCGGCGCGGTGTGCTGGCGCTGAAATGTCAGCAGGGTTGACGAATCTGGCCTCGGGTTGGAGCGTCGGGGCGCGGGCGCCAGGGGCCTCGGTGCGAACGGGCGCGCGGGCCACGCCCTTCGATGGCACCCAGGCCGCGGTGAGCACCTCGGTCAGCCGCTCGCACCGACGGCGGGCGGTGCCAGCGTCGCGTTCGCCAATGCGCTCGCTTCCACGGGTGAACCCCCTGGCAGGTGGCGCCTCGAGGGGCGCGGTGGTCGCTGCCCTCGACTCCGTCACGTCCGTGCCGGTCCACCGCGCACCCGGGCGTTGGTGCCGAGCGGTGGGCTGTACGGCCCGTTGAAGAAGGCGCACTGCTCGCGGGAACGTCGAACTCCTTCGACGCGCAGCGTCAGCGGCCCTCGAAAGCCAGACCCGCCTTCCCGCGGGCCTCTTCCTTGCGCGGCTCGATGCGCGACGTTCGGGCCCGGTCGGCTTTCTTCAACGGGCGGTCGAAGGAGGCGGGAGATGACGCCTCCGAGGGCCGAGGCGGTGAACCCTCGACCGGGCGGTGGGCTCGACGGCGCGGCGCCGGGCTGGGCCGCGGCCGCTCAGTTCAACGCCCGCATCGCCCGCGCGCCCTCGGCCCAGTCCAACGCCTCGGCGAGGCCGGCGGCGCGGCCAGCGACCTCGGCCATCGAGGGGTCGCGGAGCTTCGCGAGGATCCTCGCGAGCTCGGTGAGCTGCCGGGCCTCGAAGAGGAAGTCACCAGCCGCCTCGGCGGTGGCGGCGGCCTGCCGGAACCAGCTCGCCGCTTCGGTCCAGCCGCCCTCCTGCGTCGCCAGGGACCCCAGGCGCGCCATCACCCGGCAGGCATGCAGCGGCGCGCCCGCGGCCTTGTAGCGCTCCACCGCCGAGAGCAGCCAGGTGCGCGCCCGAGAGGTGTTCCGCATCGAGGCGAGGTGCGCCCCGATGCGGGCCTCGACCCGCGCGCGGAAGTCATGCTCGCCGAGCCACGGGCCCAGTGGCCCCAGCGCCGCGGCCTCGCCGAGCGCCTGGTGCCAGGCCGTCTCGGCCTGCTCACCGCCATCCTCGACCTCGAGGGTCGCCGCTGCCTCGGCGAGCGCCAGCGCGTGCGTCGGCAGACCCCGCGAGGCGGTGAGCGCGTCGCCCAGGGCGGCCCGGGCCTCGGCGTCTCGCCCCTGCGCGCGCCGCACCCGCACCGTGGCCAGGCTCAGCTCGGCGTCTGGCGCTCGCCCCGTGGGGAGCGCCGCCAGGCCCTCGTCGAGCGTCGCCGCCGCGGCCTCGACGTCACCGAGCGCCAGCTGCAGGCAGACGGCGCGGGCCCAGCTCGAGGGGCGCACCGGCAACAGCGCGTCGAGCGAGTCCCGCGGGGCGCGCGAAAGCTCCCGCGCCAGGCCGATGTGCGCGGTCGCCGCCAGCCCGAAGTCCCTGACGCCGATGGCCCGGTCGGCCACCCGCTTCCACTGCTGCGCGGCCCGGTGCGCCTCGTCCGCCCGTCCCAGCAGCAGGGCGACTCGGGTGGCTCGACCCAGGGAGTCCGGCCCGCCCTCGGCGACGGCCCTGGCGCAGCGCGCGGCCATCGCCGGGCTCCCCGAGAAGGCAGCCAGGAGCCGCTCGAGGCCTGGCTCCAGCGTCGCGCGCTCACCCTGCACGACGATGAGGCCCGTGGCCGCCGCGCGCACCCAGCCGGCGCCCGTCGCGTCGGGCAGCACGCGAGCCACCGTCGCGCGGTCTGCCTGCTCGCCGAGCAGCCAGACGGCCTCGAGCAGCCGGGTCACGCGGGTGCCCTCGGCCAGCAGCCTCGCGTGCGGCAGGTCGGCCGCCGGTACCTGCGGCACGGCGCCCTCGAGCGCGAGGGCGTCTCCGCGCGGTCGCAGCCCACCGCGGCTGATGGTCAGCCGCAGCAGGTCCATCACCAGGCCCGGGAAACCGCCGCTTCGAGACAGCAGCGCGTCACGCAGCCCGGCCGGCGGCCGGCGCACGCACGCTTGCAGCACCGCGTCCACCTCGTCGGCCGTCAGGGTGGGAACCGTGAAGGACTGCTGCCAGCCCTGCGCCTCTGCCTGGGCGGCCGTCGAGAAGCCGACGAGGAGCTCGCGGGGCTGAGGCGAGCACCGCAGCGCCGAGAAGACGGCGACGCTGGCGGCGTCGGCGTGGTCGAGGCCGTCGAAGAGGAGCAGGCGCCTGCGCCCGTTCGACAGGTCGGCCAGCGCCAGGCGCAGCGCGTCCGCCACCTGGCGGCTCGTGAAGGGGTCCGGCGCGGCCGTCAGACCCGAGAGCGCCAGCACCGCGTTGCGGCGCTCGGGCGCGACACGGAGCGCCGACAGCGCCGGGCCGAGCTCGTCGTGCCGGCGGTCGAACGGCACCTGCGCGGCCTGGCAGAGCAGCTCGACGACTGCCGACAGGGGCCGCCCGTCGCCCCGCAGCGACGAGGTGCGCGCGACGAAGCACCCCTGCGCCTCGGCCCTTCGCGCCAATTCGAGCGCGAGGTGGGTTCGCCCTGCGCGCCGCGGCCCGGTGATGACGATGGGCGCCACGGCGCCGCGCTCGAGGCCGGCGAGGCGCGCGTCGAGGAGCCGCAGCAACGGCTCGGTCCCGACGGTGGCTGGCGGCGCCACCGAGAGCGCCCGCCGGGACACCAGCCGCATGTCGTTGTTGGCGCTCGCCCACTTGGCCAGGTCGCTGGCGCCATGGGCCAGGGTGCGCGCGGCGTGGCACTCCCCAGGCGCGGCCCGGCGCAGCAGCGCCCGGAGCGTCGCCAGCCCGTCGCCCTCGAGCGGGCCGCCTGGCTCCGTCCACAGGTGCGAGCCCGTCAGCGCGAGCTTCAGGGTGGGCGGCTCCGCTTCGCCGTCTGCGAGCACCTCGAGGCGCTCCCGCAGCTCCGCCGCCGCCAGCACGGCGTCGGCCTGGGCGCCGAGGCCGTGGAAGACGAAGACGGCCGAGGTCGGCCCCAGGACGTCGAGCGCGCCGCCGAGCGTCGCCGTGACGTCGATGCAGAGCGAGAGCAGGGTGGCGCGCGCGGCCGGCTCGGCGGCGCGGACCAGCTCCACGCCCAGGAGCCATGCCGCCGGCATCACCTCGGGGAGCTGGGCGCGGAGGTGCGCGGTGACACCCAGGCGCTCGGACGACAGCGGAAACCCCAGCGCGGCGTTGCGCTCGGTCAACCTCGCGAAGGTGCCCTCGGCCGCGACGCTGGTCGAGGGCGCCGGGGGCGGGAAGAGGGCAGTGAGGCCGACCTCGCGAGGGCCCGACGACGCCGGCGCGCCCGCCGACCGCCCGGTCGCCGCCCTGCGACTGAGGTCGCCGCCACGTCCTGGCGTGGCCCGAGGCCCGGTGAGGGGCCCCCGGCTGCCGTCACCGCCCGTCGAGCCCTGGCCCAGAGGCGTGGCCTGCGCCGCGTCGGCGGCGGTGGCCCCCGCCTGAGGCCCCGGTGATGGAGTGCCCTGGCGCGGCGTGTTCCGCCCCGCCGGCCAGCTGACGTCGACGTGGAGCGGCGGGGCGCCGTGGCGGCCACCCTGCGGACCTGCATCGACGGCGCGCTGGTCGGTGGCGAGCGACCGAGCGGCGTCTCCGTGGGCGAAGGCAGCGCGCTGGCCGGCCGCCCCTGCGTCGGAGCGGTGCGCGCCGGGCCCTGACGACCGCGCAGCGTCTCCGTGGGCGAAGGCAGCGCGCTGGCCGGCCGCCCCTGCGTCGGAGCGGTGCGCGCCGGGCCCTGACGGTCGCGCGGCGTCTCCAGGGGCGAAGGCAGCGCGCTGGCCGGCCGCGCCCGCGTCGGAGCGGTGCGCGCCGGGCCCTGACGGCCGCGCGGCGTCTCCGTGGGCGAAGGCAGCGCGCTGGCCGGCCGCGCCCGCGTCGGAGCGGTGCGCGCCGGGAGCGGGCGCGAGAGCGGCGTCGACGCGCAACGCCGCCGGAAGCGGCATCGACGTGGCGCCAGCGGCTTCTGAGGGGGGCCTCTCGGGTGTGGACGGTCGCGGCGCGTCCACCCGGAGCGACGAGGGCAACACCACCGGCGCCCCGCGTGCGGCGTCGAAGCGCCTGGCCGCGGCCGACGCGCCCCCTTCGTCGGCGCCGTCGGGGATGAGGAACTCCGGGTCCGTCGGGGGCTCCTCGTCGGATGCGGCGGCGTCGCGGGCCGCCCGCCGCTCGACGTCCCGACGGGTCAGCCACAGCGCCTCGTCGAACGACGCGAGCTTCGAGGCGGCCGCGGCGTCGAGGTTGAACCTGGCACCGGCCCGGCCCTCGCCGTCCACCTCGACGCTCGCCAGCTCGGCCGTCAGTTCGACCTGCTGCGCGCCGACGGCCACCACCAGGGGCACCCGCTGGCCCAGCTCGAACTCGGCCTCGCTCGGGACGAAGCACGAGCGCGCGCCACACGCCTCCACCGCGAACTGGTGGAGCGCCCTCGCGTGTGGCAGCCGGACGACGAGCGGTGGCACGGAGGGCCTTCTGCCAGACCCGTCGTGCCGGCGTCACGCGCCCGAGCCCGCCGCGCTGACGAGCCGCGCGTCAACCAGGCACCCTGCCGTCTTGCCTGCCGCGCGCGCCGTCGCCGGCATAGGGTGCGGCCTCCTCGACGTGAAAGGACTGCGACATGCGCATCGGCATCATCGGCTCCGGCATGATGGGTTCCACCCTGGGAACGTTGTGGGCGAAGGCGGGCCACGAGGTCCGCTTCTCGTCGCGCCACCCGGAGCAGCTCGATGCGCTCGTGCAGCGGGTGGGCCCCAGTGCCAGCCGCGGCTCCATCGACGAGACGGCGGCCTGGGCCGACGTCGCCTTCCTCGGCGTGCCGTTGTCGGCCATGCCCGAGCTGTCGAAGGCGCTCGCCGGGCCCCTCGCCGGGAAGGTGGTGCTCGACGCGAACAACCTCATCCCCGCCCGCGACGGCGCCCTCGTCGACGAGGTGAAGCAGCTCGGCCACGGCACCGGCGGGTGGACCCAGGCGAAGCTGCCGCGGTCGTCCGTCGTGAAGGCCTTCAACACCGTCCACTTCCGAAACCTCGCCGACGCGGCGCACCGCGCCGAGGGACGCATGGGCATTCCGCTGGCGGGGAACGACGCCCGCGCCATGAAGAAGGCCGAAGGCCTGGTGCTCGACGCCGGCTTCGAGCCCCTCTTCGTCGGCGACATCGCGGCGTCGGCGCGGTTCGACTTCGGCACGCCGGTGTGGAACTCGAACATGACCGGCGCGCAGGTGCGCCACGCGCTCGGGCTTTGACGGGCCCTGCGCCCGACGTCACTCGCGGCGAGCCGCCGGCCGGCGGTGGTCGTGCAGCAGCCGCGCGAGGTCCTCGATGGTGACGGCGCGCGTCAGCGCCTCGTAGGGCAGCAGCACGCCGGTGACGTCTTCCAGCTCGAGCGCCACCACGGCGAGGCCGAGCAGGCCCAGGGCGAGGTCGGCATGGAGGCGGTCCATCGGCACGATGTCGTGCGCGCTGCGGTCGAGGTGGTGCGCCAGGACGTGGCGCACCACCTGCAACTCGGGCGCGAGGTCGGGGTGGTCGTTGAGGTGGGCGGCGTCGTGCATCGGGGGCTCGGGCGTTCGGCCTGTGCCGTGGCAATGCGCGGCCGGGGCCCCGTATTCCCGCGCCCGCTGCGCGGCCCGAGGTCGGGCTCAGTACGGCAGCGCTGACGAGCCGCCGGCCACGAAGGCGAAGGCGCCCAGGTCGACCTTGCCGCCCCTGAGGCGCGGCCGGCCCAGCACGTCCTTCGCGCCAGCCTCGAAGGCCGAGACGTCGCCGGCGCCCACCGCGGGCGAGGCCTCGCCGACCTGGTATGGCTCGGTGCCACTCAGGGTGAAACCCGCGGGGCCGAAGACGCAGTCCGTGCCCAGCCCGTTGGCCCACTCGGGGAGCAGCGAGCGCGTCACCACGAGGGTCCCCGGGCACTTCGGCCCGTTGTGCAGGAGCGCGGGGCCGGCGGCCCGCTCCGAGATGACGCAGTGCGAGAGCGTCACCGTCGGCGCCCGGGTGGTGCTGCCGCCGAGGCTGACGGCGCTCCCCACCGCGGGTTCTCCCACCACCTTGTTGTCGGCCAGCGTGCAGGCGAACACATCGGCCCTGGCGCCCTCCTTCACCCGCAGCCCTCCGCCGTCGGTCGCCGCGTTCTGGAGCAGCGCCGAGTGCTCGAGCCGCAGCCCGCCCTCGTCGTCGACGAGAATCGCGCCGCCCTGCCGGCCGGTGTTCGCCTCGAAGCGGCAGCGCGTCACCAGGGCCTGGGCCGAGCCCGCGACGAAGAGGCCGCCGCCGCCGTACGCGGGCGCCTTGTTGAAGCGCACCACCGAGTCCGACAGCTCGAGCCGCCCCTTCAACAGCGCCACGCCCCCCCCGGCCTCGCGCGCGGCCCCGCCCACCAGCGTGCAGCCCGACACGCGCACCAGCCCCTCGGTGGCGATGGTCAACACCGGCCCCGCGTGCTGCGCGTCGAGCACCACCTGCCCCCGCGCGAGCAGCGTCAGCGGCTTGTCGATGGTGAAGGTGCCGCAGTACCGGCCTGCCGGCACCTGCACCGTGTCATTCGGCTTCGCGTCGCTCAGCGCCTGGGCCAGATCCATGGGCGGGGGCTTGTACCCCGGTTCCCTGCCGGGCTCACGCGCGCGCCACGTCAGTTCCCGAAGTTGACGCCCTGGTAGAGCTTCGCGAAGTCCTCGAGCTTCATCTTGAAGATGCCGTCGTCCTTGCCGTCGCTGCCGTGCTCGGAGCGGCCCCAGGGGTTGCGCAGCTGGATGTACTTCGTGCCGTTCTCTTCCGACGCGCCCAGCACCGAGTACATGTGCCACGCGTAGACGCCGGTGCCGGTGTAGTCGACGCCCGAGTCCTTGCCGAAGGTAGGCGCCGCCATCGGCTTGTTCGTCTGCGCCCCACGCTGAACCTGCGTGTAGAGGACGTCGAGGTTGCCGGTCGTCGAACTCCAGCCGGTGCCGCGGCCGGTGAGCGCCGTCATCACCGAGCCGGCCAGCCCGCCGTTGCCGATGGCTTCGTAGCCCCCCTTCCACTGCGCGTAGGCCTTCTCGATGAGCCCGACCCACAGCTCCTTCGAGTCGCGCGACTTCGCATAGCGGCCGGTACCCGAGGCCGACGTCGCCTGGTCGCCGTCGACGGTGACGTTCACCGGGCGCCCGCCCTCGAAGAAGCGCACCGTGAAGGTGTTGTCGCCGTTGTCCTTGATGGCATTCTTGATGATGTCGGGGTTCGCGTGCGCGAGCGAGGACAGCGCCGCCACGAGGTAGCAGTTGCCGATGCTGCCCTGCAGCACGTCGTCGGCGCTGATGCCGTCGACGTACAGGGTGCCGCCCTGCACCGGCTTCCACGACGTGTCGGTCGTGTGCTTGGTCAGCACCGCCGGGTCCGCCAGGTCGCGCGGCGACGGCGGCGGGGGCGGGGGCCGCGGCCCGACGTTCGTGGTGCCGAGGAAGCGTTCGAGGTCGCGGCGGCCGCCGGTCGAGAACTTGTCGCCGTGCGACTGCAAGAGCGTCTGCAGCTCGGCCTTCACCTCGGGCGTCAGGTTGCGGCGGGCCTCGCTGATGAGCGTCGTCACCTCGGAGTTGCTGATGCGGGTGTCGCGGAGGGCTCGGCTGATGGAGTTGGTGATGGGCGTAGGCATGGCGGGAGTCTGGACCAGAAGAGTAGCGTGGCGCCGCCGGCGGCGGCAGAGAAGTCACCCTCGACTCCTACATCATCGCACCCTGGCCCCGGAAGTTGCGGAGCCTTGGGGCCGGGGCCTCACGGGAATGAGCCGGCGTCGAGGCCGCGGACCCACGAGACGACCTCCCGGTCGTCGGTGAGGCCAGAGGCGACCAGCCGCTCGAAGGCGGCGCTGGTGGCGGCGACGGCGCGGCCCTCGTCGCCCGTCGCGCGGAAGAAGTGTGAGAAGAGGATGGGGCCGAACCGCGCGTACAGGGCGATGGCGCGGGCGGTCGGCGAGGCCGACGAGGTCAGGGGCGACCTGGCCCTGGGCCGAAGGGAAGTGAGGGTGGCGCTCATGGGGCTCCGGGGAGACGCAGGGGTTGTC
>JADCJJ010000582.1 GCA_020247085.1 Myxococcaceae bacterium | reverse complement strand
CCTGGCCCTCCGGCGCGGCGACTGGCGCCGCGACGCTCCCGCGGACGGCCTCGGGTTGGCTCAGCGCCTCTGGGCCTCGCGCCTCGAAGGACCCGGTGGCGCGATACGCGAGGGACCCGGCGACGGCGGCGGCGACGCTCAAGGTCACCACCTTCGCCAGCACGAGCCCCGTCGCACCGGTCGCGGCGGTGGTGGTGGCGGTGGTGGTGGCGGTGGCGGCGCCGGTGCCGGTGCCGGTGCCGGCGCTCACCTGCGCCACGGGAGGCGGCGGGGCCGACGGCGCCCCCGGGGCGCTCGCGAGCCCCGCCAGCGCGACCGACGCCTCGACGCGCCGGAGCACGCGCGCCCGGCGCTCTGGCGTCAGCGGCTCGGGTGCGCCGGTGTCCAGCAACTCCGCGCACTCGGGCGGGAGCGGCTCGAGCTCATGGTCGTTCATGCGGCCTCCTGTTCTCGCAGTCGCCTGATGACGTCGGAAAAGCGTTGGCGGGCCAGACGCAGCCGCGAGTACGTCGTCGCCAGCGGAGTCCCCATCGCCTCGGAGATGGCGGCGGCGCCCACGCCCTGAAGGTCGTGCATGACGAAGACGGTGGCCTGTTCTTCCGAGAGCTCCGCCACCGCGCGCTGGAGCAGCTGCCGTCGCTGCTTCTCCTCCAGCGAGCGCTCGGGGTCGTGCGAGCCGTCCACCGGCTCCGGGGCTCCGTCGAAGACCTCGGTCCGAGACGAACTCCGCCGCAGGCGGGCCGTCATGACGCGAAAGGCGATGCCGAACAGCCACGGCCGCACCGGCCGGCTCGCATCGAAGCTGCTGCGCCGCTTGATGGCCGTCACGAAGACGTCGTGCACGCAGTCCTCGAGGTCGGCGCCTCTCAGCCCGAGCTTGCCGAGGAACGCATGCACGGCGTCAACCTCTGCTTCGTAGAGGGTGTGGAGTTCGAGGCTCACCTGTCAGGCTCCATTGCGCCGAGGTCCTCGAGATTCTCAACAGCCCGTTCACGACGGCCGAACCAACCGGCAACCACCTGATTTCACGCCCGCCAGCGCCAGCCGTCCCGACCGCCGAGGGGCGCTGCGCGTGGGCCTCGCCACCTCACCAGCGCACCTTCGCGGCGGCCCCCAGCTCGGGCACGACGGGCCAACTCGCCCACACCGCGGCGTCGTTCGCGACCACCCGAACACGCACGAGCGGCGCCTGGAGCGTCAGCTGAGCGACGACCGCGAACCACGGAAGCAGCGGGTACTCCCAAGACACGCGGCCGCCGAGGAGCGCCAGCCACACGGTGCCAGCCTGCCCCGCGCCGAGCTGGCCGGAGGCGCCGAGGGCGCCCACGCTCACGACGAGGCAGCCACCGAACGCACGCCAGTGGAGGCACGGCGCGAGCGTGCCCATGACGGCCGTGTTGAAGACGGACCCGCCCTCGACGCCGATGGCCTGGGGCAGGTCGACGCGCGCCTCGAGCGCCACGCTCACCGGCCCCACGCGCGCGCCCACCGCGACGCGAGCGCCTCCGTTGAGGAAGGGAGAGAGCCCCGCGGTCCCGTGCGCCCCGACCTGCGCGAAGCCGCTCCAGCGCGCGAGCGGCTCGGGAGGAGTGACGGCCGGGGCGCGCTCCTGCACACCGGCGTCACCCGGCCCCGACGCGCCCGGGTTCACCGCTCGCGCCTCGAGCGGCGCCGGGGCCTGCCCGGGGGGCACGCCGCCGTCGACCTGGGCTGGCGGGCGGCTGGCTCGCAGGGGGTCGATGGCGAGCGCGAGGGAGAGGGCGAGCGCCTGGGCAAGCTCATCGCAGTCGGGCAGCGCCAACAGCCGGCGTCGCGGCGGCCCCTCGCCCCGCTGGAGCTCGAGCGTCGCCGTGCAGGCGCCGGCCGCGCACTCGAAGCGGGCGCGCGCCTGCAGCGGCGCCTCGGACGTGAAGGGGTCGTACCCGAGGCGCGCGGCGACGTTCGCCTCGAGCCATGCCTGGTCCGGGCACGCGCCGGCCCCATCGCCGCGGAGGTGCTGGAGCGCGAGGCGTGCCGGCAGTGGCTGTTGAGCGAGCAACACCAGCACGACCAGCGCCGCCATCGCGGTCCCTGTAGCGGACCCGCCAGGACCCGTCCATTCATGGTCGTCGGCGTGACGGCCATCGACCCGCGCACGCCCCGCTCACCGCCGATGGCGACGACTCACAGCCCGAAGCCGCGCCTGCGCTCCTGTCGTTGCTTGCAGACGTCGCCCGCCTCACCGTCGAAGCAGGTGTCGAGGTACACCTCGTCGAACGTGGGTTTCGTAGCGCCGAGCGCCATCAGGAGCAGCAGTGCGCGCAGGTGATTCCCCGAGAAAGACGCGCGACGGAATCGGCGCGGGGTGACGGGCGCTCGTCATTCGACCCGGCCCCGGCGCGCCGCTCGCGGCGACGTCACGTCGCCTGGACCCAGAGGTAGCCCACCAGCTCGGGCCTCGACGCCCGGGCGACGCTCATCGCCTCGACCCGCACGACGTCGAAGGTGGGCTCGGCGCCCTGAGTCCACCGGCCGAAGCGCCAGAGCGTGCAGGCCGTGCCTTCTCCGCAGGCGAGCCGCGCGCGGTCGCGCAGCGAGACGCCCCGCGTCGTGTCGTCGACCCGGAACGAGCGCGCGCCCGCCCCGACGCCACGCGCGTCGAACCCCAGCGCGCCGCGCGTCAGGGTGGCAGCCAGCTTCACCAGGCCGTCATGCCGCGAGAGGAACGCGAGCGCCGTCGGCGCGGCGGAGAGCGCCGGCCCCTGCTTGAAGCCGGCGCCCTGCAGGGATGCGTCGACGGGCGACTTCGACGCTGGTGGCACCGTCTCTTCGACGAACCGCGGCCCCCGTCGGGCGAGCCCGCCCTTCGGGTCGACCTCGTACCAGGAGACATCGCGGGCGTCGGTGGGGAGCTGTGCCTCGGTGATGACCCGCGACGAGAGCCGCTTCACCACGAGGCGCGAGCCGTCGGCGGCGCCGGCGCTCGACCGGGCGCCAGAGAGGCGCTCGAGGACGAACTCCCGGGCCCGGGCGGTGAGCGCGCCGTGCTCGACCCACGAGGGCGGGGCCCTCAGGACGATGACGAGCGACCTCGGGGGCGAGGCCTCGACGCCGCTCGGCAGCTGGAGGACGTCCTGCAAATCGACGCGAATCAGCACGGGGTTGGCGAGCAGCGTCATGGCGAGGAGCCCGGCGAACATGGAGGGGTGCGCGCAGTAGATGCCCGCCGCCCCGCGAAGGAGAAGTCACGAAACCTGCGCCTGCGTGACGTCGCCCCAACCCGCCACCGGCCGACTCTGCCCACCGGCCGTGGTAGGGCCCGGCCATGTCCCAGCACACCGCGTCGATTCGTTGGCAGCGCGAGGGCGCCTTCGCTCGCAAGCAGTACCAGCGGGCTCACCGCTGGGTGTTCGACGGTGGCGTCGAGGTGCCGGCGGCCGCGTCTCCCCTCGTCGTGCCGCGACCGTGGACGGTGGACGAGGCCGTCGATCCCGAGGAGGCCTTCGTCGCCGCCATCGCGAGCTGTCACATGCTGACGTTCCTCTTCCTCGCCGCCAACGCCGGCTACGTCGCCGAGGCCTACGTCGACGACGCAGCGGGGCTGCTGGCGAAGGACGCGGAGGGGGGCCAGGCGATGACCGAGGTGACGCTGCGGCCCCGCATCACCTGGGCCGAGGGGCGCGCGCCGTCGGCCGAGGCGCTCGCGGCGCTCCACGAGCAGGCGCACCGCGAGTGCTTCATCTCGCGGTCGGTGAAGTCGCGCGTTCGGGTGGCGACGCCCTGATGGGCGGGGGAGTGGGCCGACGATGACCGCGGCGCGCCTGGCGGCGTTCCCCGGGCTCCACCCGACGCTCGGCGTCCTGCCGCTCCTGCAGACGAAGCCGCTGCGGGTGATGGAGCTGGCGACCTTCGACTTCGGCCCCGTCGCGCGCCTGCCGCTGCCCGGGGCCGAGGTCTACGTGCTCGGCCACCCCTCGCTGGCGCACCACGTGCTCGTCACCCAGCAGCGCCGCTACGGGAAGCAAACCGATGCCTACCGCATGCTGCGCCAGGTGCTGGGCGACGGGCTCATCTCGGCCGAGGGCGAGCCCTGGCGGCGACACCGGCGCCTCGTACAGCCGGCCTTCCACCGCGGGCGCGTGGCTGCGTGGGGCGCCCAGGTCGTGCGCGCGACGCACGACCTGGCGGCCCGGTGGCCGCTGCGGCGGCCCTTCGACGTCGCGCCCGAGTTCATGCGGCTGAGCCTGCGGGTCGTCGGTGAGGTGTTGCTCTCACGAGACGTCACCTCGGGCCCCCACGCCTTCGTGGGAAAGGCGGTGCGGGCGGCGCTCGGGCTGGTCGACCAGGAGTGCAACACCTTCGTGCCGACCCCCTCGACGCCGCGCCTCGCCGGCGCCCTCGAGGCGCTCGACCCCGTCGTCTTCGAGCTCATCCGCGAGCGGCGCGCCGAGCGCGAGCCGAAGGGCGACCTGCTCTCGCTCCTGCTCGAGGCGCGCGACGCAGACACCAACGAGCCCCTCGACGACCGGCAGCTCCGCGACGAGGTGGTGACGCTGTTCTTCGCCGGGCACGAGACGACCGGGCACCACCACGCGTGGACGACGATGCTGCTGGCCCGTGAGCCTGCTGCGCAGGAGCGGCTGTACGCCGAGGCCCGCGCCGTCGTCGGCCACCGCGCGGCGACGGCGGACGACGTGGGGCACCTCACCTCCGGCGCGCAGGTGCTCCGCGAGTCGTTGCGGCTCTCCCCGCCCGTCTGGTCGCTCGGCCGAACGCTCCTCGAGGACGACGAGGTCGAGGGCTTCCACTTCCCGAAGGGGGCCGTCGTGCTGCTCTGCGCGTACGCGCTGCACTGGCTGCCGGCGTTCTGGCCGGAGCCGCTGCGCTTCCAACCCCGAGCGCTGGGCAGTGGACGACCCGCGGCGGCACCACGGAGCGGACCTGCCCTTCTGCCTCGGCCAGCGAACGTGCATCGGCGACGCGTTCGCGCAGCTCGAGGCTCAGCTCGTGCTGACGACGATGCTGCAGCGGGTCCGCCTCGAGCTGGTCCCGGGGCAGCGGTTCAAGCCCGAGCCGATGGCGACGCTGCGGCCCCGAGGCGGGATCCAGATCGTCGCGCACCCCCGCGGGCCCGGGCCCTGAGCGATGGCTCGGCAGCGCGTCACGTCGAGGCACGCTCCGCGCAGTCCACGCCGCGGGGCTCGCTCGACGTCGGGCAGGCCGCTCCGCGAGGCACGTTCACGCGCGGGTGACGACGTCTCGAGGGCCACTACTGGAAAGGGCGGCGCTGCCGCCGGGCTCGATGCGCGGGCCCTCGGCACGAGCCGGCTCCGTCTCACGGGCTCTCGAGCAGGCGCTCCTGGTCCTCCCTTTGTCCGACCCCGAAGCCCTTCGAGATGAAAACCTCAGGACCGCCGGGCGGGGAATGTCCTTCGTCGACTTGAGCTCGAGGTCGAAGCCCTGCATCTTCGTGCTGCAGCCGCTCGCCGAATCGACGAGCACGCTTGGAACCAGCCTCACGCCCGCGTCGGCCATGGCGCCAGCGTCAGTCTCGGCAACGCCGCCGTCCTGAACAGCGGGCGGATGCCAGCGGGCCTCGACACAGAACTCGTCGTCGCCTTCGAACTCGAGGTGGCCGTTGCTCTTCAGCGTGACCTGCACGGTGACGAAGTCGTCGGAGCTGCGGACCGCCGTGACGTCGCTGAAGCCGACCGACTCCACGCGGCCGCAGCCGCGGGTGAACAGGATGACGACCGGGAGGGTGCTGAGGGTGTTTCGCACGAGGGCTCCTGGGGCGGGTGGTCAGCGCAGGCCAGCGACAGTCGCGCCACGAGGGCCGTCTCCACCGAAACTGACAGTGGCGGCGTGCTCCGCGGGTCGCTGGCTCGCTCGACCACGACCGTCGTGCCGCGACGGATGGGGGCAGCGAGGCGAGGGGCAGGTGGCGGAGAAGCACCGCCGGGTTCGCGAAAGACGCCAGCAGTCGCGCAGGCGACGGCTCAGCAGCGCGCCAGGCACGTCGAGGAGCGCTCCGCGCAGTCCACGCCGCAGGCCTCGCACGCCACCCAGCTCGACGTCGGGCAGGCGGCTGCACAGGCCCGGCGCGCGTCGTCGCAGGCTCGTTCACACCCTGCTGGTGACGGCGCACGGCCCACCCCCGGGAAGGGCTGCGACGCCGCGCAGGACGCGGCGAGCGCGAGGTCGTGGTCCGCGTCCGTCACGCCGCCGTCGGCCTCGCCTCGCCGGCACTCACTCGAGCGCGCGGCCATGCACGCGTAGACCGCCCCGAGCCCCTCGCGGGAGCACGCCGCCACGACGGCGTCGACCCCCGAGAACGAGGGCGGCGGCTGCAGGCCCGCGGCGAAGCACCTGTCGAACGAGGGGCTCGCCCGCGGCTCGAGGCCGCACTCGTCGAGCACCACCCGCACGTCGTCGGGCGCACAGGGCACCGACACCCGGCAACCGAGCAGCCCCACCACCATCACTCCGAGCGAAAAACCACGCACGTCGATGAACCTCCAGCCGAAGCCCTGGCCGCTCCGGTCGAAGGGTGAGTGTCGCCGGGCTGGTACTTCCGTGCGCCGCTCGTTGGCCTGACGCGCCAGCGCCGCGGGCGACACCATGGCAGGGTTCGCGCTCCCGTCGCGGGCTGAGCCCACAGGGTCACGACCGGCCGCCTCGGGCGCGACGGCGAGGAGCCACCGCGCGCTGCCACCGTGCCGGGCCCCGCGGCGCCCAGCCGTGACGCCGACGGAGCGCGCCTCGGGACCGCTGGGCAGCACGTTCCGACCGACCGCCAGCGTGGGTCCACCGGCGCGGGCCGCTTCGGGCGTAGCTCTCGGCATGCTCACATCGCTCGTCGCCGCCGCGCTCGTCGCCGCCGCCCCCTCCCCGTGGAGCGCCCTGTCACTCCCACCGCCGCTCCGGCGCGTCCTCGACGCCGGTGCGTTCGGCGCCACGCCTGTCGGCTTCGAGGCCATCACCCTGTCGCACCTGGCCGACGGCTGCGCGGCGCAGGGCGAGGCGGCTCCGCACAAGCGCGAGGCCGCGCGCGCCTGCGTGCTCGCCGCCTACCGGCGGGCGCTGCGGCTCCACCCCGTGGCGTGCCGCGCCACCGACGACGCGCCCCGCTGTGATGCCGACGCCATGCTCGCCCGCGCCGAGCCGCTCGCCCTCGCGCACCTCACCCTCGTGCTGGGCGCTGGCGACCGCCTGGGGGTGTGCCCCGACGAGGCGCTCCACCACGCCCTCGCCGCGGGGCTCGCGCAGCTGTCGCTGAACGACCCCACCCGCCTCGCGCCCTCGTACCGCGCCAACCGGCAGCGGTGGCCTGCCGACCAGGCCGCGCTCCTCGCCGGCCTCGCCCGCGCCGACGCTGCCCACGGCACCCACCACCACGTCGCCCCGACGGCTGCGTTCTTCGCCGCCCTCGCCGGAGCGGGCACGCACCTCGGCGGCCTTCCGGTGTCGGAGGTGACGGGCACCGCCGCCGGAGCGCGCCTGCCCCGGGGCTGCGCCCAGTCGTTCATCAGCCGCTACCTGGCCGAGGTCGACCCGGCGCGGACGCTGGTGTGGTGGCGACGCTACCGCCGCGACTTCTTCGTCGAGCTGCCTCTGGGCATCGTCGGCTTCCGCGAATGGCCCCGTGGCGTCGACGGGCCCTCGGACGTCGACTCGGGGCCCATCCTGCTCGGCATCGGCACTGCGGCCAGCGCCCTCGCCATCAGCGCCGCGAGGGCCAACGGCGACGACGCGCTCGCCCGCCGCCTCGAGGCCAGCGCCAGGTCCGTCATGGCCCTCGGCGTGGCCAGCGAGGTGGCCCATGCGCCCTTCGCCGAGGCCATTCGCTTCGAGGCCCGCTGGCACGCGGTGGCGGCGCCCGAGGCTGACCGCCCCCGAAGCGCAGGCGCCGGCGAACCATGAAGCACCGCCCCACCACCTCGCGACGTCATCGCCTCTCGAGCTTGTTCAGCCGGGCCTCGAGCTGCTCCAGCCTCACCTCTTGCGCCTTGAAGGCCTCGACGACGAGCGGCATCACCTTGGCGTAGTTCACCGTCAGCGTTCCATCGGGCAGGGTGACGACGGCCTCGGGCAGCACCTGCTGCACGTCCTGCGCGAGCAGGCCGACGTCCTCGCCATCACGGGTCCCGTACTTCGCCTGGGCGCCCTTCTTCCACCGGTAGTGCACACCGTTCAGCCGCTGCAGCAGCTCCCGCGCGCGCTCGATGGTGCGCACCTCTTCCTTCAACCGCGCGTCCGAGGGCGTCACCACGGCCGACGCGAGGATGTTGCCGATGACGTGCAGGCGCTGCGTTGGCGCGTTCGTGCCGATGCCGACGTTGCCCGTGTCGCCGACGATGCGCATGCGCTCGGGTTGCAGGTGGCCGGCGTAAAACTCGATGTCTCCGTTGTTCACGTCAAAGCAGGTGCCAGCGAAGACGTTGTCGCCGGCGTAGATCTTGACGCTGTTGCCCTGTGGACCTGCCCCGGCGCAGCCGAAGCCGCCGGACTGGTTGGCGTTGCCGGCGCGAAGCTCGAGCACCCCGCCAGCAGAGCCGCTGCCGCTCGAGCTCACCATGCCACCGGCGCGCACGACCAGGTTCGTCGACCCGAAGTTGACCGGAGGAATTCCAATGGTCCTCGTGCCGCCGACGGCCGCCCAGAGCAGGTCGCTGTTGAGCCTGACGGCACCGCCGGGAGCGTCGAACGACAACCGAGGGTCGATGCCCAGGCCGCCATCGGCGAGCGCGAACGGAATGGCGCCGACGGCGAAGCCGCCGTCCGCGAACCTCGGCGCTCCGGGGCTGCATACGTACGCCGTCAGCGGCATTCCAACGAGGTCGAAGCCATTCACGCGAAGGCCTCCCGCCTCGCAGTTCACACCCGGCGGCTCGGTTGCGAGCGACACCGAGCGCCCGGCTGTGCCCATGGGCCCGGCTGTGCCCATGGGCCCTGCGGGCCCCTCTGGCCCCTGCGGACCCGCTGAACCCTGGGGGCCTGCTGGACCTGCTGGACCTGCTGGACCTGCTGGGCCTGCTGGACCTGCCGGACCTGCCGGACCCGCTGGGCCAACTGGACCGCGGACGCCGCCCTCTGCCGCCGCGTCGCGACCATTGCACACCACCCGGCGCCCCTCGACTGACACGATTTCGATGCCACCCGTCGGACAGTCCACGTTGCCGAGCTGCAGCACGTTCACCATCGGTGATGCACCGGGGACCCCGCGGGGGCCTTGCTCGCCCTGCGGTCCCGGCGCGCCTGCTTGCCCCTGCGGGCCCGACGCGCTCGAGCATGCGACGCAAATTGGGACGACTACCATCATCCATGACAGACGCACTGAGGCCTCCTGGCTTGAAGGGTTCGGGAAGGGAGCCACATGCTCGCTCCAATCACGTCGAAGGTACAGGTTGTGACCGGCTCGTCGCGAGAGCCCCTTTTTGTTGGAGTCGCTCGAGTGGAGCGATGAGAATCTGGGTCATGGTTTCACGCGCCCTCAACCTCTGCGTCGTTCTGGCCCTCGGCCTCTTCAGTTGTGCCGGCGACCCACCGATTCCTTGCACCGAGTGCGCCGGCCAGTGCGTCGACCTGAGGACCGACGCGTCGAACTGCGGCCAGTGCGGAACCCGCTGCGCCAATGGGCAGGTGTGCGCCGCGGGCAAGTGCGAGGTGCGCTGCCCGTCGGGGCTCCTGCTCTGCGACGGGGCGTGCGTCGACCGCCAGAACGACCCCCGCCACTGCGGTGGCTGCAACCTGCCGTGCGACGCGACGAAGTTCTGCGCTCGCGGCGTGTGCGAGCCTACCGAGGCCTGCAGGGCGCCGCGGCAGCTGTGCGGCGCCACGTGCGTCGACCCCCGCTTCGACCCACAGCACTGCGGCGGGTGTGGCAACGGCTGCGGTGCCGACGCGGGCTGCCTCAACTGGGCGTGCACGCGCTGATGCAGCACCCGAAGGAACCTCGGGCAGCAGCGTCAAAACCAGAACGAGCCCCAGCGCACCGAGTCGGGCGGGCCGTCACCTGCAGCGTCAAAACCAGAACGAGCCCCAGCGCACCGAGTCGGGCGGGCCGTCACCGGCAGCGTCAAAGCCTGAACGAGCTCCAGCGCACGG
>JADCJJ010000581.1 GCA_020247085.1 Myxococcaceae bacterium | reverse complement strand
GCAGGGCTCCATCGACCGCTCATCGGCGGCTCGAGCTCGCGCCCGTCGAGGGTGCTGTGCACCGAGTCGTCCTCGAGCACCAGCCGCTCGCCCGTCACCAGCACCGGCGCCGGCGCCGCTCCCGTCGTCAGCGACACGCGGAGCGACTCGCGCCCGTCGCGCTCGCAGCGCACGAGCTCGCTCCGCTCCACCCCCCGCGCACCGACGAGGGTCTGCGTCACGAAGAGCCGGCCAGCGGTGTCGAGCACCGGCCCCCGCACGACGCCCTGGACCTCGTGCACGCCCAGCACCCGCCCGGTGCGCGCCTCGAGCCGCACCAGGCCCGAGCGGCGCGCGCTCGCGGTGCCTGCGCGAATGACGGCCCAGAGCTGCCCCCGCCCGTCCTCGGCGACGGCGGTGATGGCGCGCAGGCCCATCGACGGCAGCGCCGACAGCGTCGTCGTCCACGCGAGCGACCCCGTGGACGTGGAGACGGCCGCCAACGTCGCCTCGCTGGTGGCGAAGACGAAGTGGTCGCCGGCGATGAGCTGGGTGACGAGCTCTCCGTTCCACCGCATCAGCTGCAGCGCCTCGAGCAGCCCCCCCGGCCCGTCGACAGGAGTGGCGAAGCGCTCGAGGCCAGCTGTGCAGCGCGGAGGTGGTCGGCGCGTCTTTCGAGGCCGGCCGCGTCGTCATCGCGACGAGCGCGCCCTTCATGTCGAAGGCGAGCTCCAGTTCCATGCCTCGCGCCCAGTTCGTCACGGCCGAGACGCGGCGGTACAGCGTGCCGCCGTTGCGCTCCACCATCGCCTCGGTGATGACCCGCACTTCGGCGCCGAGCGAGTTCCGGGTCGAGTTGATGAGCGAGAGCAGGCCCGGCTCCGAAGCGACCGACGCGCGGAGGGAGCTGGACGACTTCGCCCACGCCACCGCGCTTCGGCCTGCGTACACGTCTTCGGCGAGCGCTCGCGCTTCCTTGAGCGAAGGAGCCTGGGCGACGGCGAGACTGATCAGCGCAGCGGCGAGCATCGGAGGACGCGAATCATGCAGAGTTCGCCGTCGCCGTGCACGTTTCAGTTTCGTGAACTGAAGCCGCGTGCGTGAATGTGTGCACATGCGCGGACGAATCCTCTTCAAGAAGAACCCGTGGCCGAAGGGGCACGCCATCGAGACGCTGCACGTCGCAGGGCGCGTCGACCCCGAGAAGGGTCTCTTCCTCGACGTGCACCTCAGGTCGGCCGACTACGAGGCCGACCCGCCAGCGCTCGACCCGGACGAGCTCGACCTGCCCGACTGGAAGGCCGTCACCGTGTGGGGCAACTACCACCGCTGCACGCTGTCCTCGGTGCACTGGCCCGGAGAAGCTGAAGGACTCCTGGTCGCGACGCCGAAGAAGCCGCTCGCCCGCGCACAGCTGACCGGTCGCTCGCCGCTCCGAGACACCGCGAAGCACGTCGAGACGCGCGCGCTCCACATCTACCTGCTCGGCCACGACTCGGTGCTGAGCGACGATCTGCGCCTGGCTCGAAAAGGAACGCAGTGGTCCTTGCGCTGGAAGGGCCGGCTCGCGCTGACCTACGCGGGTGACACGGTCTTCCGTCACCGCTTCGAGGCGACCGCCACCGGGCTCACGTTCATCGGCTTCGTGATGCCGAAGAAGTCGACGAAGGCCCAGGCACAGGCGTGCTGCGAGCGCTTCGCGAAGCCTGGCGTGCTGAAGGTCACGAAGCGTGGCGGAGCGTTCCTCCTCACGCCCGCGTGACGAGCGTCACCACTTGCCGCGGCCTCGCATGAGCGTGATCTCCCACGCGTAGAGCTCGCCATCGTGGTCTTCATCGAGGTAGTCGAAGCGCGACTTCAGGTGACCGAACTCGTTCAGGGTGAGGGCCCCGTCGGCGTTCTGGTCGAAGCGGCGCAGCTGCCGAATCGAGTCGGCCTCGAAGGCGAGGAACTCCCGCTCGGTCAACGCGCCGTCAGCGTCGGCATCGATCGCGCGGAACAACTTCCCCTCGCCTCGGAACGTCGCCTTGAGCATCGGGTACACGCCGTCTGGTGAGCGGTTGCTGGCGAACTGGTGCGAACGCTCGAGCAGCTCGCCGGCCCGCTCCTGCTCGTCAGCCTCGACGCGGCCATTGCCGTTGAGATCGAAGACCTTGTCGGTGCGCGTCGGCGGGAGCCACGCAGCGTCCTGCTCGACCAGAGGCGCGGCCGGCGGTGGCTGGGGGACGGGCAGGGCAATCACCGGCTGTGGCTGAGGCGCGACCGAGGCCGGTGGCGCAGGCGTCGTGGTGTCGGCGTTCGGCTCCGCGGCGGCAACGGGGCCGGTGCTCGGAGCGATTGGCTCAGGCAACGCCGGAGGGAGCGCGGCCACCGTGACGTCAGTCGCGGGCGGCTCGGTTGCCTCCACCATCCACCAACCCGCCAGCAGCACCAGGGTCGCCGTCACCACGCCCAGAATCACTCGTCGTTTCGTGATCACGCTCGCGGCCTAGCAGCCCGTTGAAGTTTTCGCGCGGCGGGG
>JADCJJ010000580.1 GCA_020247085.1 Myxococcaceae bacterium | reverse complement strand
TGTTGTTGACCGCGCACGTTCGTGATCAACCGGCGTTCGCTGACCTGGCTCCGTGAACGCCGTCGTACCGACGTTGCTGGTTGAGCGTGGTGAGCACGGCAGGTTGGTTGACCGAAAACTTCCCCCTCAAGGCAACCGGCACTCTGGTGGGCGAAGCCCGCGAGCATGGAGCTGGCGCGCAGACACAAAAGGAGAGGCCCGCGACGGAAGTGCACCGTGGCGGGCCTCATGTGGTGCAGCTGAGGCACGAGAGCCAGCTGACCAGTGAGGAGTACGTAAAGCAGAGGGCCTGGGAGCGCGCCAGTTTGGAGCGGTGCCCGATGCACCCCGGGGGCGGTTGCGGCTTCACGCGGCACGGGTCGTACGCGCGGGTCGTACCGCCCGGGATGTTCGTCGCTCGGTGGTACTGCGCGAAGGGGCACGTCACCTTCAGCCTGTTGCCGGACTGCCTGGCGTCGAGATTGTCGTCGACGCTCGCGGCCGTCGAGGAGGTGGCGAGCGCCGTCGAGGAGCGGACGACGAGCATCGAGGACGTGGCGGCGACGCTGCGGCCCGACGTCGAGGTGCAGGGCGCACTGCGGTGGGTGCGCAAGCGAGTGGTGGCGGTGGCGCTTGCGCTGAAGGTGCTCAAGGGACTTCGGCCTGACGTGCTCGGAAGCGTGGAGCCCACGCTGGGAGAAGTGCGCGTGGCGCTCGGCGTCGTCGAGGTGCTGCCGGCGGTGCGCGCGAGCGCCGGCGCGCAGCTGACGGCCATGCCGCCGTATGTCGGATTGGGCGCCCGCCACCGAGGGGGAAAGCGCGGGCAACGGAAGCTCCAACAGGGAGCGGGCGCAGATACCTCGTGAGCCGTCGCCTACTTCGTGGGTCGCCCGAATTTCCGGGCCGACACGAAGGAGCAGCACGTGGATGATGAGACGAAGAAGCGAAGTGAGGAAGTGGCGCTGTTTCGCCACGGCCTCATTGCGGACCTGGCGCGCATCGAGCCCGGGACGAAGGGGCTGTACCGGCTGCTGGAGACGAAGGCGGCGCAGGACTACTGCATCCCGGGCTCGACCCGGACACGGGTGGCGGAGGAGACGCTGCGCACGTGGCTGCGGCTGTACCGGCGCGGCGGCTTCGAGGCGCTCAAGCCGAAGACGCGCAAGGACGCGGGCGACTCGAGGGCCCTGCCGCAGGAGGTGAAGGACCTGCTGGTGTCGCTCAAGGAGGACAACAGCGAGCTGTCGGTGCAGCTCGTCATCAAAGAAGCGCTGGCGACGAAGAAGGTGCCGGCGCACGTGATGCTGGCGCCGACGACGGTGCATCGGCTGCTGTCGCGCGCGGGGCTGATGCGCAAGCAGACCGACGACGACGGCGCGTCGTCAGGAGACAGGCGGCGCTTCGCCTTCGAGAAGGCGGGGCAGCTGTGGATGAGCGACGTGATGCACGGGCCGGCGGTGACGGTGGCGGGGCGGCAGAAGAGGAAGACGTACCTCATCGCCTTCATCGACGACGCGACGCGGGTGGTGCCCTTCTCGGCCTTCGCGCTCTCGGAGAACACCGCGGCGTTTCTGCCGGTGCTGAAGCAGGCCATCATGCGGCGCGGCCTGCCGCTGCGGCTCTTCGTCGACAACGGCGCGGCGTTCCGCAGCCACCACCTCGCGCTGGTGTGCGCGAAGCTGGGCATCACCCTCATTCACGCCCGGCCGTACGCGCCTCAGTCGAAGGGGAAACAGGAGCGCTGGTTTCGCACGGTGCGGATGCAGCTGCTGCCGCGGCTGACCGAGGGGGACACCACCAGCCTGGAGGCCCTCAACCGGAAGCTGTGGGGATGGGTCGAGGGCGAGTACCACCAGGCGCCGCACCGCGGCCTCGATGAGGAGACGCCGCTCGACAGGTGGGCGCAGCGCGCCGACGAGGTGAAGTACCTCGATGACAAGGTGGACTTGGACGAGCTCTTCTTCACCGAGGCGCGCCGCAAGGTGGCGAAGGACAGGACGGTGTCGCTGGGCGGGCTGGTCTACGAAGTCGACGCGGCGCTGGTCGGCGAGACGGTGACGCTGCGCTACGAGGCTGGGCCCGCGCAGCCGCGCACCGTGCAGGTCTGGCACGACGGCGCCAAGGTGCACGACGCGAAGGTGGTGGACGTCTACGCCAACTGCTTCGTGAAGCGCGACAGGCCGTCCAACGGCCTCACAGCGTCGACGCCGCCCGACGCGCCGCCGCCGGGGCTGCGGCTGTCCGACATGAAGCGTGACGACGAAGGGGGGCGGTAACCATGTACCGAAAGCACTTCGGCCTCACTCGGCATCCCTTCGCGAAGGACCTGACGCCCGATGAGCTCTTCGTCGCCAGCGCCGGGAAGGAGCTCGAAGTCAGACTCGGTCACCTGCTCGAACTGCGCGGCATCGGGCTCGTCACCGGCGAGGCGGGAAGCGGCAAGACGACGCTGTGCCGCAAGGTGGTGTCCTCGCTGCACACGGGGCTGTACCGCGTCTTCTATGTGCCGCTCTCCACTGGCAACGCGATGGACATGTACAAGTGCATCGCCTGGGAATTGGGCCTGCCCACCGAGCGAAGTCGGGCGGCGCTCTACCGCGTCATTCGCGCCGAGGTGACGCGGCTGTGTCTCGAGGCGAAGGTGCGCCCGATTCTCGTCGTCGACGAAGCCCAGCACCTGCGCAGTGACGTCCTCGAAGAGCTGCGGCTGCTCACCAACTACGAGATGGATTCGCAGAACCGCCTCTGCCTGCTGCTCGTCGGTCAGGCCGAGTTGCGGCGCCGCATCGGCATGGCAGTGCATGCGGCGCTCAGCCAGCGCATCGTGGTGCGCTACCACCTCGAGGGCCTCGCGCGGGACGAGCTGCCGGGCTACCTCAGCCACCTGCTGCACCTGGCGGGGACGGAGGTGCCCCTCTTCGAGGCCTCTGCGGTGGAGACCCTCTTCCAGGCGACGAGCGGCCTGCTGCGGAAGGTGAATCTACTGGCCCACCACAGCCTCAATGCGGCGGCCCTGGCGAAGGCGAAGGCCGCCACCGCGGAACACGTCCAGGCCGCGATGGCGGAAGTCTCATGACGGGCTTCACCTGCGGCGTCTGGCCCGCTCGACGGGGCCGCGGGCTCGTCGCTGTCGTCGTGGACGAAGAGGGCACTGCACAAGCGCCGCTGCCCTTCGCTCGCGGCCCAGAGGCCGCATGGGCGCTGCTGTCCTGGCTCGACGCATCGGTGGGGCTCGACTGCGAGCTGGTGCTGCCCGACTGGCTGGCCAGGTCCGAGGACGTCGCTCGCTTCGCGCTCGAGCGGGGCGGCGCCGTCTGGCTCGTCCCTGTGCCCATCCTCGAGGCCGTGCACGTCGTCGCGCACCTCGCGACCGGCCCACCAGCGAGAACTGCGGCGGCGCTCGCGCGCCTGCCCCTCGCACCCGCGCTCCGCGCGCATCTGCAGCGGCTGACGCCGCCACCCACGCAACAGATGCCGCTGTTTTGACGAGAAGCCTCGACCGCAAGGTCGGGGCTTTTCTGTCTCGGCCACCTCCTCACGCTCGCTCACCGCTGGTGCTCAATGCGGGAAGGTGCGCGATCGCCGTCACGAAAGAGCGTGGCGATCAGCTGGTCGAACTACGCGGCAAACAACAC
>JADCJJ010000058.1 GCA_020247085.1 Myxococcaceae bacterium | reverse complement strand
CTGGAGACTACCGGACAACACATCATCGACCTTAGAGCGCTCGCCCTCAGCGGCCGCTTCAATGAGGCCATGGAACTGACGTTGGCGCCCCTCGTGCGTCATGTCAGGCGGGCTGCTTGATCACAATGGGAAGCACACCCACCCGGCCTGTCTGCGATCCGTGTTGAGTCAGAACTGTACGAAGCGATCGATGACGTCGTCGAGACGATCAATATTGGCGGGGAAACTGAGACGAGGGGTTGGCAGGTCAAGCGCCAGTACACGGCTATCCCTTTGGCAACCATCATCGAGATCATGCAGTCCCTTACGAAGCACCCAAACGTGAACGTCGCCACGTTTGCCGTCCCGGCCCCGATCGAGGTGAGCGGCGTTGGTGAACTTCGAGTTCTCGCTGAACTCTGTCGCAGGCTCTCTCGGCCCGGTGCGCTCATCGATGAGATCCTTGCCGATCTCCGGGAGCAGGAGGAACTCTGGCTCATGGAACTGCAGCGCGCGCTCGGAGACGCCGACCGGCGGACGACCGCGCTTCGACTGCATCGATTCCGCGTCAAGTTCATCGGTGATGAGGAATCGCTGCGCGAACTTCTGCGTGAGCGCCTCGAGACCAGGTTTCCGTCTCCCGTTGACCCCCTCATTGCCGGACTTACGGAGTACTTTGCAGCCGTCGACGGCTCAGTGGAGAGCACCTACGAGGTGCTTGACGGCGCCGTTCTGAAGTCATTTCCACGGATTGGCGCAGGGAACTTCGACGACGTTTACCTTGCAATCATCGATCAGATCGAGAACCGACTATGGGTGAAGGGTTGGAGCAACCTTTCCGATGCATTGATTCGCAACCTGCTCCCAACAGCCTTCGCGACCGATATCGGTGAGCTTTCCTTCTTGATGTCAGTGCAACCCTGGCCCGGCACACGGTTGGAGCTTGAGAAGGAGATGAAGAATGTCGCTACGCGAGCCCGCTCGTACATTGACTGCTTCATGAGCAATTATGAGTTGGCCAGGGAAGATCTTTTCCGGGAGAACCTCGCGTACAAGCGCAAATGGAATCCTAAAGCCTACGAGCTTGGCGGCCGCCGAAGTGACGAGTGGGACAAAGAGTGTCTTAAGCGCCTTTATAACTTGGTCGTCGCTCTGAACAGTTTCGCCCGGGTCGTGCGCGAAACCGTTAACTCGCGGTACCGAATGACGGACGGCGGGGACTTCGCAATCGTTGACTCGACGGGGTTTCGAGATGCGGATATGCAGCCCGCGCGCTACCGGCCGACGGAGTACCGCGATGAGGCGCCTCTGACGCTGCTGTAGTGCGCAGGACTGTGCGGTTGCGGGTCCGCCCGCGCCTGTCCCTCAAGCGTTGCCCAAGTGCCTTTGTTCGCGCATGGCGAACCACACTTCGTGCCCTTCTGGACTCTCGGGCCGCGTTCGGGGAATGAAGGTGCGAGAGGAGCGCGTGCTTGCCGATCGAAAGCTCGCGAGGATCGGCGGTCAACTGGATGAACTCCTCAACTCCTGCTGGGAGGAGACGATCGATCCCGGCCCGTACAACTTCCGCGACACGCCCATCGACTGGGCGACCGTGCTTCAGGGCGATCGCTTCTTCGCGCTGCTGATGATCCGAGCGCTCACGTACGGCCCCCAGTACGCCTTCGGCGTCTCCTGCCGAAACTGCCGCGCGCGCATCGAATGGGAGGTCGACCTGACGAAGCTCCCCGTGCGCCCGCTTTCGCCTGAGAGTCGCGCCGCCTTCATCGCCGGCAACCGCTTCGAGGCCACCCTCCCCGACGCAGGCAAGCGGGTCGGCTTCAAGCTCCTCACCGGTGACGACGAACGCAAGCTCCCGGCCCTGCAACGCGCAGCCCCCGACCGACTGCTCTCCGCCGTCCTCGCCTACCGCGTCCTCGACATCGAAGGCGTCGACCCCAAGGACAAGCGCGCCTTCCTCGAAGATCTCACCCTCCGCGACGCCGACTTCCTCGTCGACGAGTTCGACCGCTTCGACTGCGGCGTCGACACCACCATCGAAGTCGAGTGCCCCGAGTGCCGCGAGGTCCAGGACGTCGAACTCCCTTTCGACAGCGCGTTCTTCCTGCCGGGCAAGGAGCGAACGGCACGTCGGAAGGCCCGGAGCACCTCTTCCCCGACGTGAGCCTCGACTCCTGGCGCGAGGGGCTCTTCCATCTGTGCTGGCATCAGCACGGCGGCTCGGGGCTGGTGCTGTCAGTCGGTGACGCGCTTGAGCTGCCGGTGGGTGACCGCGACTGGCTGCTCGAGCGCATCGGCGAGCAACGCACCCGAGAGGCCCGCGAGCTCGAGAAGGCCGCCAAGCGGAAGTGACGCATGTCGCTCAACAACCTCGGACTCGGCTTCGTCTTCACCGCGCGCGACCTCGCCTCAGGTGCCATCCAGAACCTCGAGCGGAACTTCCTCAGCCTCGACCGCAAGGTCGGACTCGGCACGGAGCGCATCGAGTCGTCCTTCCAGCAGCTCGGCGTGGGCCTGGCGGTGTTCTCCGCGGGGGCGGGAGTCGTGGCCGGCGCCTTCGCGCTCGCCAACGCCGCCGGTCGCTTCGAGCAGAGCATCGCCGCGGTGGGCGCCATCTCGGGCGCGTCGGGAGTGGAGCTGGGGCATCTCCGTGACGCCGCCATCGACGCCGGCATCGCGACCCAGTTCTCGCCCACCGAGGCGGTGCTTGGCCTGCGCGAGCTCGCTCAGGCGGGCTTCAACGCCACCGAGTCGATGGGCCTGCTGACTCCAGTCCTCGACCTCGCCGGAGGCTCCCTCGGAGAACTCTCGCCCCAACAAGCCGCCGGCCTCGCAGCGCAGGCGATGAAGGCCTTCGGGCTCTCGGTGGACCAGGCGTCGGTGTCGGTCGACCGGATGCTCCAAGCCGTCAACGTGTTCGCCCTCAACGCGAGTGAGCTCCCGATGGCGCTGGGCGTGGCGTCGCGAGGAGCGCAGGCGCTGCACCAATCGCTCTCGGAGACCCTCATCACCCTCGGCCTCGTGAAGAACGTCATCCCCGGAGTCGAGCGCGCTTCGACGGCCGCCGCGGTGGCGATGGAGCGCATGGCCGACCCCGAGGTGCAGAAGAAGCTCCGCGGCATCGGTGTCAGCGTGGTGGACGCGCACGGCAGCTTCCGCGGCTTCCTGGACGTGGTGGGCGACATGGGCCCGCGGCTCGAGCGCATGACGGAGGCGCAGCGTTCGGCCTTCCTCCTCAGCGCCTTCGGTCGCGAGGCCCTCGGCGGCCTCAGCGCGGTGATGACACAGGTGACGAATGGCATCCGCACCAACACGGGCGAGACGCTGAAGGGCGCGGCCGCCATCGCGTACCTGCGCCAGCAGTTCGACACAGCGGGAGGGACCGCCGCGCGCTTCCGCGACCAGATGCTCAACACCTTCGAGGGGCAGAAGAAGCTGCTGAGCGGCTCGATGGAGACGCTCGCCATCGTCCTGGGAG
Organism: Myxococcaceae bacterium; assembly: GCA_020247085.1. Classification (GTDB taxonomy): domain Bacteria; phylum Myxococcota; class Myxococcia; order Myxococcales; family Myxococcaceae; genus Xiheimicrobium; species Xiheimicrobium aquaticum. The sequence continues at coordinate 2,420 of JADCJJ010000058.1, read as the reverse complement.
AGCCCTTCGCGCAGGTCTTCAAGCCCATCGTCTCGGCAGTGGTGGAGGTGGTCAACGGGCTGCTCGGGGTGCTGCGGCAGCTGCCGGCGCCGGTGAAGCGCGCGTTCGCCGGCTTCGTGGTGGCTGCGGGGGCGGTCATCGCTACGGTGGGAGCGGTCATCGCGGTGAAGGCCGGCATCGCGCTGCTCGCCATAGGGCTCAAGGTCCTCGGCCTTACGGCGGCCGGGTTGGTCTCGACCATGCTGCCTGCCATCGCGGCTGTGGCCGTCCTGGGGTTGGTCATCGCGGGGGTGGTGTACGCCGTGCGGAACAACCTCGGAGGCCTCGGCGACTTCGTGCAGCGCGTGTGGGCGAAGCTGACGCTGGGGTTCCAGGCGCTGGTGCAGCTGTTCGAGCAAGGAGGCTTCTCTGGCGCCGTGATGGCGGAGCTCGACCGCGCGGAGAACTCAGGCTTCAAGCGCTTCCTCATCAGCGTGTATCAGGTGGCTTTCCGCGTCGGCCGCGCATGGGATGGGCTGGTCGCCGGCTTCACCTTGGCGCTCCAGGAGGCATGGCCGGTGTTCCAGATGCTCGGGGCCACTCTCGAGGAACTCGGGGCGGCGGTGCTCGAGCTCTTCCAGGCAATCACCGGCCAGGCTGCGGGGCTGCCATCAGACGAGTACCGGGGGTTCGGCGAGTTGGTCGGCGCGGCGCTCGCGGGCATCGTGAAGTGGACCGCCGCGGCGATCTCCGTGACGGCGGGATTCTTCACCGGTCTCGTGAAGGGGGCGACCCTGGTCGCGAACGTGTTCGGAGAGGTCTTCGGCAATCTCTACGACTCCTTCGTGAAGGTGCGGACCTTCCTGACGGATCTCGCGACTTCCGTTCGAAGCGCGTTCACCAGCCTCGCCGACGGCGTCATCGGTCTGCTCCGCAAGGTGCCGACGCGCTTCCTTCCCGCTGAGTACGCGTGGCTGGCCCGCCAGCCCCTCTCGACCGAAGTTCAGCAGCAGCTGACGCTCGCGACGCCGAACACCGGGGCAGGCCCAGAAGTCGCCACCGCCTCAATGCCGGCCCGCGCCGAAGCCGTCTCGCGGAGCGCAGACCGCGCCCAGCTTCAGGCGAGCTTCGCCGCAAGCACGCCCGCCAACAGCTCGTCGCAGCCCATCACGGTTAACGTACAGGTCGACGGCGAGACGATCGCCCGGGCTGCGCACGATGCCCAACGCGACTCGGCGGGTCGTGCCTTCTCGTCAGTGCCTGCGTACTGACTGGACCCGGTAGTGTCGGGCCTGTGAAGGCACCCGAAGCATTGGCAGGACGGGAATCGACGTGGCTCGTGAAGGGGCGACCCGACTGGAACTCGCTCGAAGAGACCGTGAGGCGAGGTCGTACCGCGCGGTGGGTGACGCGGAAGCCGCCGCGCGACTGGCTGGATGGCGACCTCGTCGTCCTCTGGGAAGGAGCGCCTCGTCTCAAGGTCTGCGCCATCGCGGAGGTGATTCACGTTGAGCCCAAGGATTCGCACGGCGACGTGCACTTCGGCCTGCGCTACCTCACCGCCTACTTTGCGAACGGCCCGACCATCTCGCAACTTCGCGCGGACAGGACGCTGCGCACCGCCTCGTTCCTCAAGACAGGGCCAGCCGGGACCGTCTTCCCGCTGACTCGCCCTCAAGCAGCGCGATTGGTCCGATTGGCCGAGCGGGCCGCTGGTCGGCCTGTGGCCGCTCGACGGTTCTCTCGGAAGGCGTCGACGAAGGGCCTCGCGCTCTCGATTCGGCAGCCCTGGGCGGAGTTGATTCTCCGAGGCGTGAAGGTCGCTGAGTTCCGATCGTTTGCGACCCACAAGCGCGGGCGCGTCATGCTCTATGCCTCCGAAGGCCAGGGTCTCCGTGAAGCACGCGAGATGAAGCGAATCCGCGGCCGCCGACTGCCCCTGGGGAGGATTGTTGGCTCGGTCGAGATCGTCGGCTGCACCGAGCTTGGGCCGCGCGACTACGCGTGGGCGCTTCGCCGACCACTCCGCCTGCGGAGGCCACGAAGGCCGAAGAACCAAGCGCAGCCTTCGTACTTCCGACCGTTCTGAAGAGTCCCCCGACGTGTGTACTCGGGGCTTTGCTTCCGAGTGCGCCTCTCCTCGGCAATGACGCGGCCCCCGCGCTGCGTGCTCGTGAACGTCACCACCGGCGAGTCGCTCGAGTGCCTCTTCAACCCGACCCAGCTCACCGAGAAGCTCCAGGTGAACTGGAACCGCCAGGTGGTGCCCGGGCTCTCGCACCAGGTGCTCCAGTTCCAGAGCACCTCGAACCGCCAACTCACGGGAGTTGAGTTCTACCTCGACCGCTTCTTCGCCACCGAGCAGCCGGGCGAGCCGAACATCCTCGAGTTCCGCGCCTTCCTTCGCGCCCTCACGGCCCCTCCGGCGAACACGACGGGCG
>JADCJJ010000579.1 GCA_020247085.1 Myxococcaceae bacterium | reverse complement strand
GGGGTGGCCCAGGCGAACCGGCTCGAGGCGTTGGTGGTGCTCATCGGCTTGCTCGACCTCGCCCTGGCCGTGGTGCTGGCGATGGTGGTGCTGGCGGTTGGGCTGGGTGCGCCACTGCGGCGTGCGGCCGAGCGCGCGGCCGTCTTGCTCGCGGGTGAAGGCCTGCGGATGACGAGCGGCGGCGCGCCTGGCGCCGATCTGGCCACGGCCATCGACGCGCTCGCGACGCGCCTCGACGCGGAGCGGACGACGAACGCGCGCCGCCTCGCCGAGCTGTCTCGCTCGCTCGAGGAGCGGACGCGGCTACAGGCCGAGTTGGTGGCGGCCGACCGGCTGGCGACGGTGGGAAAGCTGGCCGCGGGCGTGGCCCACGAGGTGGGAAACCCCCTGTCGGGAATACTCGGCTACTTGTCGGTGCTGCGCCGGCGCGTGCAGGGGGCCGATTCGGCCGAGCTGTTCGACCTCGTCGAGGCCGAGGTCAAGCGCATCGACGAGATCGTCAGGGGCTTGCTCGAGATGGGCCGGCCATCGCGGGGCAAGGCGCAGCCGCTCTCCATCGCGCCCATCGTCGACGCGTGCGTGCGAATGGTGACGTCGGCGAGCGAGTACCAGGGCGTTCGGGTCGAGGTGGTGTGCCCGCCCGAGGTGTACCTTCGGGCCGAGGCGGGTCCGCTCGCGCAGGTGTTGGTGAACCTGCTGCTCAACGCCGCGCAGGCGATGAACGGCCAGGGGGCGCTGCGGGTCGTCGTCGAGAGCGGCGACGCGGCGGGCACCATCACCGTCGAGGACGAGGGCCCGGGGCTCGCGCCCGAGGTGTTGCCGAAGCTCTTCACGCCGTTCTTCACCACCCGGCCTCCGGGCTCGGGCACGGGGCTGGGCCTGGCCGTCTCGCGCCACCTGCTGTCGCAGTTCGACGGGCGCCTCGAGGCGGGGAACCGCGAGGGCGGGAAGGGCGCGCGCTTCGTCATCACGCTGCCCAGGCCCTGACCCGGGCTCGATTGGGTTGGCCTTCTCGCGTAAGGGAGCCTCATGGGCACGCTGCGCACGATTCTGGTGGTCGACGACGAGCCGTCGATTCGCCACGTCCTCACGCTGGTGCTCGCGGAGCACGGCTTCGAGGTGCGGGCGGTGTCCGACGGGCTCGAGGCAGTCAAGGAACTCTCGGCGCGGAGCTTCGACGTGATGATCTCTGACGTGCGAATGCCGAACCTCGACGGCATGGCGTTGTTGGGGCAAGCGCTGGCGCTGCACCCCGACCTGACGGTGCTGGTGATGAGCGCCTACGGCTCGAAGGACCAGGCGCTCGAGGCGGTCGCGAAGGGGGCCTACGACTTCGTCCAGAAGCCCTTCAAGCCCGAAGAGATCGTCTTCATCCTCCGCAAGGCCGAAGAGCGCATGCGCCTGCTGCGCGAGAACCGGCGGCTGCGCGCGCCCCAGGGGAGCACGACGTTCGAGCAGATGCTCGGCGAGAGCGAGCCGATGCGGGCGCTCAAGAAGCAGCTCCAGCGCATCGGGCCGGTCAACAGCACGGTGCTCATCACCGGCGAGTCCGGCACCGGCAAGGAGTTGGTCGCGCGGGCGCTGCATGAGCTGTCGCCGCGCGCGAACGAGCCCTTCGTGACGGTGAACTGCGGCGCGTTCCCCGCGGGGCTCATCGAGAGCGAGCTCTTCGGCCACGCGCGTGGCGCTTTCACCGACGCCAAGAGCGCCAAGCGCGGCCTCTTCTCAGACGCGCACAAGGGCACCATTCTGCTCGACGAGGTCGCCGAGTTGCCCGCGGCGGCGCAGGTGAAGCTGCTGCGCGTGCTGCAAGAGGGCGAGGTGCGGCCGGTCGGAGAGAACCGGGTGGAGCGGGTCGACGTACGCGTGCTGGCGGCCACCTTGAGGGATCTCTCGAAGCTCGTCGAGCGCGGCGAGTTTCGAGAGGACCTGTACTTCCGGTTGAACGTGGTGCAACTGCGGGTACCTCCGCTCCGCGAGCGCCGCGACGACGTCTTGCGCCTGACGCGAGTGTTCCTCGAGCGCTTCAACCACGCCTTTAACCGCGAGCTGCCCGTCACCGGTTGGTCGCCAGAAGTCGAGGCTGCGCTGCTGGCGTACGCCTGGCCGGGGAACGTGCGAGAACTCGAGAACGCCGTCGAGCGCGCCGTGCTGCTCTCGGATGGCGCGGTGCTCGAGCTGAGCGGGCTGCCCGAGCGGGTCACCGTCGGCCGGAGCGGTGGCATGGCGCCCGGCGCCTTCGCCGTGGCGCTCCCCGACTTCAAGGCGCACGACTACTCGCTCAAGCGGGCGATGGAGGTGCTCGAGCAGCAGTTCATCCGGGCGGCGCTGCGGAAGACCCGCGGGAACCGCACCCGCGCGGCCGAGCTCCTCGAGATCAGCCACCGCGCGCTGCTCTACAAGATCAAGGACTACGGCATCGACCCCGATGCCGAGGGCGCGGCCGCCGACTCGTGAGCGGGTCCGTCGCGCTGCCGGCTCATTCTCCCACGACGACTCGTCAGGAGACCCCATGGGTCGTGGTCGGCCCATGCACACACACTTCGTGTGGTAAAATTATAGTCCTTTGATGCATAATTATGCAGTCAAAGATTGATCAGCGAGTTTGACAGGCCTGAGCCGATGATCCACGCTCCTGACGATGAGTGCGGACGATGATCAGGCAGCAGGGCGTCGCGTGAACAAGGTGCAGACGCTGCGCGAGGAGCGGCTGTTGTCGAAGGCCGAGCTCGCGCGCCGGGCGGGCGTCTCGGCGCTCACCATCGATCGAATCGAGAAGGGCGCGCCGTGCCGGCTCGATACGAAGCGGAAGATCATTCTCGCGCTGGGCCTGAAGGTCACCGACAAGGATCAGGTGTTCGAGGACTAGCGGGCGCTTTTTTTGGAGGGGCCGCTTTCGGGCCCTAGACTCAAGACCAAGACGCAGGGCGAAGGAGCCGAGACGCGATGGCAAAAGGAAAACTGGCACTCGGGCTCGACATCGGCTCCTCCGGTGTGAAGCTCATCTCGCTCAAGGAGAGCCGCCGTCGCGGCGAGACCGTCTACTCGCTGCAGAGCTTCGGGATGAAGCCGCTGCCACCCGAGGCGATCGTCGACGGCGCGCTGATGAACTCTACCGCCATCGTCCAGGCCATTCAGGAGCTCGTCGGGGAGCTGAAGCTGAAGCACAAGGAGGTGGCCATCGGCGTCAGCGGCCACTCGGTGATCATCAAGAAGATCTCGATGCCCCGCATGTCGCAGGACGAGCTCGAAGAGGCGATCCCCTGGGAGGCCGAGCAGCACATTCCCTTCGACATGAAGGACGTCAACATCGACACGCAGATCCTCAAGGCCGACGCGAACGACCAGACGGGCCAGATGGACGTGCTGCTGGTCGCGGCGAAGAAGGACATGGTGAACGACTACAGCCAGGTCGTCTCCGAAGCCGGGCTGGTGCCCACGGTGATCGACGTCGACGCCTTCGCGGTCCAGAACGCCTTCGCCGCGAACTACGAGGTTCCGGCGGACGAGACGGTGGTGCTGATCAACGCCGGCGCGGCGGTGATCAACATCAACATCTTGTCGAAGGGGGTCACGGTCTTCACCCGCGACGTAACCATCGGCGGGAACCAGTTCACCGAAGAGATTCAGAAGCAGCTGTCGGTCTCCTACGAAGAGGCCGAGGCGCTCAAGGTCGGTGGTGGCCGAGCCGACGCTGACGCCGTGGTGCCGCAAGAGGTCGAGAAGGTGATGACGCAGGTTGCCGAGCAGGTGGCCGGCGAGATTCAGCGCTCCCTCGACTTCTACGCTGGCACGGCGGCGGACGCGACGTTCGCGAAGGTCTACTTGTCTGGTGGCACGGCCAAGGTGCCCGCGCTGTTCAAGACCATCGAGTCACGGGTCGGGGTGCCGGTCGAGATCCTCCAGCCCTTCAAGCGCATCGAGATCGACAACCGCAAGTTCGACCCTGCCTTCATCATGGACGTCGCGCCGCAGGCCGCGGTCGCCGTCGGTCTGGCCCTGCGCAAGCAGGGCGACAAGCTGGGCTGAGAGGAGACGAGCGACTCATGACGATGATTCGAATCAACCTCTTGCCGGTTCGCCAGGTTCGCAAGCGCGAGCTCGGCCGGCAGTTCCTGGCGCTGGCGGCGGCGACGGTAGTGGCGACCCTGGCCGGCAACTTCTTCTGGTTCACGTCTCGAGACGAGGAGAGGGCTCAGCGCGCCGAGGCCGCCTCGAAGCGTGAGCGCGAGATCGCCGCGCTCGACAAGCAGATTGGCGAGGTCAACGAGTTGAAGAAGCGCAAGAAGGAGGTCGAGGACAAGCTGGGCGTTCTCGAGAAGCTGCGCAAGCAGCGCTCGGGCCCAGTGAAGCTCCTCGACGCGCTCGCCTCGGTGACCCCAAAGAAGGTGTTCGTGACGAGCTTCGAGGAGAAGGCTGGCGCCGTGAAGCTGCTTGGAGCGGCGGATAGCCATGAGGACGTCTCTGAGTTCATGAAGGCGCTCCAGAACGCGAGGTGGACGCCGAAGGGGCTCGGGCGCGTGGTGGAGCAGAAGCGTGATGCGACGCGGGCGCGCATCGAGTTGCTGGCCGGGAGCCAGGCGATCGAAGACTTCGACGTGCGCGAGCTGTCGCCTTTCTTCTCTGGCATCGAGCTGAAATCGAGCGAGCAGTTCTTCGACGCGAAGGCGGGGAAGAACGGGGTGAAGTTCGACTTGAATTTGACCGCGAACTACTCGACGTGAGCCATGGAACAATTTCTCGAACGCATCAATAAGCTCCCCATCGCCGCCAAGGCTGGGATCATCGTCGGCGTCATCGTGCTGGTGACGGGCGCGAACTATTTCCTGTTCGTCGAGGCGGTCGAGTCTCAGATCGTGTCCGAGACTGCGCGTGGAGGCACACTCGATCAAACGTACGCGGAGAAGAAGGAGATCGCCGACAACCTCATCGAGCGTCGGCGTGAGATGGACCAGCTCGAGCAAAGGCTTCAGGAGGCCCTGACGGAGCTGCCCGAACGGAAGGACCTGGACGAGCTGCTCGCTCAGTTGAACGACGTTGGTCGGAAGTCGGGTCTCGAGTTGACCCGGGTGACCCCGGGCGTCGAGGCCAGCGAGAACTTCTATTTCCGGATTCCGATCAACATGACCGTGAAGGGCGAGTACCACGAGCTCGCGCTGTTCATGCAAGAGGTCTCCCAGCTCAAGCGCATCGTGAACGTGAATAACATCAAGCTGGGGACCCCAACGGAGAAGAACGGGAAGGTCGTACTCGCCTCCGAGTTTCAGGCGACGACGTTTCGCTTCGCCACACCGGGCGCCAAGACCGGGAAGGATGGTTCCAAGTGAGGCCATGGATCGCGCTCACGCTCTTCTCGCTGTCTGGGGTCGCGTGCGAGACAGAGTCTTTTGGGCAGGCGGGGCCAGCCGCGGCGCCGGTACTCACGGCCAGGTCCCGCGTCACCGCCGACGCGGGGGTGGGCGCCCTGGCGGCTGTCGAGCCCTATCAGTACGTGTACTCGCCGATCGGTAAGCGTGACCCGTTTCGCAATCAGGCTTCGCTCGTGGTCGACCAGGCCCCGGTGGGGCAGGTCGCATCGGCACAGGGGGGGTGCGACGAGGTGCTCTGCCAGTACGACTTGGGAGAGCTGAAGCTGGTCGCGGTCGTCAGCGGAGATGCGAACCCCGTCGCGATGGTCGAGGACCGGTACGGGGTCGGCCACGTCTTGCGGCGCAACACGAAGGTGGGGCGCCAGGCCGGGAAGGTGACAGCGATCCTCAGGGATTGCGTGGTCGTCACGTCGTACGTCAACGGCCCCGACGGCC
>JADCJJ010000578.1 GCA_020247085.1 Myxococcaceae bacterium | reverse complement strand
GTCGCTCGGCGAGCGCAACGGGGTGTTCTGCACCAACCTCGAGAAGAAGATGGGGCTCAAGGCCTCGGCCACCTGCGAGCTGACCTTCGGCGACGGCAAGCCGTGCCTGGGGCTCCTCGTCGGCAACGTGCACGAGGGCATCAAGCAGATGTTCCACGTCATCGAGCACGCGCGCATGGCGGTGGGCCTCAAGTCTGCGGCGACGCTCTCGACGGCGTACCTCAACGCCCTCGCCTACGCGAAGGAGCGCCAGCAGGGCGCCGACCTGATGAACGCCCGCGACAAGAGCGCGAAGCGGGTGCCGATCATCAAGCACCCCGACGTGCGCCGAATGTTGATGCTGCAGAAGAGCCACGCCGAGGGCATGCGGGCGATGATTCTGTTCACCGCGTCGCTCCAGGACGAGGTCGAGCGCCTGGGCGGCCGCCACGACGAGCGCGCCCACGACGCCGACGCGCTGAACGACCTGCTCTTGCCGTTGATCAAGGGCTACTGCTCCGAGAAGGGCTACGAGCTGCTCTCGCTGTCGCTGCAGACGCTCGGCGGCTCGGGGTACCTCACCGACTACCCGCTGGAGCAGTACATCCGCGACCAGAAGATCGACACCCTCTACGAGGGGACGACGGGCATCCAGGCGCTCGATCTCATCTTCCGCAAGCTGGCGCGCGACGGCGGCGCGACGCTGCAGGCGCTGCTCGGGCGCGTCCGCGCGACGCTCGAGGCCGACGAGGGGGGCGAGGCGCTCGCGGCAGAGCGGGCGGCCCTGGCCGAGGCGCTGGGCCACGTCGAGCAGGCCTTCGGCCACCTGCTCGAGAAGCTGGGCGAGTCGCTGTACCACGCGGGGCTCCAGGGCAACCGCCTGCTCTTCGGCCTCGCCGAGCTCGTCATCGGCTGGCTCCTGCTGCGGCACGCGGCGCTGGCGCTGTCGAGGCGGGCGGGCGCCACCGGCGCCGACGCGGCCTTCTACGACGGCAAGGTCGCCTCGGCCCGGTTCTTCGCCCGTGAGGTGCTTCCGAACCTCGCGCTGCTGCCCCGGCACGTGCAGGCGAGCGAGCTCTCGCTGATGGCGCTGGCCGACGAGGCCTTCTGAGCGCCGGGCCTCGCCCTCAGCCCAGCCCCGAGCGGCGCCGATCGAGGGCGACGTTCACCAGCAGGCCGATGCCGATCATCACCGACACCATCGAGCTCCCGCCGTAGCTCATGAGGGGCAGCGTGATGCCGGTGATGGGCAAGAGGCCCGTGACCATTCCGATGTTCTCGAACACCTGCCAGAAGATCATCGCCGCGACGCCGACGGCGACGAAGACGCCGAACCGTTCCTTCGCGCCGGCGGCGACCCAGAGCGCCCCCAGCAGCAGCGCGGCGTACGCCCCGAGCAGGCCCAGGCACCGGAGGAAGCCCTGCTCCTCGGCGAAGACCGAGAAGATGAAGTCGGTGTGCTGCTCCGGCAGGTAGCGCAGGCCGGTCTGGGTGCCCTGCATCCACCCCTTGCCGTCGGTGCCGCCCGAGCCGACGGCAATCTTCGACTGCATGGCGTGGTAGTTCGACCCCTTGAGGTCGCTCGTCGGGTCGAGCCAGCCGGTGATGCGGGCGTCCTGGTGCTTCTTGAGCTTGTGCCGGACGATGGTGAAGCGCGCCTCGCTCGCCTGCGGGCGCACGTAGTCGTTCCACAAGACGCCCACGGCGGCGAGCACCAGCGCCGCGAGCACGGCCAGCACCGGCCCGCTCGGGCGGGCGAACAGCAGCACCGTCGTCGCGGTGAAGGCCATCATCAGCGCCGTGCCCAGGTCTGGCTGCACCAACACCAGCGCCGTCGGCACCAGGGCGATGACCGCCGGCGGGGCGAGGCGCAGGAAGCCGTACGTCGGCTGCTGCGGCCGGTGGTCGTCGTGGAAGTACTTCGCCAACATCAGCAGCATGCCGAGCTTCATGAACTCGGCCGGCTGCACGCGCAGCGGGCCGAGCACGAACCAGCTCTCGGCGCCCTTGGCCTTGTGGCCGAAGAACTTGAGCCCGACGAGCGCGGCCAGGTTGACGAGGTAGATGGGCACGGCGAGGCGCTCGAGCAGCTTCGGGTCGACGAAGGCGACGAGGCCGGCGACGAGGCAGCCCACGCCGAAGTAGGCCGCCTGCGCGGTCCACATCGGGGCGCTCGGAGGGCGCGAGGCACTGGCGAGGTTGTAGAGCCCGACGGCGGTGGTGACGACCGTCGCCAGCAGCAGCAGCCACGGCATCTGGGAGACGCGGCGGCGCTCGCTCGGCAGGTCCATCATCGCGGCACCTGCGGGGGCGGGGCCGCCGGTGCCTGCACGGTGGGCTCGGGCGGCGCGGGGATGTCCGAGGCGAGCGCGGGCTCGCTCACCTCGGGCGGCGCGGCCGGCTGGGGAAGGAAGACGGGCTTCGGCGGCTTCGGCGGCACCCAGTCTTCACCGAGGGCGAAGGCGTCGGCCCGCTTCAGCTCGAAGTACCTGGCGAAGACGGCCGCCGCGGTGGGCGCCGCGTCGCTGCCGCCGTGCCCGCCGTGCTCGTTGAGCACCACCACCGTCAGCTCCGGGTCCTCGGCGGGCGCGAAGGCGGCGAACCAGGCGTGGTCGCGCTCGAAGTAGTCCATCTGCTCCTTCTTGAGCCGCACCTGGCCGAGCTTCGCCACCTGGGCGGTGCCCGTCTTGCCGGCGACGGTGAAGTCGGTGCTCCGGGTGCGGAACGCGGTGCCGCCGGGCTCGTTCACCACCGACACCAGGGCGTCGACAAGCAGCCGGTGCTGCTCATCCGTCATGGGCACCTCGCGCACCACCTTCGGCGCGAAGGCCTTCGTCACCTTGCCGTCGGGCCCCTCGAGGCGCAGGACGAGCTGCGGCTGCAGCACCTTCCCGCGGTTGCCGATGGCCGAGTACAGCACCGCGAGCTGCAGCGGCGTGACGTTGGTGTCGCCCTGGCCGATGGCCGTGTTGAGCGCCATGCCCTTGGTGTACCCGCCGGGCGTGAGGCGGTTGTGGTACGCGGTATCGGGCATCACGCCGGGCACCTCGGCCGCAACACCGAGGTTGGTGACGGCGCCCAGCCCGAAGGCCTTGCCCACCTGCGCGATGGGCTCGATGCCCATGACGTCGGCGGCCCGGTAGAAGTAGGTGTCGCAGCTCACCTGGAGCGCCCTCTTCGCGTCGACGAGGCCGTGGCCGCGCTCGTTGTGGCAGCGCCACCGCCTCGAGCCCAGGGTATAGCCACCGCTGCAGCTCACCTGCGAGGTGGGCGTCATCACGCCCTGCTGCAGCGCCGCCAGCAACGTCACCACCTTGAAGGTCGAGCCAGGGTGGTAGTGCTCGGCGCCGGCGCGGAACACCATCGGCTGCAGCGGGTCCTCCTTCAGCTGGGCGAGGCGGCGGGGCGAGACGCGGCCGGTCATCTCGTTGGGGTCGAAGGCGGGGCGGCTCACCATGGCGCGGATGAAGCCTGTCTTCGTCTCGATGGCGACGACGGCCCCGGCGGTGCCCGGGAAGGCGCGCTCGGCCTCGGCCTGCAGACGCGCGTCGATGGACAGCACCACGCTGTTGCCCGGCACGGCTGGCTGCTGCTGCCCGCCCTTGAGCACGTTCCCGCGCGAATCGCGCATCAGCTCGCCGCGGGCGTTGACGACGTGCTTGTCCCACCCGTCGGTGCCCCGCACCTCGTGCTCGAAGCTCCGCTCGACGCCGCGGCGCCCGATGTAGTCGCCGAGCGCGTAGGGCGGCCGCTCGGCGACACCGTTGAGGCGGGTCAGCTCCTCCTGGGTGATCTCGTTCATGTACCCGACGAGGTGGGCCAGGGTGGGGCCGGCGCGGTAGCTGCGGTGCGGCACCGGCTCGAGGTCGATGCCGGGGAGCAGGAACTGGCGCGCGAGCAGCTGGTCGAAGGCCTCGCGGCTGACGTCGACCGCGGCGACGAGGGGCTGGTAGCGCTGGGGCCCGTGCGCGCTCTTGACGAGCGCCTCGACGCGCGCGCGCTCGGCCTCGTCCCACCCCAGCACCTCGGCCAGGCGGGGCAGCACCTCGGCCGTGCACCGCTGACAGAACGCGGGGGTGATGAAGACGTCGAGGCTGGGCCGCGCGTCGACGAGC
>JADCJJ010000577.1 GCA_020247085.1 Myxococcaceae bacterium | reverse complement strand
TCGGTGGCGAACACGCGGTCTCGCCAGGAGGCACCCATGGGCTCATTCCAGGACGTTTCATCCGAAGTCGAGTTCGGGGCGCAGGAGCACGGCGTCATCGCGCTGTGGAAGACGCTGAACGCCTTTCAGCGCTCGGTGGACCAGCGCGCGGGCGCGAGCGCCTTCATCTTCTACGACGGCCCGCCGTTCGCGACCGGCCTGCCGCACTACGGGCACCTCGTCGCCTCGACGCTGAAGGACATCGTGCCGCGCTACTGGACGATGCGGGGCTTCCGCGTGGAGCGCCGCTTCGGCTGGGACACGCACGGCCTGCCCATCGAGATGCAGGTCGAGAAGGCGCTCGGCCTCAGCGGGCCGCACAGCGTGCGCGAGTACGGCGTCGCGAAGTTCAACGAGGCCTGCCGCGGCTCGGTGCTCACCTACGTCGAGGAGTGGCGCCGCACCGTCACCCGCGTCGGCCGCTGGGTCGACTTCGACCGCGACTACAAGACGATGGACCGCTCCTTCATGGAGAGCGTCTGGTGGGTCTTCGCCGAGCTGTGGAAGAAGGGTCTCGTCTACGAGGGCCGGCGCGTCATGCCGTACTCGTGGCGCCTGTCGACGCCCCTGTCGAACTTCGAGGCCGGCCTCGACTATCGCGACGTCGACGACCCGGCCCTCACCGTGCGCCTCGCGCTCGACGAGCCCCTCGCCGGCAAGCCCGCCTCGCTCCTCATCTGGACGACGACGCCGTGGACGCTGCCGTCGAACCTCGCCGTCGCGGTGTCGGCCGACCTCGCCTACGTGGTGGCCGACGGTGAGGACGGGCAGCGGTACGTGGTGGCGAAGGACCTGCTCGTCGCCACCCTCGGCGAGAAGGCGGCGGTGGTCGCGGAGCTCACCGGCAAGGACCTGGTCGGCAAGACGTATGCGCCGCTGTTCCCCTTCTTCGCCGACCGGAAGGCGAAGGGCGCGTTCCGCGTCATCCACTCGGGGCACGTGACGACGACCGACGGCACCGGCCTGGTGCACATGGCGCCGGCCTTCGGCGAAGACGACTTCGTCGCCTGCCAGAAGCACGGCATCGAGGTGGTCGACCCGGTCGACGCCGAGGGCAACTTCGGGCCCGAGGTGCCGCCGTACCAGGGCCGCAACGTGAAGGAGGCCGACAAGGCCATCATTCACGACCTCAAGGCCCGCGGCGCGGTCTTCAAGCACTCGCAGCTGCGCCACCCGTACCCGTACTGCTACCGCTCCGGCACGCCGCTCATCTACAAGACGACACCCTCCTGGTACGTGAAGGTCGAGCCCCTGCGCGAGCGCATGGTGGCGAACAACCAGTCGATTCACTGGGTGCCGGGCTTCGTCGGCGAGAAGCGCTTCGAGAACTGGCTGAAAGAGGCGCGCGACTGGTCCATCTCTCGCTCGCGCTTCTGGGGCACGCCGATTCCGCTGTGGCAGAGCGACGACGGGAAGGACCTGCACTGCGTCGGCTCGGTCGCCGAGCTCGAGCAGCTCACCGGCGCGCGCGTCGACGACCTGCACCCGCATCGCATCGACCACCACACCTTCGTCAAGGACGGCAAGACGTACCGGCGCATCGCCGACGTCTTCGACTGCTGGTTCGAGTCGGGCTCGATGCCGTACGCGCAGGTGCACTACCCGTTCGAGAACAAGGTGGCCTTCGAGGGCGCCTTCCCGGCGCAGTTCATCGCCGAGGGCCTCGACCAGACGCGCGGCTGGTTCTACACGCTGCTGGTGCTGTCGACGGCGCTGTTCGACCGCGCGCCCTTCAAGAACGTCATCGTCAACGGCCTGGTCCTCGCGGAGGACGGGTCGAAGATGTCGAAGAGCAAGAAGAACTACCCCGACCCGAACGACGTCATCGAGCGGCACGGCGCCGATGCGCTGCGCGCCTACCTCATCAACTCGCCGCTGGTGCGCGCCGAGCCGCTGCGCTTCTCCGAGGCCGGCGTGAAGGAGGTCGTGCGCACGGTGCTGCTGCCGCTGCAGAACGCGTGGAGCTTCTTCACCACCTACGCCAACGTCGACGGGTGGGACCCGAAGACCGACCTGGCGAAGGCGCCGCCCGTGGCCCGGCGGCCGGAGCTCGACCGGTGGATTCTGTCGGTGCTGCAGTCGCTCGTCGGCGACATCAACGCGCAGATGGAGGGGTACTACCTCGACCGCGTCGTGCCCCCGATGCTCGGCTTCATCGACGACCTGACGAACTGGTACATTCGCCGCTCGCGCCGGCGCTTCTGGAAGAGCGAAGACTCGGCCGACAAGGCCGCGGCCTACGCGACGCTCTACGAGGTGCTGACGACGTTCGCGAAGGTGGTGGCTCCGGTGCTGCCCTTCTTCGCCGAGCGCCTGCACCAGCACCTCGTGGTGCAGCCGGGCTTGTCGAAGCCCACCGAGGACTCGGTGCATCTGTGCGACTACCCGCTGGTGAACGACGCGCTCATCGACCGGCACGTCGAGCAGGCGATGGCTGCGGTGCGCCAGACGGTGACGCTCGGCCGGGCGCTGCGCGAGAAGCACAAGCTGAAGACGCGCCAGCCGCTGCAGACGCTCACCGTCGTCTCGACGAACGAGGCCGTGCGCCGGGCGCTCACCGCGCACGCGGAGCTGCTCGAGGACGAGCTCAACGTGAAGCAGGTGGTGGCGCTCGCCGACGACGCCTCGCTGGCGACGCTCACCTTCAAGCCGAACCTGAAGACGCTGGGGAAGCGGCTGGGCAAGCGGCTGAAGGACGCCGCCGCCGACATCGCGGCCTTCACACGCGCGCAGTGGGCGGTGCTCGAGGGCGGGGGCTCGGTCACCGTGCAGGGCGAGGCGCTGACGAAGGACGACGTGCTCGTGGCGCGCACCGCGAAGGGTGAGGTCGTCGTCGAGTCGTCCGGTGACCTGACCGTCGCCCTCGACACGAAGGTGACCGACGGGCTGCGGCGCGAGGGCCTGATGCGCGAGCTGGTGTCGCGGGTGCAGAAGCTCCGGAAGGACGGGGGGCTCGCGGTGGCCGACCGCATCGTGCTGACGGTGGCCACCACGGACGCCGACGTGCGCGCCTGCTGCGCCGAGCACGAGGCCCGCATCAAGGACGAGGTGCTGGCGACGCGGCTCGAGGTGGTGCCGGCGGGCGAGGGCGAGTCGATGGACGTCGACGGGCACGCCGTCACGGTGCAAGTGATGAAGGGCTGAGGGGCGGCGCCGGGCGCTGCGCGGCGTGGAGCCGGGGCGAGGCGCTCCCGGCGCTTCCGTCCGTCAGCCCGCCAGGCCCGGGCCGTCGGTGACGCCATGCTCCGCTCCGCGCGCGATGACGACGCCGACTACGAGGCCTTCACCCGGCTGTTCCC
This sequence comes from Myxococcaceae bacterium, assembly GCA_020247085.1. GTDB lineage: Bacteria > Myxococcota > Myxococcia > Myxococcales > Myxococcaceae > Xiheimicrobium > Xiheimicrobium aquaticum. The sequence goes on along the minus strand of JADCJJ010000577.1, from coordinate 13,962 downwards.
GCTGCTGCGGGTCGACGACGCGGCGCCGTCGAGGGCGCGCTTCGGCGCCGAGCTGGCGCCGACGACCGTCGTCGTCGAGATGGGCGGTGACGTCGTCGCGTACGCGTGGTTCCAGGCCTTCGCCGACGAGGGCATCGTCCGGCACCTCGTCGTTTCGCCCTCGGCGCAGGGGCGCGGCGTGGGGCGGGCGCTGCTGAGCGAGGTGGCGCGGCGGCTCCGGGTGCAAGGGCTGTCGCGGTGGGCGCTGAACGTGAAGCCCGACAACCTGCCGGCCCTCGCGCTGTACCGGCGGCTGGGGTTCGTCGAGGCCTACCGGTCGGTCTCGCTTCGCTTCGGGTGGCCGCTCGTCGACGGGCTCCCGGCCCGGCCGGCGGTGTCGGTGGGGCCGGTGCAGCCCGGCGATGACGCGCGCGTCGAGGCGGCGGTGCGCGTGCCGCGGGGCACCTTGGCGACGCATCGGGCGCTCCCGGGTCGGCTGCTGTGCGGGGCGTGGGAGGGCGGGCGCGTGGTGGGCGCTGCCGTCTTCCTGCCGGCGTTCCCGGGGGCCTACCCCTTCCGCGCCGGGGACCTCGAGGTCGCGCGGGCGCTGCTCGACGGGGTGCGCCCCGCCGCGACGTCGCCGGTGATGAACGTCGTCGTCGAAGGGCAGCCGACGCTCGCCGACGCGCTCGTCGGACACGGCGCCGTGGTGACGCTCGAGCTGGTGCACCTCGAGGGCGCGCTGCCGGGCTGACGCGCGGGCGCCGCCGCGGCGTCGGCCGCTGCGTGCGTGCTGGCCCCGGGCTCGCTGATGCCCGGGCCACGGCGTGGCGCCTCTTCGGACGGGAGGCGGAGCGGACGGCGCAACGTCGAGCGCCGGAGTCGCCGTGCAGGTGGGCGGCGCGCCATGGCGCGGGCTCTCGCGCGCACCCCGGGCCGTCGAGCGAGCACCAGCGCCCGCTCTCGAGGACGGGGGACGTGGAGCTCCAGACCCTGGACAGAGGGCGCGTGGTGGTCGCTTCGGAGCTGATGCTGGGAAGCGGTTGCCGCTCCCGGGGGGGCGTACGCCATCGACGGTGAGGAGCAGCTCATCGTGCGCAGCGGGGACCCACTCGTCGGCCTGCAGCCGCGCGTCGCGGCTGGTGGGCACGAGGTCTCCGCCAACCCGAGCCTCGGCGACGCGAGCGACGCGGAGCGGCTCGGTGCTGGCCTGCGTGGCGAGCTCGGCGCTGCCGGTCTCCGAAACCGAGACCGCTGCCGGCGCCTGGACGACCTCACGGGGCGCTGAGGTGCCGTCGCCCGGCGTCGGCGGTCCGCTCGCGTCAACCGTCGCCCGGCGTCGGCGGTCCGCTCGCGTCAACCGTCGCCCGGCGTCGGCGGTCCGCTCGCGTCAACCGTCGGCCGCGGCGGAGGTGCCCGAGCGCCGCGTGTCGGCGACGGTGGCTGCGTGCCGGGACGTGCCCGAGCGCAGCGCGCCGGCGACGGTGGTTGCGTGCCGTGGTGAGGGGCGCGCAGCGTCTGCACGGCGAGTCGGTGGAGGTGGATGCTCGAGCGCGCAGCGGCTGCGCCTGGCGCGGGGCGCACCCGGGCGGGCGGGGGCGGTGCCAGCAGAATTCTCGTCACGCGGTGGTGGCCTGGCCGATGCACCGCGCGGCGTCGCAGCTCACTTCCGGGAGGAACAAACATGCGATGGCTTTGGGCGTTGGTGGTGGTGTCGCTGGTGGCGTGCGGGCCGACGCCGCCGGCGGGTGACGCAGGGGTGGGGGGCGGCGCGGGCGGCGGAGACACCGGCGGTGGTGGGACGGGCGGAGGCGCGACGGACACGGTGAAGCCGCAGGTGGTGTCGACGATGCCGGCGGCGCAGGCGTCGAACGTCGCGACGGGCGCCAGCGTGCAGCTCGTCTTCAGCGAGGCGATGAACCCGGCCTCGGTGACGGTGTCGGCGTCGCCGGGCATCACCTTCGGGGCGCCGGTCTGGAGCGCGGCGAACGCGGCCGTCACGTTGACGCCAGCCAGCGCGCTCACGGCCTCGACGAGCTACACGCTCACGGTGAACGGCGCCGACGTCGCGGGCAACGCGCTGTCACCCGCCTTCACCTTCTCGTTCACCACGGCGCCGGCGGCCGACACGACGCCTCCGACGGTGACGACGACGTTGCCGGCGGGGGGCGCGACGGGCGTGGCGACGTCGACCCCGCTCAGCGTCAGCTTCAGCGAGGCGATGAACCCGGCGACGGTGACGCTGGTGGTGTCTCCGAGTGTGGCGCTCTCGCCGCTCTCGTGGACCAGCGCCAGCGAGCTCACCGTGAGCCCGGTGGCGGCGCTCGGCTTCAGCACGACGTACACGGTGACGGTGGGCGGCGCTGACGTCGCGGGCAACGCGCTGGCGGCGCCTTTTACGTTCTCGTTCACCACCGGGGTTGCACCCGACACGACGCCGCCGACGCTCCAGTCGTCGACGCCTGCGGGGGGCGCGATGGGCGTGCCGGCGGCGACGCGGCTGTCCCTCACCTTCAGCGAGCCGATGAGCCCGGCGACGGTGAGCGTCGACGTCAACCCGAACCTCGAGCTCGGGGCAGAGGCGTGGGGCAACGAGAACCGGACCATCACCTTCTCCTCGCCGGTCGACGACTGGGCCTACTCGACGACCTACACGGTGACGGTGACGGGCAGCGACGTCGCGGGGAACCCGATGACCGAGACCACCGTCACCTTCACCACCGAGACGCCGCCCGACACGACGCGCCCGACCGTCGTCAGCGCGGCGCCGGGCGCCGGGGCGCTCAACGTGCCGGTGAACACCAACCTCGAGTTCATCTTCTCGGAGCCGATGAACCAGGCGGCGACGGAGGCGGCCTTCTCGTCGACGCCGGCGGTGACGTGCGCGTTCACCTGGAACACGCGGCGGACGCTGATGAGCTGCAACCCGAGCGTCAACCTCTCGTTCGGGACGGCGTACACGGCGCGAATCGCCACGGGGGCGCGCGACGACGCCGGGAACACGTTGGCGGCGCAGTTCCAGGTCGCGTTCACCACGGCCGCGGCGCCGGACACGACGCACCCCACGGTCACGGCGACGGCCCCGACGTCGGGCCAGGTTGGCGTGTCGAGGTATGCGAACGTCGTCGTCACGTTCAGCGAGCCGATGCGGCAGGGGGCGACGGTGGCGGCGTTCCAGTTCACCTCGCCGGCGGCGCACCCGTTCACCTCGTCGTGGAACACGGCGGGCACGGTGCTGACCATCAACCCGGCGACCGACTTCGCCTATGGGCAGATGGTCACCTTCACCATCGGGACGGGGGCGGAGGACCTGGCGGGCAACGCGCTGCAGGCGTCGGTGACGCGCAGCTTCCGGGTGAAGCGGCAAACGTCTCAGCGGTTCTACTTCAGCGGCACTACGAATTCCGGTGGCAACGCCCAGCCTGACGGCTTCATTCGTGGGACGTCGAGCTGCACGACCGCGAGCGTGTCCCCATGGACGTCCTATGCGGCCGCGGGAGATGCGTACTCGTCGACTTCGCCCGTCAACTCAGCGTACCGCGGCTTCGTGACGTTCAACATCGGCTCGCTCGGCTCGCTCACCGGGGTCTATATTCTGTCGGCATCGGCGTCCGTTCTGCAGAGCGGGTGTGTCGGCGACCCGTTCACCTCAGCGTTCGGCGGCGCGGTGATGCTCGAGCACGTCGACATCGGGGCGTCGTTGGGGTTGGAGGACTGTGGCGCGCCGAACCTCGGGGGCCGTCGTTTCGTGTTGAGTACGACCTCGGGGTCCGGCGTGAAGACGACCCTGGTCACGACCGCCGTGCGCGACGACTTCGCCAACCTCTCAGCGCGTGGGGGCCGGTCGCAGTTCCGGATTCAGACGAGCACGCTCACCCAGAGCGACGGCGACATGGTGGGTGACTACTGCACGTACTGGACGTCGAACGTCAGTGGCACAGCGAGCGACCCCTTCCTGACCGTCAGCTACGAGTATGACTGAGGGTGCGTGACTGGCCGGGTGGCCGCGAGCCAGGCGACCCCGAGGTGGCGGGAGTCGCAGGGGCCCCGAGGTCGCCCGCGCGCGGGGGCGTGACACCTACGCCCTCGCAAGTCGCACAACCAAATGAAAGAAGATGTCTTTTGAGTGAGCGAGTGCGGGGGTGAATGCGAGTTGCTTTCATGCGCATGAACGAATAGACAGCCTTGTATGTTGGTGGCGCAGGGTTCAGCGACGGCGTCGGGGCGGGCGGTGCCGCGGGTCGAGCTCTACAAGCTGTTCGCGGAGCCTGGGCGGCTGCAGGTGATGGCGTTGTGTGCGGAGGAGGAGCTGTCGGTCTCGGAGCTCGCGACGTTGTTGGAGGACAGCCAGCCGCAGGTGAGTCGGAAGGTGGCGCCGTTGCGGGAGGCGGGGATTCTGGAGGGGCGGCGGGACGGCACGCGGACGTTCTTGCGGGCGGTGGCGTTCGCGAGTGACGCGGTGGTGCAGGACGCGATCGCGGAGGGGCGGCGGCTGTGTCTTGCGGACGGGAGTCTGTCGCGGTTGCCGGCGGTGTTGGCGGCGCGTGAGGCGAAGGGGCTGGAGCACTTCGACGAGGCGCCGTTGGCAGCGGTCGCGCGAGCGACGCCGACGTCACCGGAGCACCTGGCGCATCTGGCGGCGTTGTCTCCGTTGTTGCCTGGGCGGCAGCTGGCGTTGGACATCGGGACCGGGGACGGGCTGGTGCTCGACGTGTTGGCGCCGCTGTACCAGCGGGTCATCGCGGTGGACCGGTCGCGTGGGCAGCTGGCGCGAGTCGCGCAGCGGGTGGGCGCGCGAGGCTTCAACCACGTCTCGTTGTTCGAGGGCAGCTACGAGGACGCGACGTTGGTCGAACGGGTTGACGCGGCGGGTGGAGCGGACCTCGTGTTCGCGGGGCGGGCGTTGCATCACGCCTCGCGTCCTGCGGCGGCGGTGCGTTCGCTGGCGCGACTGCTCAAGCGGGGCGGGCACCTGGTGGTGCTCGACTACCTCCCGCACGAGCTGGATGCGTTGCGTGAGCAGGGCGACGTGTGGCTGGGTTTCCCTGACGTCGACGTGCGGCGGTTCCTGGGCGAGGCGCAGTTGACGGTGTTGGGGGGCATCCCGATTCCGGCGGCGTTCCACCCTGAGGGGCCTGACGCCTCGCTCACCTGGCACGCGTGGGTGGCGCACAAGCCCCAGCACCCCCACCAGTCCCACCATCCGTCGGCGGCCTGACCGCCCCCTCTGTTCCCGCCACACCCAGTCACCCAGGACCCTGCAGTTCCCGCAGTTCCCCAAACCCAGGAGAGCACCCATGGACTCGAAGACGACGTTCCCCGCGTACAAGGTGAAGGACATCAAGCTGGCCGAGTGGGGCCGCAAGGAAATCAAGATGGCCGAGAAGGAGATGCCCGGCCTGATGTCCCTGCGGCAGCAGTACGCCGGCAAGCAGCCGCTGAAGGGCGCGCGCGTGGCGGGCTGCCTGCACATGACGACCGAGACGGCGGTGCTCATCGAGACGCTCGTCGCGCTCGGCGCCGAGGTGACCTGGACGTCGTGCAACATCTTCTCGACGGTCGACCAGGCGGCGGCGGCCATCGCGGCGGCCGGCGTGCCGGTGTTCGCGTGGAAGGGCGAGACCCTCGAGGAGTACGACTGGTGCCTCGAGCAGCAGATCTTCGCCTTCAAGGACGGCAAGGGCCCCAACATGCTGCTGGACGACGGCGGCGACCTCACCATCTGGATTCACCAGAAGTACCCGCAGCTCTTCAGTGGGCCCGACGCCATCCGCGGGCTCTCCGAGGAGACCACCACGGGCGTGCACCGCCTCTACGACATGGCGAAGAAGGGCGAGCTGAAGTGCCCGGCCATCAACGTCAATGACTCGGTGACGAAGTCGAAGTTCGACAACCTGTACGGCTGCCGCGAGTCGTTCCTCGACGGTATCAAGCGCGCCACCGACGTGATGATCGCCGGCAAGGCCGTCGTCATCGCGGGCTACGGCGACGTGGGCAAGGGCTGCGCGTTCGCAGCCCGCGGCATGGGCGCCCGCGTGTTCGTCACCGAGGTCGACCCCATCAACGCCCTGCAGGCGGCGATGGAGGGCTTCCACATCGTCACGATGGATGAGATTGCCCCCGAGGCCGACATCATCTGCACCGCCACGGGCTGCGTCGACGTGGTGACGGGCGAGCACATGATGAAGATGAAGGACGGCGCGATTCTGGCGAACATCGGCCACTTCGACTCCGAGATTCAGGTCAGCTGGCTCGAGAAGAACCCCGAGATTCGCGAGGAGAACGTCAAGCCGCAGGTCGACCAGTTCATCTTCCCCACGGGCAAGCGCATCACGCTGCTGGCGCGCGGCCGCCTGGTGAACCTGGGCTGCGCCACCGGCCACCCGTCGTTCGTCATGTCGAACTCGTTCACCAACCAGACGCTCGCGCAGCTGGCGCTGTGGGGCGCGCTCGACGTCGGCCAGAAGTTCGAGACCGGCAAGGTGTACGTGCTGCCGAAGAAGCTCGACGAGCACGTCGCGCGGCTGCACCTCGAGAAGGTGGGCGCGAAGCTGACGACGCTGACCGACCAGCAGGCGAAGTACCTCGGCGTGGCCGTCGACGGCCCGTTCAAGCCGGAGCACTACCGGTACTGAGCCGGGCGACTGGAGCGCGCGCCGCCGGTCCGACGAGGGCCGGGACGAGCGTGTGCGCCGCTCAGGACCAGCGATGCTGAGGCGGCGGGCTGCCGGGGAGACCTGGCGGCCCGTCGTCGTTGGGCCGGGGAGGGGGTGGGGCACCTCGGGGCTGCCTGGGAGACCTGGCGCGCATCAGGAGGGCTCCGGCGCTCGCGGCTCGTCGAGCGCCGCGGGGCCTCAGCGTCACCTCAGCCTCTGTACCGCTTCGCCAGCGAGGGCGGCTCGCGAATCGCCTGCTCCGCGATGGGGGTGAGGCGCTTCACGGCCGCCGTGCGCGCCGCGTCGTCTCCAGAGAGGTCTTGAAGGGCGCGGAGGCTGGCGTCACTGTCGAGGTACTTGCTCGCCACCGCGGGGTCTCCGAAGACGTCCAGGAGCTTCTCGCGGCTCATGCCCTGCGCGTCGGCCGCCGCGGGTGCTGCGTACCGTTTCGCCAGCGACGGTGTCTCGCGAATCGCCCGCTCGGCGATGGGGGTGAGGCGCTTCACGGCCGCCGCGCGGGCCGCGTCGTCTCCAGAGAGGTCCTGAAGCGCCCGGAAGCTGGCGTCACTGTCGAGGTACTTGCCCGCCACCGCGGGGTCTCCGAAGACGTCCAGGAGCTTCTCGCGGCTCATGCCCGGAAGGCCCGCTCCGTGGCTCCCGGACGCCGCTGCGCCGAGGGGAGCCGGCCCATTCGGGAGCCACCCGCCCCCGCTCCCCGACCCACCCTTCGCGCCCCACCCGGCCGGTGCCGCCGGCTCACGGGGCGTGGCGCGCTGGCTGGCCGTCGCGGATGACGTCGGGCGTGAGACGGCGGTGGAGCGACTCGTCGTGACCTTGGGCATGCTTTGCTCCCGACTGAAGCCAGACTCCGAGGCCAGACGCACCATGCCCGCGCGGTCGAGCGTTGGGCGAACGCTGCCCGCAGGTTCGTCGGCGGCGCGTCGACCCCGGGCTCACCCGGGGTCGTGGACCCCGGTCAGGCGCACGATGCCATCGATACGCTGCGCGGGCGCGGGCTGTCGCCCACGACAGGCCGGCACGGTGGGTGGGGCGGCGACGTGCGGAAACTCGCTGACGGGGACTGGCGGCCGAGGGCGCTCGTTCACCTTGCGTCACCTCGCCGCCTCGCGCTGCGCGGCCCACGGGTTGGCGGGCACGGCGCGGGTGGGCATGCTGCGGGCATGAACCGCGCCGCGCTGGTGACCACCGTCTTGCTCGTCGCTTGCGGCGCCGGCGCGCCCATCGACGGGGTCGTCGGTGGCCGCGGGTCCGGGAGTACGTCGCCAGGGTCCGACGAAGATGCCGGTGCCTCCGGCGGCCAGGCCGGCGCCTCGGGAGGAGGCAGCAGCGGTGGCGTCGCGGGCGGCGGCGTCGCGGGCGGTGGCGTCGCGGGCGGTGGCGTCGCGGGCGGTGGCGTCACGGGCGGTGGCGTCGCGGGCGGTGGCGTCGCGGGCGGTGGCGTCGCGGGCGGTGGCGTCGCAGGCGGTGGCGTCGCGGGCGGTGGCGTCGCAGGCGGTGGCTCCGGCGCGGCCATGGCGCTGGCGGCCATCGACGCGGCGGCCGTCGGGTCCGCGTGCTTCCGGTACCAGTGGCGGAACCGGGGCCAGATGCCGCGGGGCTTCATCAAGGGCGTCGCGCGCACCTTCGCCCGGAGTCTCTGTTCGCCAGGCCGTGCCGACCTCGCCGTCGTCTCGCAGGCCCAGACGACCGACTCGTCTCGCGACGCGCTCGCCTGGTTTCAGCTGCAGTACGCCGACGCCGGCATGTCGAACGCCCAGGCGGGGGTGGAGACACTCCGGCACGTCTACGTGCTGCTGCTCGGCCTCGGTATGCGTGAGAGCTCGGGCAAGCACTGCGTGGGCCGCGACACCACGGCCAGCAACACCACCGCGGCCACCGCCGAGGCCGGGGCCTGGCAGACGAGCTACAACTCCCGCGTCTTCAGCCCGCACCTCGACGTCCTCTTCGCGCGCTACCGCACCGACGACACCCACTGCCAGTTGATGACGTTCTCCGAGGGCGTCACCTGCAGCGCTGCCGACTGGATGAACTTCGGCACGGGTGACGGCTTCGACTTTCAAAAGCGCGAGAAGGAGTGCCCGGTGTTCGCCGCCGAGTACGCGGCGGTCATGATGCGCGTCTCCGGCGGGAGCAGCGGCCACTATGGCCCGCTCCGCCAGCGCGCCGCCGAGCTCCGCCCGGAGTGCGACGCGATGCTCCAGCAGGTGCAGCGCCTCGTCGCCAACACCCCGGCGGTGTGTTCGCTCCTCTGACGGTTCGACGTGTGGGCGCCGCGAACAGGGCCGGCGCTGGCGCTGCAGCGCGCTGGTGAACTCCGAGGCCTGCCTCCCCCGGGCCGCATCCTGCCTGACTGTCGGCGGCCCGGGCGAGACTGCCGGTCGAGGGCGCTTCAGCCTCGCTGGTGGGTTCCCGAGCGCCGGCATTTGGAGCACAACCCAGGGCCATGCTGCGCCGCGCTGCCCTGCTGCTCGCCCTCGCCTCATGCGGCGCTCCGCCGGGCATGATGGACGACGACGGCGGACTCGAGCTCGAGCCTGACGCGGGGCCGATGGCCGACGCGGGCCCGGGCCCAGCCGACGGCGGCTCCGCTGATGGCGGGGACACAGGAGATGGCGGCGGCGCGCTCGATGGCGGTGGCGGCTCCACCGATGCTGGTGGTGGGGTCGACGCAGGTGGCGAGGCCGACGGCCTCTTCGTCTACCCGTTCGACCGCACGCACTCACCGCTCACCGCGCAGCACGTGCGCGCCCTGGGCGTCATCGCGGCCCGGGCCCCGCGCTCCGTCGACGCCTTCATGAAGGTGGGTGACTCGAACACGGTGAACCCCAACTTCCTCGGCTGCTTCGCGGGCGCCAACGTCGACCTCGGGGGGCGCGTGGCGCTGCAGCCCACGCTCGACGCCCTCAAGACCACGCGCCTCTCCGGCACGACACCGTTCGAACGGGTGAGCCGCTCGGCGACCGTCGGGTGGAGCGCCGGCGCCGCGCTCGCCGGCACGCCACCGCCCGTCGAGCAGGAACTCTCTGCCACCAACGCCCGGTTCGCCACCGTCATGTTCGGCACGAACGACATTCAGGCGATGAACCTCGACGCGTACGGCCGCGCCATGTTCTCCCTCGTCGATTGGCTCGCCGCGCGCGGCGTGGTGCCTCTCCTCACCTCGATTCCGCCGCGCGACGACTCGGCGACCGCCGACGCTCAGGTGCCCTGGTACAATGGAGTGACGCGCGCCCTGGCGCAGGCCCGCGGTGTTCCCTTCGTCGACCTGGAGCGCGAGCTGCGCCTGTTGCCGAACCATGGGCTCTCCACCGCCGACGGCCTGCACCTCAACGTCTTCGTACAGAACGGCGCCGCGCGCGGGTGCGTGCTGACGGGCGCAGGCCTGCAGTTCGGGCACAACCGGCGCAACCTGCTGACGCTCGAGGCGCTGCGGCGCGCTCGCGACGCCGTGGCGTCGGGCGCCGTGGCCGATGTCGGCGGCGCGGTGCGCCGGGGCACGGGCACCCGAGCCGACCCCATCGTCGTCGACTCGCTCCCCTTCGTCGACGTGCGCGACACGCGGCGCGACGGCGCGCGCACCATCGACACCTACGGCGCGTGCTCGCCGGCCAACGAGGGCGGGCCCGAGGTGCTCTACCGCCTCGACGTCACCCAGTCGCGGGCGGTGCGCGCGGTCGTGGTGTCGCTCGGCGCCGCCGACGTCGACGTGCACCTGCTTCAGGGTAGCGCCACCGGCGCCGCGTGCGTCGCCCGCAACGACAAGGCCGTCACCGCGACGCTCACGTCCGGCGCCTGGTTCCTCGCGCTCGATACCTTCGTCTCGTCAGGTGCCGAGCGCGCCGGCGAGTACGCACTGGTGGTGCTGCCGCAGTGAGTCGCCGCGCGCCTCGCTTTGGCTCGACGCCGTGGTCGTGTTCGGCGCCGTGAACTCGACCGAAGGCAGGGCCGTCGCTGATGGCGACGACGTCCCGCTCGGCACTGGGCTCCGAGCGCCCTCCTGCTCCAGCAGCCCCTGACGCGTCGGCGGCCTTCGCACGTGGGCGCCACTCGCTGCTTCGCTGCCTCGGAGCGCTCGGTTGAACGAACCTGGGCCCCTCGTGCCCCGGCCGTCAGGTGAGCTTCACGAGCTCGGCGCTCCTGGCCCACAGCGCCTCGGCCAGCGCCTCATCGCGCGCCAGCCGCGAGGCCCTCTTCGGCCGGTTCTTCTCGAAGTACTCGCCGCTGACGCCCTCGAGCTCGCGCGCCGTCGCCAGGTAGGTGATGGTCTGGCCTCCGGCCTCGGGGCTGATCATGAAGAGCGCCTTGATGGGAGCCAGCAGCGGCTTCGCCCACATGGGCGCGTGCGACCAGATGTTCGAGGCCACCACGCCCGGGTGCAGCGCGTTCACCGTCACCCCGGTGCCGGCCAACCGCTTCGCCAGCGAGCGCGTCATCATCACGTTGCCGAGCTTCGAGCGCCCGTAGGCGCCCATGACGCTCCAGCCGCCCCGCTCCCAGGACAGGTCCGCGAGGTTCATGTCGCCGCGGTAGTGGCCCGTCGAGGCCACCACCACGACGCGCGCCGGGGCGCTCTGCTTCAGCCGGTCGAGCAGGAGGTTCGTCAGCAGGAAGTACCCGAGGTGGTTCACCGCGAACGTGCGCTCGATGCCGTCCTCGGTCTTGCCGTAGCTGGCGAACACCGTGCCGGCGTTGTTCACCAGCACGTCCAGGCGCGGGCAGCGCCGCAGCAGGTCCTCGGCGAGCGCGCGCACCGAGGCCTGCGAGGCGAAGTCGCAGCGGGCCGGCTCCACCGCCTGGCTGCCGCTGCGCTGCTGCACCTGCGCCACGCACGCCTGCGTCTTCGCGTCGTCGCGCCCCACCATCACCACCCGGTGCCCCTGCTTCGCCAGCTGCACCGAGGCCTCGAGGCCGATGCCGCTCGTCGCGCCCGTCACCACCATCGTCTTCATGTGGCAGCCAAAAGCACGAGCGGGCCCGGCCGTCACCTGGCCCTTCCGCGTGAGGGGCGGTGGCGTTGGCGTGACAAGGGAGGGAAAGGTGTCTCGAGGGCGCGAGCGCGCTAACCTCGCAGGCTCCGGTGAAGCCTGGCGACGAGACCATCAACGACTTCCGCGGGCCGATGGGCCGTGACCCGCTGCTCGGAACGCGCGTCAACGACTACGAGGTGCAGTCCGTCCTCGGCTCGGGCGCCATGGGCATCGTCTACCGGGCGCAGCACGTCGTCATCGGCAAGCCCGCCGCCCTCAAGGTGCTCAAGCACGACTACGCCGGCGACCCCGACCGCGTGAACCAGCTCGTGCGCGAGGCGCGTACCGTCAACGCCATCAGGCACCCGGGCATCGTCGAGGTCTTCGACTTCGGCACCCTGCCCAGCGGGCAGCCCTACATCTTGATGGACCTGCTCGTCGGAGAGCCGCTCGACGCGTGGATCAAGCGCGAGGCCCCGGCCCCGTTCAAGAAGGTGGCGCCCATTCTCGACGAGATGCTCGCGGCGCTACACGCCGCCCACCAGGTCGGCGTCATTCACCGCGACCTCAAGCCGGGCAACGTCTTCTACGAGAGCCACCCCGAGGCGCGCAGCCGCGTGCGCATCATCGACTTCGGCCTGGCCCGTCAGTCCGACCGGGCCGGCGGCTCGGTGCACCCGACGACCCCCGGCTCGCTCATCGGAACGCCCGCCTTCATGGCGCCGGAGCAGGCGCTCGGGGCGAAGGTGTACCCCGCGACCGACCTCTACGCCGTCGGCGGCATCGCCTACCAGATGTTGACGGGGCGCCTGCCGCACGAGGCCCCCAGCGCCGTCGAGCTCATCAGCCAGAAGCTGAAGTTCGACCCCGTCCCGGCGAGGCAGTGGGCGCCCAGCCTCGACGACGACGTCGACAGCTTCGTGATGATGCTGCTCGACCGGGAGCCCGGCCGCCGCCCCGAGAGCGCCGATGACGCCCGGCACATGCTGCGCCGGCTGACCGAGGGGCGGACCCGGAGCGACGAGCGCGTGAAGCCCGTCGGCCGCGCCATGCCCGTGCCCACCGTCATCTCGGCGTCGGCGGTGGCCGCGACGCGGCCCCTCGCGCCGGTGACGAACAAGACGCCGGCTCCCGCGGGGGCGATGCAGCCCGCGCCGCCGGTGCAGGCGTCGAACCCGGGCCGGAAGTCACAGGCTGGCCTGCAGCACCCCGGCGTGGTGCCGAAGCGGCAGTGGGGCGAGGCGCGAACGGTGGTGTCCGGCGAGGGTGATGCGCCAGCCCCGGGCGGTGCGCTCCTGCAAGACACCGCCGCCTCGCCGACCGACCTCGAGCGGCGAGGGCCCGCCGACGAGACGCTGCTGCAGCCCGGCCTGAAGCAGACGCTGCTGGTCGAGCCGGGGGCGCTCGCCGCGCCGCCCGGAGTCTCGAAGGCGACGCAGCCGACCGGCCCGCTGGGGCGTGAGGGCCCCGGAGGCCCGGCGCGGGTGAACGACACGCAGCCCGTGGGCCCCGTCGCGCTCGACCTCGTCGCAGGGCCTCGGCAGAACGAGACCCTGCTCGTGCCGCCGCCCGGCGAGCAGTCGGGCAGCAGCCGCGAGACGACCGAAGACAACGTCTCCATCGGCCGCTCGAAGGGGCCGCTCGTCGTGGTGGTGCTCCTGGCCCTCGCGCTCCTCGGGGCGCTCGTGGCGCTGCTGTCGGGCAAGGGCACGTGAGGCCGACGGGCTTGGTCGCGCCACCTGCGTCGCTCCAGCCTCGCCGGGCGTGGTGCCACGCTCGGGCAGCTGCGCGGAGCTGGCCGGCGGCGGCGGCCGGCCCCTTCGCGAGCAGCCCATGCTGCAAGGCCACGAGGCCGGGGTGACGTCGGCCATCGCGCCGGCAGACGCCGAGGCGACGTCACGGCGCGTTCGCCTCGAGGGACGTGCGGAGCGGCTCGAGGCCGCCCGGCTTCGGTACCGGGTGCTGGTGGCCGCCCTCAAGGCCTTCACCTGGAAGCGGCGCGTGCGGGCCTCCGCCGCGGTCGTCGCAGACGCGGTGCGCGACCAGGCGGGCGTCGACGAGGCGCTTGAAGCGGTGCGGCGGCGGGCCGCCCTCGAGGCCTGGCCGTCAGACGACGAGGTGCTGCGGTGCCACGCTGACGTCGAGCGCGCCCGGGCGGTGCTGGCGGTGCTGTTGGCGCGGCGGCTGGGGCGCGAGGTCGCTCTGGCCCACGTCCGCGACGGCCTCGAGGCCCTCGAGGGGCAGGTCGTGGCCGCCCCTCGGTTGGTGCTGCCTCATCAGCGCTGGACGACGGCCCTCGAGGTGCTGCCGCCGGGCCTGCCCGAGCTCGAGCGCGCCCT
>JADCJJ010000576.1 GCA_020247085.1 Myxococcaceae bacterium | reverse complement strand
CCACAACGTGCTCTTCTTCACGTTCTTCCTGGGGCTGTGGGCGGCGTTGCAGGGCATCAAGGCGACCCGGGGCGCGACGGTGGAGCGGACGCTGGAGCTGCTGCTGGCCACCGGCGTCTCGCGGCTCGCCCTCGTGCGCGACCGGGCGCTGGGCTTCGCGGTGACGATGGGCCTCGTCTGCCTCGGCATGGGCGCAGGCAGTGTCATCGGGGGTGTCGCGGCCGGCAGCCCCGATCTCGCCGGCTCGGCGCTGACCATGGTCGGCGTGTGGGGCGCGGCGCTGGCCTGCTACGGGCTGGGGCTGCTGGTGGCGCAGTGGCTGCCTTCGCCAGGCGCGGCCACGGCGGCGCTCGTCGTCGGCTTGTCGGCGCTGTACCTGATGGGCAACGTCTGGGAGCTCATCGGCGCCGCGGGGGCGGTGCGCTTCGTCTCGCCCTTCTTCTGGGCGAGCCACTGGCGCGCGCTCGTACCGGGTGCATCGGTGAGCCTCCCGGCGCTGGGGGTGCTGCTGTCGATGGCGGCCGGCGCCTGGGGCCTGGGCGCGTGGGGCTTCTCGCGGCGGGAGGTGAGCGGCGCGCTGCTCCACCTCGGAGGGCGCGCGCGACGGGCGCCCCCCGCGCCCGTGGTGTTCAGGCCCTACTGGCAGAGCGAGCTCTGGCGGACGCGCTGGCGCCTCGTAGCGTGGTCGCTGGCCGCGGCCTTCTTCTCGGCGCTGCTTGTGTGGCTCGAGCCGGCGGTGACCGAGGCGCTGCTGAAGATGGAGCTGGTGCGGCGCATGTTCGCCGGCGCGGGGGTGACGCTCGAGGAGCAGTACCTGTCCTTCAGCGTCGACGTAGTGCTGCCGCTCGTCGGCGCCTTCGCCGCCACGCACGTCGGCGCGTGGGCCCAGGAGCTCGAGGACGGGCGGGTGGAGCTCTTCCTCGCGCAGGCCGCCGGGTGGTGGCGGCTGTGGCATCAGCGGCTGCTGGTGCTGGCGGTCGGCGCCGCGCTGGTGTGCCTCTGCGGCGTCGGCGGAATCGCGCTCGGCGCGACGGCGGTGGGGCTTCCCGTGAAGGGCGTGGGCCTGGCGCGCACCGGGCTGGTGGGCGTGCTGCTGGCGCTCGCGGTGGGCGGGCTGGGGGCCGTGGCGCTCTCGCTGCTGCGGAGCGCCGCGGCGGTGGTGCTGGTGTCGACGCTGCTCGGCGGATCGTACGTCATCGGCTACCTGGTGCCGATGTTCGAATGGCCGCCGTGGGTGGGGCGGCTGTCGCTCTTCGGAGCCTCGGGGCACCCGTACCTCGACCTGCCGCAGCTCGCCGGTGGCCTGTTGCTGGCGGCGCTCGCGCTGGGCGGGCCCGTGACGGCGGCCCTCGTCTCGAGACACCTGGCGGTGCCGTCGTCCGCGGCGTGAGAGGCACGGCGCGAGCGCCGGCCACCCGGGACGGCCTCCGCGACACACGGCACCGAGCCGAAGGCGCCTGGCTGCGCCCGCGACAGCAGGCGCCCGTCACCCGCGCGCGAGAGCCCCGGAGCGAAACGCAGTTTTGCGTCCGTGACACTCGGACGTATCAGCTTCGCTGCTTCCTTCATCGACTGGGTCTCTCCATGCGCGCGCTCCTCGCTCGCAGCGGCCTCGTCTTCGTCGTCGCCACCACCAGCTGCGTCGATGCATGACCGCAGCCCTGCGTGGACTGCGGGGGCGTGTGCGTCGACGTGAACACCGACTCCAGCAACTGCGGCAGCTGCGGGAGGGCCTGCGCGGCGGGTTCGGTCTGTCGCGCGGGCGCCTGCGAGCTGAGCTGCGGCGCGAGGTTGCTGGCGTGCTCCGGTGCATGCGTCGAACCGAAGGTCGACTCCGCCCACTGCGGCGGTTGCGGCAGGGCCTGCGCGCCCGGCCAGGCCTGCGTGCAGGGGGCGTGCGCCACCGTCTGCCCCTCGACCCAGACCAGCTGCGGCGGGGCCTGCGTCACCTTGTCGAGCGACCCCAACCACTGCGGCAGCTGCGGGACGGCTTGCACCGCGGGCTCCGGCTGCCGAGCGGGCGTGTGCGAGCCGAGCTGCCCGACGACCTTGAGGGCGTGCGGAGCGACCTGCGTCGACACCCGGGTTGACACGGGCAACTGCGGCGCGTGCGGCGCGGCCTGCAGCGGCGGCCAGGCGTGCGTCGCGGGCATGTGCACGAGCGTGTGCCCCGGCGCCCAGACCCTCTGTGGCGGAGCCTGCGTCACCCTCGCGACCGACCGCGCCAACTGCGGCACGTGCAGTCGCTCCTGCGCGGTGGGCCAGGCCTGCGTCCAGGGGACGTGCACCACCGCGTGCCCCTCGTCGCAGACGAACTGCAGCGGGGCCTGTGTCACCCTCTCGACCGACGTCAACAACTGCGGCGCCTGCGGCGCGGCCTGCGCGGCGGGCCAGGCCTGCGTTCAGGGGACGTGCACCACCACGTGCCCCTCGTCGCAGACGAGCTGCAACGGGGCCTGCGTCACCCTGTCGACCAACCGCTCCAACTGCGGCAACTGCGGTCGCTCGTGCTCGGCGACCGAGCTGTGCGTGGGCGGCCAGTGCACCTGGTTGTGCAGCGGCGGCACCACCTCGTGCGAGGCGCCCGGGTGCGGCTCGCAGTGCGTCACCCTCGACAGCGACGCGATGAACTGCGGCGCCTGCGGCGTGGCGTGCGCGGGGGCCTGTCGCGGCGGCCAGTGCATCACGCCCACCGCGACGGTGCTGGCGCCCGACGCCGGCCCCGCGCCGACCGACGGCGGGGTCGACCCGAACGTCATCAACCTGTCGACGAGGAACCTGGGCACGCGCGCCTGCAGCCAGGGCGGCGAGATGGTGCGCTACGCGGTGACGGCGTTGACGCCGACCACCGCCACGGTGACGCCCGTGCCCGCGGCAGGGTGCGTCTCGGCCGGCGACCAGGTGCTGCTCATGAATCTCCAGGGCACCGCGACGGCGACCGCCAACGTGGGTGCCTACGAGCTGCTCACGGTCGCGAGCGTCTCGGGCGGCACCGTGACGTTCTCGACGGCGAAGGCCAACTCATACGGAGACGCGCCGGGGAGCGACGCCAACATCGGCGTCACCTCGAGCAGCCAGCGGGTCATGCTGCAGCGCGTCCCGGTGTTCGGCACGTTCACCAGCGCCGCCGTGCTGACCGCCGATGGCTGGCTCAACGGGGCGGGCGGCGTCTTCGCGCTCCGAGCGCTCGACCGCGCGCGCCTGGCCGGCGTCGACATGCTCGGCAAGGGCTTCGCGGGGGCGCCGCGCACCATCACCACCAGCACCAGCGGCGCGCTGGGCGAGACCATCGCCACGCCACCGCTGCTGCCCGATGGGGGGCTGGGAGCCACGGACGACCGGAACTCCTTCGCGGCCGAAGGGGGCGGACGCGGCGAGGGGCCCTCATGCGGCAACGGCAGCGGCGCGTCTGGCGGCGGCGCAGGGCACGCGACGTGGGGAGGCCGTTCGCGTGCCCCCTGTGGCGGCCGAGGTGGCGCGCCGGTCGGAGCCCCCACCGGGCTGGATGGGCGGGCGCTGTTGGGCAGCGGCGGCTCGGCTGGAGGCAGCGACGACAACCTGAGCGTCAACCCGCCGGGCGGCTTCGGTGGCCGGGGCGGCGGCGTGGTGCTGCTGTTCGCGCCCGACGTCGAGTTGACCGGGCCGGTCAACGTCTCTGGCACCAGCGGCGAAGGCGACGCGCCAACCACCAACTGCACCGGCGCTCCCAACAACGCGAGCACCACCTTCTGCTGGGACCAATCGGGGCCTGGCGGCGGAGGCGCGGGCGGCACCGTCTACACCTCGGCCGCCGCGCTCCGCGGGCTCAACCAGGTGCGCTTCCGCGGGGGCGCGGGGGGGCTGGCCGCGAACCTCACGGGCACCAACAGCGGCGGCGCCGGCAGCTTCGGGCGCGTGTGGCCGCTGCCCACGTCGTGCGCCGACATTCACCCCAGCAACGGCGACGGCGAGTACCTGTTCGCCCTCAGCGGCAACAGCACCCGGCTGTTCCTCGCGTACTGCCACTTGCTCGGCTCGACCGTCGGAGGCATGTACCTGACGCTGCCCGCCCAGGCTGGCAACGCCAGCGTCTCCCCGGCGACCCGCTGGGCCGGGCCTGGCAGCGTCGGTAACTCGGTGACGACGCGGTTCCAGCGCGTGCGCTTCGAGCCCTCGACGATGCGCATCAACCCCTTCGACTTCACTTTCGCCCAGACGACGGGCTTCGTCATCGGCGACGCCACCGCGCCGCCCGACGGCATCCTGGAGCGCGTCGAGCGCGTCGGGTACGGCGTCGCCGCCAACTGCGAGTCGTTCTCGTCCAGCACGGCCAGCGCCAACGTCGACCTGCGGGGCACGCCGTTCCGGCTGAGCACGGCGAACCTGTGGACCCCCGGCGGCTTCGGGGGCACCGGCACGTCGACGTTCTCGTTCGACCGGCAGGTCGCGGTCATCACCGGCGGCGGCTTCTGCGGCGACTACGTGAACCGGGCCTTCCCCAACCTGGAGCACGAGCTCGAGTACTTCCCGCCACGGGCCAGCTGCCAGGCCGTGAAGGCGGCCTACGCAGCGGCCATCGACATCGCGCCCTTCGCCGTGTCACTGCCCGAGCTCCCGGTGCTGCCCGTCACCTGCGACCTCGGCTTCGACGGCGGAGGGTGGACGCTGCTGCAGGCGAGCACCCGCCTGGGCCCGAGCGGCTCGCTCGAGCAGGTGCCGGTGCTGACCGGCGTGCGCGGCCACCTGCCCATGTCCGTCGCGCGCCTGCTGGCGAACCTCGCGACCCGCGTGCACGTGCGGAGCGCGGGCGAGGCCTCGACGCGGTCGATCTCGACCGTCGCCGAGACCACGCCCATCCGAAACCTTCGCCAGGGGTTGATGCTGACCGTCGCGCCGTGGAGGAGTACCGACCATCAGGGCGTCGGCGTCACGGCTTCGCAACTGCAGGTCAACTGCCCGTCGCAGCGCCTCTTCTACCCGTCGGTGTACCACGCGTGCTCCAACCCCAACGGCACGCACTGGCTCGACGGCGACTCGAAGTGGGTGCTGAGCAGCGCGAGCGCTGACGCGGGCCTGGCGAGGGCCGGGGGCTGGGTCACTCGCCCGAGAACGTCGGCTCGCGCCGCTCGAGGAACGCGCCCATGGCCTCGAGCAGGTCCTTCGACGGGAGGAAGGCCGCGTTCCACAGCGCGACCGTGGCGAGGCTCTCTCTCGCCACTGCCTCGGAGCGCGCGTTCATCACCTCCTTGATGCCGCCCAGCACCAGCGGCGAGTGCTTCGCCATGCGCGCGGCCATGGCGCGCGCCGCCGCGAGGAGCGCCTCCCTCGACTCGAACACCTCGTTCACCAGGCCCAGCCGCAGCGCCCGGGCGGCGTCGACGTCGTCTCCGGTGAGCGCCAGCTCGCGCGCCACGCCCTCGCCCACGATGCCCGGGAGCCTGGCCAGCGTGCCCACGTCGGCCACCATCGCCAGCTTCACCTCGCGCACCGAGAGCTTCGCGTCCTTCGAGGCCAGCCGCACGTCACAGGCCGTCGCCAGGTCGACGCCGCCGCCGATGCACCAGCCGCTGATGGCGGCGATGACGGGCTTTCGGCAGCGGGCCACGGCGCTGTTGGCCTGCTGCATCGCGCGAATGGTGGCCAGCAACTGCTGGCGAGCCCTGGCGCCGCCGTCAGGCTGCAGCAGCGGCGCCAGCTCGGCGGACATCGAGGCGAGATCGAGCCCGAAGCTGAAGTGTTCGCCTTCGCCTGAAATCACCACTGCGCGCACGGCCTCGTCGGTGTCGAGCCGGCCGAACAGCGCCGGCATCTGCCGCCAGTAGTCCGGGCCCATGCGGCTCCCCTTTCCCGTCGCCTTCAAGGTGACGTGCGCGACGTGCTCTTCGAGCGAGACGGTGGCGAAGGTGAGGTCGACGGTGTCCATGGTGCGCAGGTCATTTCACGACGGGTGCAGGCCGTCAGCTCCCCTCTCGCGCGAGGGCCGGGCTCGCGTGCCGCGCGCCGTCGAAGGCGAGGACCGCTCGCTTCACGAGAAGCGAGCGACGCCGCCGCGGCCACCCGCCCCAGCGCCGGGACGACGCGAGCACCGCCCAGCATCACGAGGGCCCGCCCTCCGCCGGAGCGGCCGCGGCGCCGACGGGCGGGGCCCGCCCACCTGGGGCCTACGGTGGGAACGCCGCCGGCACCGTCACACGCGAGGGCCCGGCGGCCGTCACGTGGACGACCCCGTTGGGGCCCTCGGCCCACACCACCGCCCCGCCCTTCCGACGCAGCGCCTTGAACTCGAAGACGGCGCCGAGAGGCAACGAGACGGTGAGGGGCAGCGCGCGGGCGCGGGCCGGGCTCCAGTCGCCGAGTTCGGCGCCGCTCCCGGCGACCGACGCACCCTCGGGGCCCTCGAAGGTGATGGCGCGCGTTGTGAGGCCGCCGCGCCACTGGGCGTCGGCCTGGCGGGCGAGGGCCTCGAAGGCGCCGGGCTCGAGCGGCGAGACGAAGACCGACACGCCCGCGCGCGTGGGCCACCGCGGGGGCGACAGCGCCCGCCGGGCCCGGGCCCAGGGGCCCACCGCCTCGGCCGGCAAGCCCTCGTCACCCCGCCCCACCACCACCACGGCGAGCTGCGACGGGGCCACCCGCCCGATGACGAGGCGGTCGGCGGTGACGGCGAGCACGACAGGGACGCCCTCGGCGAGCGCGGGGTGGGCCCGGCGCGCCCCGAGCCAGAAGGTGACGTCGGCCCCGAGCGGGTGCAGCTCGAACACCATCGACTTGCGGTTGTCCGGCTCCTTCGCGCCGTCGAGCCCCACCTCGGTGCCCCACGTCAACGACGGGATGCCGCGCATGGCGAACAGGAAGGCCAGCGCCTGCCGAACGCGCCCGACGTCTCCGCCGCACGCGCTCATCACCCGGGGCAGATCGTGGTTGTCCAGCAACGTCACCAGTCTTTCGGGGGCCGGGTAGCGCCGGTCGCTCGACAGCACCGCCGCCAACCGCGCGGGCCGCTCGTCGCGGCAGAAGACGTCGTTCATCGCGAAGCCCAGCGGGAAGTCGAACATCGCGGTGAAGCCGCCGCCGCGCCACGTCGACGCCACCACCGAGGGGTCGCCGTCGAGCATCTCGCCCAGCAGGGTGAGCCCCTCACCGGGCCCTGCCCTCACCTCACGCGAGAACGCCGCCCAGAAGGGCAGCGGCACGTGCTTCACGGCGTCGAGGCGGAACCCGTCGAGCCGGGTGCGCTCGAAGCCACCTCCGCGAGGCGCCGACGAGATGGCCAGCGACGTCGGCGCGCTCGGTCGCGAGGTCTGGCAGCCCGTGCACGTCGTGCGTCGTCAACTGCACGACGTCACTCCAGTCGGTCACCCCGCCCCTGGCGTGGAACCACTCGGGCCGCTGGACCACCAGCGGCGCCTCGGGCCCGACGTGGTTCAGCACGACGTCGAGCACCAGCTTCATGCCCCGCCGGTGCAGCTCGTCCGAGAGCGCGAGCAGCTCGGCCTCGTCGCCGAAGCGCGGCTCGACCGAGGTGAGATCGTACGTCCAGTAGCCGTGGAACGCGCCGTAGCCGTGCCACTTCCGGGTGCGCATGGTGAACACCGGCGAGAGCCACACGGTGTCGAAGCCCAGCCCCTGGATCCAGTCGAGGCGCCCCCGGAGCCCGCGCAGGTCGCCGCCGTGAAAGGCCTGCGGGTCGGCGCGGTCGGCGTCGCCGTCGTTGGTCGGGTCGCCGTTGGCGAAGCGGTCGACCATGACGAAGTAGATGGACCGCGGCGCCGGGATGGCGCCCGACGGCGTGAGCTTCGGCGCTTCTCTGGGGGCGTCCCCGGGGGCCTCGACGGGCACCTCCTTCGGCTTCGCCTTCGTGGGCACGAGCTGGCCGGGCATCAGCGGCTGCTGGAACGAGGCGGGGGCGGCCGGCCCGACCGCCGGGGCCGGGGCGGCGCCGCTCGCGAGGAGCCCGTCCATCAAGCTCGCCAGGCGCACCGAGATGTCCTGCGCGGCGGCGTTCATCGCGGCGCGCTGCTTCTCGTGATCGTACACGAGCACCACCGGCACCTCGAAGGCGTCCTTCGTGGTGACGCCGCCGTTCTTCGAGGCGGTGAGCGCGGTGCCGACCTCCCAGCGGTAGCGGCCGTCGAGCTGCGAGAAGAAGTGCACGCGCAGCTCGACGAGGAGGAAGTACGGCGCGTCGGGGCGCTGGGCCTCGAGCGCGGCCTTGCGCGTGTCGGTGATGCGCTGGTCCTTGAGGGCCTCGAGCGGCACCTCGATGACCGACAGGTTCCGCTCCTCGAGGGTGCGCGTGACGGCCTCCTTGAGCGGCCCCGGCGCGGTGGTGGGCGCTCCGGCGTAGGTCGGGTCGACGACGTAGCCGACGAGAATGGGCGTCGCGTTCTCGAGCCGCTGCCGGGGCACCTTCGGCATGCACGACAGACCGGCGAGCGCGAGGAGCAGCGACAGGCGGGCGCGCATCAGAACCACCCTT
>JADCJJ010000575.1 GCA_020247085.1 Myxococcaceae bacterium | reverse complement strand
TGTTCACCCGTCCCGCCGCCCTTCGCGGTGAGCGCGCGGACGAGGGCCGCGCGGGCCGGGCTTCCGGGGCCGAGCCTGGCGGCGAGCGTCCACGTGGTCGGCCGCGCCGGGTCGAAGCCACCATCGGTCGTGGTTCGGGTCGCCTGGCCACCGTCGGAGGCGAGGCGGCTCGCGGCCGGCGCGCCGCCGTCAGCCACGGCGCCATCGGCCGCGGTGAGCGCAGCGGCCAGCAGCACGAAGGCGGGCCCCACGGTCAGCTCCCGCTCTCGCCGGCGAGGTAGCTCAAGATGACCTCATCGAGGCTCTTCTCGCTGATGAGGTCTTCGCCGAAGAGCGTCTCGATGCCGACGTGGTTCTCGCGGGGCGCCTCCTTCAGCGCTCGGGCGGCGACCACCTCGGGGGGCAGCGCCGCCGGCGTCAGCTCGGCCTCGATGAGCGGCAGCTCGGGCACCTCGGGCTGCTTCGGCGCCTCGGTGTGGATCTCTCCAGGCTGGTAGGCCGTCGCGCCCTGGTTCTCGACGCGATCGTACGCGCCGTGAATGAGGTTGCGGAGCATCTGCTTGTGCTGCTCCTCCATCAGCTCGCGCACCGTCTCGGCGAGGTTCGGCGCCGAGACGAGGTCGGCGTAGGAGCGCTTCTTCGTCGCCAGGATGTTCCCGCCGACGAAGAGGTGGGTGATGATGTGCGGGTTGTTCACGCCCGAGTCTTCGGTCTGGACGTGGTACACCTTCCCCTTGTGCTTGATGTTGTGGTTGAAGCCGGTGACGGCTTTCTCGAACGTCTTGGCCATGCGCGGGCGACCTTGTCGGCAAGGTACCAGAAACGCCGCGAGCCCGAGAACTTTCGACCGGCTCAGCGGGGTCGACGGCGGGCCGCGGCGAGCTCGGCGGGGGTGTTGAGGCCGTCGAGCGCCGACGCCTCGAGGGTCACCGCCGTCCAGCGCGCGGACGCGACGAGAGCGCGCAGCGAGGGGTCTGCCGCGAGCCGCGGGTGCCAAGCAGCGCCGAGGCTCGCGCGGTAGAGCCCCAGCAGCGGCTCCATCGAGGGGGCGCCTTCGCCTGGACACAGCCGGGAACCTCGACGTCGGCGACGCCGAGCCAGCAGCGGCTCCATCGAGGGGGCGCCTTCGCCTGAGGCGCGCGGCGCCGGCGGCGCACCGGGGCCCGGGCGTTCCGCGCCGCGCTCGCCGTCGGGACGCAGGCGCGCGGCCACCACCACGTCGACGTCGTCACCGGCGCGCGCGCGCAGCGCCTCGACGTGGGCCCGGCGCACGAAGGGCATGTCGCACGCGACGCACAGCACCCACGGCGTCTTCGCGGCGAGCAGCAACGACACGACGCCCCCCGGAGCCCCCTTCCCGGGCGTGACGTCGGCGACGGCGTCGAGGCCGAACGCGGCGTACGGCGCTGGGTCGTTCGCGCCCAGCAGCACTCCGCTGAAGCCCTCGGCGAGGTCGAGCAACCAGGCCACCACAGGGCGGCCATGCACCTCGAGCACCCCCTTGGGGTGGCCCCCCAGCCGCCGAGCCTGCCCGCCAGCGACAAGGCCGAGGGTGATGTGCGCCACCAGCACCATGCGCGGACAGCTTCGCCCAGCCGGGCCGCGTCACGAAATCGCCACCCCCTCCTTGACGGCAGCGCCCAGACTTCCCTACATCCGCACCCTCCGTCGTTCACCATGAGAGGGCCGCCGACCATGGAATCATCGCAGCCGTCGTTCGCGTCTCGCGAAGTCCGGACCCGGGTGGCCGTTCCAGTCGAGCCCGCGGCAGAGAAGCCTTCGCTGATTCCCATGGACGTCATGGAGGACGTCGAGCGCGAGGAGCAAGTGCAGAGCGCCGAGCTCGAAGCGAGCACCTCGCCGCTGCCGGTGCCCGACGAGGTGCCGCTGTTCACCGAGGTCGAGGCCGACCCGGAGGTGGCGCTGTTCGCGCTGACGCAGGTGGGGCTGTTTAAGAACCTGCCCGTGCCGTCGCTGGAGCGGTTGGCTCGAGGGGCGCGGCAGCTCGAGATCCCCGACGGGGAGTTTCTGTTCGTCGAGGGCGACGAGGCTCGGAGCTTCTACGTGGTGCTCGAGGGCACCGTCGAGGTGTTGCGTCAAAAGGACGGGCGCGAGGTGGCGCTGCGGCACGCGAATCGGGGCGAGGCCCTGGGCCTCTTCGGGCTCTTCTCGGCGCAGCTCCGCGCCGCCTCGGGCCGGGCCATCGGCGACTGCGTCGTCATCGAGGTGTGGGGCGAGCGCCTGCAGGAGCTGCTCGACCGCGACGACGTGCTGCACAGCCGGGTGCTCCAGATGCACCGAGAGCGGCTGCTCGAGAGCTTCATGGCGAGCCGGCTCTTCGGCGACGTCGACTCCATCGCGCGGGCGCGCCTCATCGGCCGCTTCGCGAACCGCTCGCTCGAGACGAACGAGCAGGTGATGTCTCCGGGTGAGGTGTCGAACCTGGTGGCGGTGGTGACGCACGGCTCGCTGGTGCTCGAAGAGCGCGCGCGGCCCGGCGAGCAGCCGCGCACCTTCGAGGTGACTCCGGGGCAGTTCCTCGTCATCACGGGCGCGATGTCCGGCGTGCCGTCGCGGCTGCGCATCTACGCCCCCGAGTTCGCCACGCTGTCGGTGTTGAGCCACAGGGACCTCAACGAGCTGCTCGGCGACTACCCCGCGCTCCGCACGCTGCCGCAGCGCCTGCCGGCCCACGCGAACCAGCTCGACCGGCACGTCTTCTGCGGGACCATCGGCGTCCCTGGCCTGTGACGGGCGAGCGCCACCTGGCGCTCTCCCACGCCGAGCGACGAGGCGAGGCCTGAGGGGCCTCGAGGCGTCGGGCCTGCGCGCCTGGCCTCACTTTCTGCTGGCCCCGTGCCCATGCCGCGCATGCATTGGGCGGGCCGGCTGCGTCGCGCCCAGACGGCGGGCCTGGAGCCGGGCCTGCGCCCCCGCGCGCACGCGTCCGGCCACACCCGAGCCAGAGCCCGAATCGTGGCCCGTGGGGGTGGAGGTCGGCCTCGCCCCGTGGTTCCAGGCGCCGAGTGACGGCGCGACGCCCGAGCGCCTGCGGGGCATCGGGCGGCACGCCTGGCCTTCGCCTGCGCACACCCGACGTCACCGCCGGCGCATGACGGGCACGGCCGGGCGCGCCGTTCGCTGCGCCCGACAAGGTCAGCGTGGCGCCGCCACCGAAGGGCCCGTCGAGCTCCGGGCGGGCCGCCGCCGCTCGCTGACGGCAAAGAACCCGCCCAGCGCGAGGAGCGCCACCGACACCAGCGTCCACAGCGCCGCCCAGACGATGGCGGGCACGACGGTGACCTCGGCGAGCAACTGCGCGTCGCTCATCGCCCGCACCTGGCTCGACCAGAGGTCGTCCTTGAGGTCCATCGCGGCGTAGAGCGCCGTGAAGGTGGCGATGAAGAGGTTCAGCGCGCCGACGAGCTCGAGCGGCAAGAACCTCGCCCCCGCCGCGAAGAGCACCGCCATGCCCAGGCAGAAGCCGAGCGTGAAGAGGTCCCTCCCGTAGAACAGCGCCATCACCACCAGCCAGGCGGCGGCGGCGCCCAGCATGAAGCGCCGCGCTTCGAAGCGGAACGTCAGCACCAACAGCAGCACCGCGATGAGGGCGCTGCCGACGTAGCCGCCCGAGTAGACGAGCACGCGGGCGAAGAAGCCCCCGGGGAGCGACGACAGGCACTCGCCGGACTGGTTGGGGCGCACCGTCACCTGGTTCACCTCGCCGCCGACGAGCCTGGCGGCGAGCGCGTGCCCCGTCTCGTGTCCCATCACGGCGAGCAGCTTGAAGGGCGTGAGCACCGCGCTGTCCCACGCCAGCACGGACGCCACCACGATGCCCACCAGCACCGCCAACCGCCCGAAGTGGAGCTCACCGCGCATGGGTCGCCGAGGGCCTCGTCCTGGAACAGCCTGCGACGTCTGGCCGTTCCGCGCCAGCCGTACGGACGGCTCAGCCCCGGGGGCGATTGCGGTACGCGAGGAACGCCTCGAGCCCCGGGCGCTGGTAGTACGGGTTGTGGGCGCGCTCCCGCGACAGCGTCGAGACGCAGACGGGGCCGTAGTCGTGGCCGGGGTAGAGCACCGTTTCGGCCGGCAACGCCGAGAGCACCCGGTGGAGCGAGTCGTGCATCTGCGCGGCGTCGCCTCCGGCGAGGTCGCACCGCCCGCAGGCGTCGACGAACAGGGTGTCACCCGAGAGGAGCGCGCCGCGAACCGAGAGGCACTGCGAGCCCGGCGTGTGCCCCGGGGTGTGCACGCACGTCACCTCGGCGCGGCCGACGGTGAGCACGTCGCCCGGCCCCACGGCGCGCACCGCGCTCCCCAGTCGCCGCGCCTCGTCGAAGGCCTCGAGCTCGGAGCGCTGCACGTACACCGGCACGTCGTGCTGCCGCAGCAGCTCGGGCACCCCGTTGACGTGATCGGCGTGGTGGTGCGTGAGGAACACCGCCGCGAGGCGCCGGCCGTCGGCGTCGGCGGCCGCTCGAATCGCCGGCACGCTCCACGCCGGATCCACCACCGCCACCTCGGCCGACTCCTGCGCACCGACGAGGTAGACGAAGTTCTTCATCGGCCCCAGCAGTAGCTGGCGCACGTAGAGCCCTTCTGCTTTCGTGCTGCTCATGTGCTCGAGGTCCCTCCTGGCGCTGGGCCTGCTGTGCGCCAGCGCCGTCTTCGCGCAGAAGCCCGCCATTCGCTACAAGCCGCCGCCCCCGGGCGAAGACGACCGGCCCCTCATCACCGAAATCGTCATCGGCACCCAGGGCACCGATTACGCGCTCAAGGTCGAGTTCAACAAGGAGCCCTGGGGCGAGGCCTGCGGCACCCGATGTGCCAACGCCACCGTCTTCATCGACACTGATGCCAACAAGAGCTCGGGGCTCAAGCTGAAGGACCCGAAGGCCGCCGAGAACGGCGCCGACCTGGCCCTCACCATCCAGGGTCAGAAGGTGTACCAGGGCGACTCGAGCCGGGCGGTGCTGCGGGTGAAGGTCCGCCAGTTCTCCGAGGACTCGACCGAGCTCGACGCCGGGCGGCAGCTCGCCGAGCTCGACCCGGTGCAGGACAGCGAGCGGGTGCTGGCCCAGGGCACCAGTGTTTACCTGCTCGTCGACGCCAACATCGGCGACCTGCCCGCGGGCGCCCGGCTGCGCGTCGTCTACCACCCGCCCGACTCCAAGGCCCTGGTCGGCACGGCCGTCGGCCTCTCAGCTCCCGGTGGCAAGGTCGAACTCTTCAAGGACGGCAAGCTCACCAACCCGGTCAAGAAGAAGAAGAAGCCGGCTGACTACGAGAAGCTCTGATGCTCTTTTCACGCGCCGACGGAACGAAGTGCACCGACATCGCCCCGACGCGGGCCATCATGCCGTTCATCATGCCGACGCGCACCGAGTCGACGGTGTACTTCGAGCAGTGGATCGACCTGACGAAGACCAACGCCTTCCTCGATGCGTGGAACGCGGCGAACCCCGCACGGCGCGCCACCGTCTTCCACGTCTTCCTCTGGGCGGCCGTCTACGGGCTCGACCAGCGCCCACGCCTCAACCGCTTCGTCATGGGCAGCCGCATCTGGCAGCGGAACGGCATCTGGCTGTCCTACGCCGCCAAGAAGCGCATGGAGGACGGGGCGCCGCTCGTCGTGCTCAAGCGCCGCTTCGACCCGGGCCACACCTTCGCGCAGCTCGTCGACTTCGTCGCCGGCGACGTCAAGGTGGGGCGCAGCGACCAGAAGAGCGCCGTCGACAAGGAGCTGAACGTCTTCCTCCGCATCCCCGCGCCGCTGCTGCGCCTGGGCGTCGGACTGATGCGCTGGCTCGACGGGTGGAACCTGCTGCCGGCGAGCTTCATCGAGAGTGACCCGATGTACGCGAGCATGTTCGTCGCCAACCTCGGCAGCGTGCGCCTCGACTCGGCGTTCCACCACCTCTACGAGTACGGCAACTGCCCCTTCTTCGCCGCGCTCGGGCGCACCCAGACCGTGCTCACGCCCGAGGGGCCCCGGCCGATGTGCAGCATCAAGTACGCCTTCGACGAGCGCATCGAAGACGGGCTGTACTGCTCGAAGGGCCTCGAGCTCGTCAAGGCCCGCATGGAGGACCCGGCCGCCGGGAAGGTCGCCTGAACCACCCGGCGCGCCCCGGGCCGTACCGTGACGGGGGAGTGACAAAACCGCGTAAGACTGGCATTCGTACGAAAAAAGACCTGCCGTCGCGGGGCCGCCCCTTCATGCGAGACGACCAGCTCAAGCTCAAGATGCAGAACGCGCAGGCGCTCGCGGCCGGGTACCACGGCTGGTACCGCGTCGTCGAAGTCCTCGGCATCATTGCGTTCTTCGTGCTCATCGCGCTCATCGTGCGACGCACGGCGCTCTCCGGGGCCGGCCGGGGCTTCCTGGTGGCCTCGGCGGTGATGGCAGGCTACCTGATGGCCGACTTCATCTCGGGCTTCGTGCACTGGCTCGCCGACACCTGGGGCCACACGAACATGCGCTTCATCGGGGCCTCGCTCATTCGCCCCTTCCGCGAGCACCACGTCGACCCGAAGGCCATCACCCGGCACGACTTCATCGAGACGAACGGCAACAACTGCCTCATCTCGCTGTGGGTGGGCTGCATCTGCGTCTTCATGCCCCTCGACTGGGCCGGCTACGAGGCCGTGCTGCTGTTCGTCATGGTGTCGCTCGGGTCGATGATCTTCTGGGTGATGATGACCAACCAGTTCCACAAATGGTCGCACGAGGACGAGGACCGCCTGTCGCCCGCGGTGAAGGCGCTGCAGCGGTGGCACCTCATCCTCCCCATCCGCCACCACGGCATTCACCACACGGCGCCCTTCGACAAGTACTACTGCATCACCACCGGGTGGCTGAACTGGCCACTGACGAAGCTGCAGTTCTTCAAGACGCTCGAGAAGCTCGTGACGCTCACCACCGGGGTCATTCCCCGCGCCGACGACATCGGGCTCGAAGCGGCGATTGAGGTCGCGCCGGTGGTGGAGCCGGTGCAGCCGGTGCAACCCGGCGTCAGCCGCACCTGACCGGCGGCCACCCGGGGTCGCTCAGCCGCGCAGCTTCAGGTCGATCTGACTCGCCCCCGAGATGGGGTGTCCGAGGAAGCGCGCCCCCACCTCGGCGAAGCGCGCCGGCGTGTCGGTGACGAGGTAGTGGCGCTCGGTGGCGAGGCGCTCCTTCTTCACCAGGTCTCGCTCGTGCAGCACCTCGGCGACGCGGTCGGCCGTCGCGCGCGCCGAGTCAACCAGCGTGACGCCAGGGCCGGCGACCGCGTGGATGACCCCCTGGAGCAACGGGTAGTGGGTGCAGCCCAAGACGAGCGTGTCGACGCCGCCCGAGAGCAGCCCGTCGCCCAGGTACCGCTCGGCCACCAGGCGCGGCACGTCGCCCGCCACCCAGCCCTCCTCGGCCAGAGGTACGAACAGCGGGCACGCCCGGGTCCGCAGCTCGAGGCCCGGCCGCACCACCTCGAGCGCCCGCTGGTACGCCCCCGACGCGATGGTGCCCGGGGTGCCGATGACCGCCACCCTCCCGCTCTTCGTCGTCGCCGCCGCCACGCTCGCCCCGGGTGAGATGACGCCGACGACGGGCACGGGGAGCGCCTCGCGCAGCGCCGGCAGCGCCACCGCCGAGGCCGTGTTGCAGGCCACCACGAGCAGCTTGATGCCGTACTCGAGCAGCACGTCGGCGTTGGCGAGGCTGTACTTCGTCACCACCTCGCCCGACTTCGTGCCGTAGGGCACCCGGGCCGTGTCACCCAGGTACACCGTCGACTCGAGCGGTAACCGGTCGATGAGGGCCTTCAGCACCGTGAGGCCGCCGACGCCTGAGTCGAACACCCCGATGGGCCCGTGGCGGTCGTGACGCATGGGAGAACCGTTAGCACACCGCGCGCCAGCCTCACCCGCGGCGCCGAGAAGTCTGCCGCCCGCTACTGCAGGGGAACGACCTGCCCCATCTGCTCCGACTGCGCGAAGACACCTGCCTGAACCTGCACCACGGGCACCTGGCTGATGCGCCCGGACTGGTACGTGTAGTTGCCCACGTTCGCCCGAACCGGCGCCTGGAGCGACACCTCGTAGTTCGCCGCCGGCAGATAGGGAAAGAACGTGCCCTGCAGGTTGTTCGGGCTGACGCAGGGCACTTGCTGGCCAGCGACCGGGTTACCGGCCTGGTCGGCGAAGACCCACAGGCCCGTCTGCTGGTTGCGGAAGTTCACGAAGACGAAGTCGACGAAGGCCTGGGCGCAGCTGATCTGCAGGCCCTGGTTGAAGAACGTCCACAGTATCGGCAGGCTGCCGACCACCCACTGCGGCTGGAATGTCGCCGCGACCGAGCCCCCGGGCAGCACCGACAGCGAGTTCACCGCGCGCAGGTACGTGAAGCCGGTCTGGTCGGTGATCTGAATGTCGATGGTGTGCGTCACCCCGCCCGCGAGGTTGGCCACCGTCACCGCCGCCGCCGGGTTCTCGGCCTGGTTGCCCTGGCTGCACGGGAAGGTCTGCGGCTGGCCGTTGTCGACCCGAACCAGGGCCG
>JADCJJ010000574.1 GCA_020247085.1 Myxococcaceae bacterium | reverse complement strand
GAACGAGTCGTGGGCGGGCTCGGCGACTCCGCGAGCCCACAGCCCTGCAGGAGCTACCTGCCCATCTACCGCGACGGTCGCATCGTCGTGTCGCTGAAGCCCACGGCGCGCGGGCTCTACGCCGCGCTCAACCTCCAGCGGAAGTGGCCGGGCAGGGTCGCACACACGCCGTCCCTCGGCGGCAGCGCTCGCCTGAAAGATGGGGTCTACCTCTCGACGATCGCCGACGTGGAGCGCCTCCTCGGTGAGCTCGAGGCGTGAGCCAGACGCCGTTCCTCATCGAACGCCGACCGTGCAGGCCGGCGACCCTCCACCTTCTCCCGACGGCCAACGTGGTGGTGGTGCTGCGGGGGCGAGCACCGGTGCTCATCCAGCTGCCTCACGGAGACGTGCGGGAGGCCGACGACCCGGAGGCGTGCGTGAGCCTTGCTCCGAACGTCATCAAGTGCCTGCTGGGCGAACCCAGGCGGTTCCTCGGGCAGACGCTCACGCCGTCGTCGCACCCGATGCTCCAGCCCCTCGCGGACTGCCGCACGGTGCCGCAGCTCGAGGTTCTGCTTGTCGATCTCCGGAGCAGTCTCGCCGTGACGCCCGACGAGCGTGACTTCCTCGACCTGTGGTGCGGGTACTGCGAGGAGCCCGACAGGCTCCCGACGAGCGACCGATGGGTTCAGCGGCTCTGCCTCCGTTATGCCGGGCAGCCGCCCCGTCGGCTGCGAACCCTGGCGAGGCTGGCCCGAACGCTCGCCGCGGCCGACGAGCGGGTGCTGCACAACGGCCTCGGGCATTTCGCCGACGCGTCGCACTTCGCGCGCGTGTGCCGGAGCTTCATCGGTCGCGCACCGTCGGCGTGGCGAAACTTGTCGCAGCCGTTCTGCTGAACCTTTCGGCAGACCGATACATCGGGCGCTCCCTCACGAGGAGCCCACGATGCCAGACCCCACGCCGCTTCGGTTCGCTGTCGCCGTCATCGCCTGCGCCGCCACCCTGTTCGTCTGGAGCGGCCTCACTCAGGTCTTCCCCTGGGGTGTGCCGACGGTTCAAGTCGTCGCCCAGACCACTGGGGAGCCGGCCGCCTTCGGCGCTTCTCCGGTTCGGAGGCCACCCGGCGCGCTCGCCACCAGCGCCTTCGACGACGAGCTCGGCGATGGCAACGGCACGCTCACGACCGACCGGTCGTTCGCGTGGATCGTCTCGGTACCGGTCGAGCGCTACCACCCCACGCGCTACTTCATCGGAGAGGCGGTGACGCAGCTCGCCTGCGCCGCGATGCTGGTGGAAGCGCTGTGGCTGCTCTCGTCACTCCCGCTGCCTCGACGAGCACTCGTGCTGGCGCTGCTGGCGACCGCGGCTGCCGGCGCCACCTATGGATACATGACGAACTGGTGGGGCCTGCCGCTTCGGTACTCCGGTGGCATGAGCGTCAACCTCGTCGTCGGGTGGGTGTTGGGCGCGGCAGTGGCGAGCGTCGTCCTGGACCGGCGGCGTGACCTCACAGCGCCGGCATGAGCGGGTCGTGCTCGGCGACAAACCTCACCCGCGCGTCGTCGATGCGCGGCTTGATGGCCCTTCCGGAAGTTCCTCGCGACCGACTCGCCGACATCTTCTTCCATCGGCACCGTCACGCGGTCGACCCCCACCGTCACGCTCCGCACCTCGGTGGACTCCCGCTGAACGCCGACCCGCTCCCGGCCGAGACGGAGCCACACGGCAGCGAGTGCTGCGGCTCGTCAGCCGAAAGCGCGCCGGCGATGAAGGGCCTGCTCTCGAGCGTCGAGCCATGGTCGCGCACCCCGCGCGCGGAACGTACCCAGAGCGCTGGGCGCAGCGCAGAACGAAGCGAGCCGCTCGTCGGCTGGGCGCCGCCGTTTGTCGGCGAGAGGACCCACCTGGCTCGCGCTCCGCACATTGTTGACCGGCAGCTTCCCTGGAGGTCACACATGGCACCCGTCGTCCCGCAGTCGTCATCGTTCACCGCCGAGAAGGGTCTTCGGGCCCTGCTCGGGCTGTTCGTCTTGGGCGCAGGCATCTCCGAAGCGCTGGCCGTCGAGCCGGTCGTGCGCTCACTCGAGGCGCTGGGGTATCCGCGCACGCTCATCCCGCTCCTCGCCGCGGCCAAGCTCTCTGCCGTCGGTGCGCTTTGGGGACCGGCGCCCACCTGGCTGCGGGAGTGGGCCTACGCTGGGCTCACCATCGACTTCGTGGGCGCGACCTACTCGTTCTTCGCGTCTGGGCAACTGCTCCTTCCGGACGTCGTCCTCGCCCCGACCTGCCTCGTCCTCACCCTTCTTTCGTCCGTGCTGTGGCGAAGGAGCGTTGCCGTGACACCAGCGCGCATCGAGCGCGCCACGCCGACTCCCGGCAGCGACCACTCGGTCGCCCGCGGCCAACCTTCCTGAGGAGACGACCCGTGTTCCTTCCACTGCTTGCCTCGCTCGTCCTCGCTCAGTCCCCCGCTGCTCCGCCACCACGCTGGCTCGGCCTCGAACTCAACGTCGTCTGGCCGCTCATTCCTGGTGTGCAGTACTTCCAGGCACGCGGCACCACAACCCTCTGGCGCGCTGGCACCCTCAAGGGCGACTTGATGTTCGCCCTCAACGCACGTCCGGGCGTCTTCCGGGAGAACGAAGGCACCTTTCGCGAGTTCGGCCCGGGCATCGGGTACCGCCAGTTCTTCTGGCGTGGCCTCCACGTCGAGGTGGCCGCTTACCCGACCTTCGCTCGCCTCGAACGCAACGTCGTCACGGGCGCGACCTATGACGCCTTCACGCTCACCCTCGAGGCCTACGGGGGCTACCGCTTCCTGCTCTCCGAGCTGGGCGTCGAGGCGGCCTCGAGGTGGCCGCTCGAACCCCTCATCACCCTTCAAGGCGGCGTGGGGACGAACGCCTTTCTCTCGAACCCATGGCCCACCTTGATGCCCGAGTCGCCCGTCTTCGCCGTCGGATCATTGCTTGTCGGAGCGGCCTTCTGACGTCTTCGTGCGTTCGCCCTTCGCGAACAAGAGAACACCATGCACATCAAGACGATTCTCATCACCGGCTCCACTGCAGGAATCGGCAGGGCCACCGCCGAAGCCCTGGCGAAGCAAGGTCACACCATCATCATCACAGGGCGTAACCCAGAGAAGACCGCCCAGGTCTCCGAGGAGCTGCGACGACAGACCCAGAACCCAAACATCGACTTCCTGACCGGCGACTTCGGCTCACTGGACGCCGTGCGCGCGATGGCCTCGGTGTTTCTGAGTCGCTACCGCCACCTCGATGTACTCATCAACAACGCGGGGCTGGTCAGCCGAGCGCGCCAGCTCAGTCGGGACGGCTACGAACTCCAGCTTGCGGTCAACCACCTGGCTCCATTTCTGCTCACCAACCTGCTCCTGAACGCCCTCGAGCGAAGCTCAGCAGGTCGTATCGTCAACGTCAGTTCCATCGGCCACGCAAGAGGCAGGATTCACTTCGACGACCTGCACGGCGAAACAGGGTATCAACCTCGCCGAGCCTACTATCAGGCAAAGCTGGCCAATGTGCTCTTCACCTTCTCGCTGGCGCGACGCTTGAGAGGCGCTCGGGTCACCGCCAACGCGCTCCATCCGGGCATCGTCAAGACCAACCTTTCGAACGACTACATGGGCAACCCAATCTTTCGCTTCCTGGAAGGCCTGATCGCGGTCTCACCGGATGCGGGCGCGCAGACCAGCATCCATCTCGCCGTGTCGCCCGACGTCGAGGGCGTGTCTGGGTGCTACTTCGTTCGCCGGAAGCGGAAGGACCCGGCGCCTCTCAGCAGGGACGAGGCCCTGCAGGACCGCCTGTGGTCTGTGAGTGAGGCGCTCGTCGGACTGACTGATTCCAGCATCGCTTCCGAGAAGAAGAGACGGGTCCCGGAACCCACCGCAGCGCGGGGGAGTTGGGCATGATCAGGCGCGAGGAGGCCCAGCCGCCGAGTCGAGGGTGTGGCGCCTCGTGGACGGCCGGTACGAGAACTCCCCCCAAAGCCGAAGGGGACTTCGAGCCGGCCGCCCGGGGCGTTCACCCCGATTCATGCCCGCCCGGGTGAGCTTCGTCAGTACACCGGGCCGTCGTCATCTTCAGCAAGCTTTCGGGTTGCGACCTGCCAGGTCGCTTCGGCCTCGGAGGCGCTCCAGTGCGTCGTGACGCTGCCGCCGCGGCTGACTTCTGGCGTCGCAGCCATCGCCCGTGCGTGCGCCGGACTGCCGACGAAGCGGTACATGTCGGCCTCGGTCCTCCACACCGTCAGCGTGCGGGCCGTGTTGCACGAGGTCGCAAGCCGCGTGGTGACTCGTACCAGGCCGGCGTTGGCGCGAAGCTCGTCCTCCATGGGCGCGGTGAGTTCGGAGAAGCGGGCCAGCGCGCTCCGGCGCAGGGGCAGCCGAAGGTACGTGGTGCTGACGACGTACTGTCCGGGCGGAAGCGCTGC
Organism: Myxococcaceae bacterium; assembly: GCA_020247085.1. Classification (GTDB taxonomy): domain Bacteria; phylum Myxococcota; class Myxococcia; order Myxococcales; family Myxococcaceae; genus Xiheimicrobium; species Xiheimicrobium aquaticum. Next base: position 671 of record JADCJJ010000574.1, on the reverse strand, counting down.
GAGCGGAGCGCTGTCTCGGCCGTCGGCCTCGAGCTGCGCTTTGGTGCAGGCCGTCTCGTCGACGGGAGGCAGCGAATCGGGGTCGACCCCGGGGCCACAACCGACGACGAGGGTCAGGAGAGAGAGCGGAAAGAGGAGTGACTTCATGGGTGGTTCCTTTCGTGACGTCAGTTGAACAGCTGGACGGTGATGGTGATGCTCTGCGTGCCATCGATGGTGAGTCGGGCGTCGCTCCAGCGCGGCGCGGTGGTGGACGGGACGACGTTGTTGCTGACGCCGTAGCCTTCGAGCGGAACGCCCAGCACGTTGGTGTCGAGGCTGCCGTTGGCGTTCTCGTCTTGAATGACGCTCACCGCGTAGTCGCCGGCGGGCAAGCCGCTCCAGCGACACACGGGCTCGTCGCGCGCGTCGAGCTCGACGGTACCGCCGATGATGGGGCTCGGGCCGGGGAAGCCGTCGGCGGCGTTGAACAGGTCGCAGAAGACCGGTCCGCGGTCGGACTTCACCTTGTCGATGCGCACCGTGAGGCTCGATGCGCCGGGCGACAGCGTGATGGTGGGCGCGGGCGGCGCCCCGGAGGGGACGCCTCCACAGGCGGTGAGGGTGAGGCACGCAAGCGCTGCGACGACGGGCTTCATGGCTTCTTCTCCGTGGTGTGGGTGGACGACGCG
>JADCJJ010000573.1 GCA_020247085.1 Myxococcaceae bacterium | reverse complement strand
TCAGCCGCATCAAACACCCGGAGCCTAGCACCGGCGCGGAGTGCTGCAACGCGTCAGCCCGCTCGAATCTGTTGCGCAAGGTCGCGGAACGTCTGAATATCGAGTCGACGCCATGACGGCCTTCCTGACCCGCTCCCTTCAAGTCATCTGCGGAACGTGTGACTCGCTCAACGTCGTGGGCGCGGTCCGGTGCATGGCGTGCGGGTCGCCGACCGACTCGGTGCCCGCGAAGGCCGCGGGCCCAGGTCCCCGGGTGATGGCCCAGCCCGTCACGCCGCTGCACCACGAGACCAACGAGCGCACGGTTCCGATGGCCCAGATGCCGGCGGCGCCGCGCCCAGCCGAGCCCACGCGCCATGGCGAGGCGCCTCCCGGGTTGAAGCGCGCCGGAGTCACCGGGGCGACGCCTGCGCTGTCCACGACGCCGCCGCCCGGGTCCATCGCCAGTCGGGGCGTTCCCGCACGCCCAACCTTCCAGTCGTCGTCCACGCCGCCTCCGCCCCAGCCGGTCGGTCCCCGCTTCGGGCTCACCGTCATGGCCGGGCCGGCCCGCGGGCAGCGCTTCAAGCTCGGCGCGGGAGGCGCGCAGATTGGGCGGGACCGCGGGGTGATCTTGTTCCCCGAAGACCCCTTCATCTCGCCGCTGCATGCGACGCTGTCGGTGCGGGACGGGAAGCTGTTCGTTCGCGACGAGGGCAGCACCTCGGGCGTCTACGTCTCGGTATCGGGGCAAGAGACGATCTCCGAAGGCAGTCTGTTCTGCACGGGCCTGCGGCTGTTCCGCTATCTCGGCGCCATCGAGCCGAGCCCGCCGTGGAACCGGGTCGACGTCCTCGTCTACGGCGCCTCGCTCCCCAACAACGTCGTGCACTACGCCGTGGAAGAGGTGCTCCTCGGAGACCGCCCCGGGCGCTGCCTGCTCACTCCGGGCCCGGTGCTCACCATCGGCCAGGGGCGCTGCGACTTCAGCTTCCCGAACGACGAGGGCCTCGCGCCGCGGCACTGCGAGCTGGCGCCGACGGCCGGCGGGGCGATGGTGCGGGACCTGTCGGGCGGGCTGGGCACCTACACCCGCATCAGCGGAGAGCGCGCCCTCAAATCGCAAGACCGCCTGCGCGTGGGTCAGCAGACACTGCAGGTCGAGCTGCTGAGCTGAGCTGCAAGGCAGAGGTCGACGGTACAGCGCTCGGGCTCCGCTCACCCGAGGGCTCAGGGACGAGCGGCCTTGAGGCACCCCTCGACGTAGGCACTCGCCTCGGGCGACAGCTCGAGGCGCCTGGCGGCGTCGAACCAGCTGCGCATGTCGTCGGTGCGCCCCTCGAGGCGCGCCACCTCGCCCAGCCGAAGGGCCACCTCGCCGCGCGGGTCTCGCCGCCACGCCTCCTCGAAGGCGCGCGCCGCCTGGGCCAGACGGCGGCCCGCAAGCTCCGCGTCCCCCACCGTGAGCGCCTTGTCGGCGTCGGTAGGGCGGCGCTCCGTGCGGGCCGTCAGCTGCTCCCACAACCGCTGCCGGGCCGCGTCTTCGCGCTTCATCGGTACGGGGCCGAGGGGAGCGCCGTCGTCGTGCGGCGTCACCGAGGGCACCTCGTCGCCCACCCCGCCCAGAAACTTCATCGCCAGCGCACCGCCGAGCAGCAGGGCCAACGCCACGAGAATGCCGGTGGCCACCTTGAAGGCCACCGCCCCGGTGCCATCGTGCGCGGTGCGCGTCGCCCGGGCGGCGGCACCACCATGCTGGCCCGTGGCCGATCTCGCGGCGCCCGGGACGTGCTTCACCGTGTCGTCGCGCTCCGACCAGGGCGACGACATGCCCGGCGGCGGGCCCGAGACCTTCGTCTCCTGCTGGTCGAGCGGCGTCACCTTGCGCGGCGGCGCTGGAGCGAGCGACGACGCCGAGGTCGCGCCGGACCGGCGCCCCACCGCCGCGCGCCGCTCCTTGTCGATGGCGAGCAGCTCGGCACGGAACTGCTCGGCCGTCTGAGGGCGGTCGTCGGGGTTCTTCGACAGCGCCTTCATGATGAGGCGCTCCATCGCCGGGCTGACCCGCGCGTCAGGGCGGCGCTTCGTCGGCAGCGGCGGAATCTCGGTGAGGTGCTTGGTGGCGAACCCGACCGGCGTCTCGGAGTCGAAGGGCAGCATCCCCGAGCACAGCTGGTAGAGGATCACGCCCACCGCGTAGAGGTCGGAGCGGTGGTCGAGCTTCGCGCCGCGCGCCTGCTCCGGAGACATGTACTCGGGGGTCCCGCACACGAAGCCCGCGCGCGTCAGCGCCGGCCCATCGTCTTCGCTGCCGTCGATGATCTTCGCGATGCCGAAGTCGAGCACCTTCACGAAGTCGGGCTCGCTGCGCCCCTGCGACACCATGATGTTTTCTGGCTTGAGGTCGCGGTGCACGACGCCCACCGAGTGCGCGTCGGCCAGCGCCGAGAGCACCTGGCTCATGATGCGCATCACGCGAGGCTCGGGCAGCGGCCACTCGCGCGAGAGGATCTGGTGCAGGTCCTTGCCCTGCACGTACTCCATCGCGATGAACAGGGCGCCGTCGTCAGCCTGGCCGAAGTCGAGGACCGAGATGGAGTTCGGGTGGTTCAGCCGGCTGGCCGCCTTGGCCTCGCGCTGGAACCGGGCCACGGTGCGCTCGTCGCCCAGCAGCGCCTGCCGGAGCACCTTCAGCACGACGGGTTTCTCGAGGGCGAGCTGGGTGGCGCGGTAGACCTTGCCCATGCCGCCTTCGCCGATCATCTGCTCGACCCGGTACTTGCCGGCGAAGGTCTTGCCGAGGGTGTCGTCGACGGGAGCCACGGGCATCGACATGTTTCCAGCTTCCGTGCGGCGGCGCCAGACTGATTCACAGGGGTGGAACCCCCGTGCTACTCAGTGAAGTCGATGGCGAATCGTCCACGAGTGGCGGTGCGGGTGGTGCGGGCCGACGGCGGGCCCGAGTCTGTCATTCCGATGCGCGGCGACGTGATGCTCTGCGGCCGAACCGGTGACCTCCCCATTCCAGACGATCCGTTCGTCGCCGACACGCAGATGCGGCTGTTCTTCTCGGGCCAGCGCCTGGCCGTTGAGGACGTCGGCGGCGGCAACGGCGTGTTCACCCGGCTCCGCAGCGAGCGCGAGGTGGCCATCGGCGGTGAGGTGCGGCTCGGGCGGCAGCGGCTGGTGGTCGAGCCGGTACCGGCGTTGGCGCCCGGCGAAGACGGAGCGACGGCCTGGGGCTCCCCCGACTCGGGCTTCCGCTTTCGCCTCGTACAGCTGATGGAGGGCGGGCTGCGGGGCTCGGCCTACCCGCTGAAGGAGGGTGACAACCAGATCGGCCGCGAGCTCGGCGACATCACCTTCCCTACCGACGGGTTCGTCTCGGGGCGCCACGCGGTGCTGCACGTCGCTCCCGAGCGCGCCGTCATTCGCGACCTCGGCTCGTCGAACGGCACCTTCCTGCGTCTGGGAGCGCCCGCCTTCGTCGACAACGGTGATCAGTTCCTCATCGGCCGCCAGCTCGTTCGCGTCGAGATGACGTAACGGCGCGCGGCGGCGGCGCCGCTTGACCGGCAGCCCCGGGCGTCAATCGAAGACGAGCGTGCCGAAGCGCGGCAGCGCGTGGAAGTCGCCGACGAAGAGCGGCGAGAACGCCTGCCCGTCGATCTGCTGCCGGCGCACGTAGTGCTCGAGGCGGTAGGCGTTGAAGCGCCACACGTCGCCCTTCCTTGGAGGCACGTGCGGCACCTGGTTCAGCTGGGCGATGGGAATGGCGAGCTCGGCGCTCCAGCCGTCGTCGCGGTCGGAGTCGTCGTCGAGGGTGCCGCGCACCTTCACCGCCGACTTCATGCCGGACTCCCACTTCATTGCCGTCGGCAGGTCGCTGCGGCGCGCGACGAACGAGGCATCGAAGTTCACGTTGTGCGGCGAGACCTGCAGCTCGTTGTACGTCGCGCCGTCGCCATCGGCGTCGAAGAACACCTCGGCGACGTCCTCGTTGTAAATGGGGTCGTCCTTGTTGCGGAGCGAGCCCCACACGTCGGGGTCTTCGCAGTCGAAGGCGACGTAGACGTGGGTGTCGTCCCAGACGAGGCGAACGCGGGTGCGGCGCTCCGAGATGGGGTGCCCGTCGAGGCTGCCGCCAAGGGTCACCTCGGGCGCCGCCTTCCAGGCCTCATCGTCGAGGGCGCCGTCGATGACGGGGGGCCGCGCCGCGCGGGGCATGCGGTACTCGGGGAGCGGGCGCCTGGGCCCCTCGAGGAGCGGCCCGAGCGCGCGGTTCGCGCCGTCGTGCGCCGCCTCGGCGTCGACGGGCAGTCGGCCCTGTTCGTTCCAGAACCCGAAGAGCATGCGAATGGCGCCGTCGAAGGTGGGCATCTGCAGCTGCTGGACGATCTCGACGGTCTTCCCCTCGGGCCAGGTGCCCAGCGACGGCGCCGAGGCCTGCATCTCTTGATCGAGGTTGCCCAGCATCTGGCCGCTCGACGCGTCGACGAAGTGCAGGAACCACTGGTAGCTGCGCGGCTGCGCGCCCTCGGCCCGGAAGTAGTGCTTGAGGGTGATGCGCTGGCCCGGCTGCGGGTTCCTGGGATCGACCTGGCTGCCGAGGTAGCGCACAGCGCCCTGGCTCCAGCTCGCGGTGGCGGGGAAGTTCACTGGCGGCATCGCGTCGACCGTCGGAACGCCCCGGGGCGCCACCGCAGCGGCAGGCCGGGCCGCCTTCGGACGAGGCCCCGCCTGCTCGTCGCGGCAGGCGTACAGTTCACACGACACCACGATCACCCACCCAGCAGCACGCATCGACGCGCACCATGCCGCACTGCCCTGTCCCTGTCGCGTCCGTCGAGGGACCGCCACGTTCGCCACGAGGGCCCCCACGGTGCGTCTCCCGCCCGGGATGGGGTGGCGCCCGAAGGGCCGTCATTTCCACGCGTTCCGTTGGCGAAGGGCCCGCACCCCGGGAGGCCATGCGCCTCGACATTCTCTGCGCCGGCGAGTCGACGCCGGTCGATCTCATCGACGGGCCTGCGACGCTAGGCGGCGGCCAACGCGACGACATCAGGCTCGACGGGCTCCCGGTGAAGCTGGTGACGCTCGTCGTCGACGGCCCGCGGCTGACGGTCACCTGCGCGCGCCCGCTGCGCATCGGCGACCAGCTCTTCCCGGCGCACGTCACCCGGCTGGTGCTGCCTGGAGAGGTGCTGACGCTCCCGAACCAGGTGGTGGTGCGTCGCCCCGAGGACGAGACGACACGGGAGCGACGGGCCAACAAGAGCACCGAGGCCCTGGCGCGAGAGCTCCTGTCGGGCGAGCTGCCGCGGCACGAGAGCCGCGCCGCGACCCTGACGTGCGTCGCCGGAGCGAACGAGGGCCACGTCTTCCCCATCGCCTTCCTCGACACGTCGCTCGGCCGGGCCGACGACGTCGACGTTCGCCTGCTCGACCGCTCGGTGTCCCGCCGGCACGCGCGGGTGGTGCACCACGGCAAGGCGTACTTCGTCGAGGACTGCGGCACGACGAACGGCATCTACGTCAACGGCCAGCGGGTGTCGGGGGCCCGCCGCCTCGCCACCGGAGACGTCCTCGAGCTGGGCCACACCATGCTCCGCTTCGAAGACGGCGAGCGCGCCCCCGAGGAGCGTACCGTCGTGCAGCGAGCTCCCGAGCCCGAAGGCCCGCCCGCCCCGGCGCCGACGCCGGACGACGCACGGCCCCCGGCCCTGCCACCAGACGAAACAACCTCGAGCGGCGCGAGCGCGACCACCGCCCGGCTCCCCCAGCGCCGGCGCCTGACGAAGGCCGACGTCGCCATCGTGACGCTCGGGACGATGCTGGTGCTTTCGGGGCTGACGACGGCGGCGCTGCTGTGGCGAGGCTGACCGGCCCTAGAAGCTCTGGCCGATGGTGAACTCGAACTGCAGCGGCTGCAGGTCGATGCCGAGCCGCCGGTTGAGGGGAATGCCCCACTCGAAGCGCAGTGGGCCGATGGGCGAGAACCAGCGGAAGCCGAAGCCCACCGAGTGGAAGAGCCCCAGCGGCAGGTTCGGGAAGGTGCGGTCGGTGAAGAACGGCACGCCCCGCGCGAACGCGTTTCCGGCGTCGTAGAAGATGACGCCGCGAATGCCCACCTTCTCGAAGATGGGGAACTCGAGCTCGATGTTGAGGAAGATCTGCCGGTCTCCGCCCACGTTGATCGACGTCGTCGGCCCGTCGGGGGTCGCGGCAGCGAGCTCGGCCGGCGAGATGGTGCGAATCGGGTAGCCGCGCACGGTGAAGATGCCACCCAGGTAGTAGAGCTCAGAGGCCGGCAGGCCGTTGGCGGCCTCGAGCTGCTGGATGATGCCGAGCTGCAGCTGGCCCTTGAGCACCGCCCCGAACGGGAGCGGGATGTAGCCGCGGAAGTTCCCGGTGTAGCGGTTGAACAAGTAGCTGCCGCCGAACGCGCGCGGCGCGAACTCGGCCGTCACGTTCATGAACCACCCCTGGGACGGGAAGAGGCGGTTGTTGCGCTTGTCCCAGAGCCAGCCGGCGCGGATGGCGCTCGTGTTGCCGCTGCGGAACTGGTCGGCGAGCAGGAGCGACTGCCGGCTCGGCTCGACGCGCACGAACTCGCGCGTGTAGCCCAGGTTGAACGACATCTCGTCTGCCACCACGTAGTAGCCGAGGCTCGCGGTGCCACCGTAGGCGTCACGGATGAAGCCGAAGAAGTCGAGCTGCGTGCGGTACGCGTCGAGCGAGAAGATGAAGTTGGTGTCGAGGAAGTACGGGTCGAAATACGAGAGCTGGAAGAACTGGCGCAGGCCCGACAGCTGCGCCGAGAACGACGCCGCCTGGCCCCACCCCAGGAAGTTCTGCTGGGCGACCTGGGCGGTGAAGATGAACGACTCGATGTTCGAGAAGCCCAGGCCCACCTGAAAGGTACCCGTCGACTTCTCCTTCACCTCGACCGTCACCGCCACGTGCTCGTCGTCGCGGCCGGGCTTGTGAGTCACCTCGACCGTCTCGAAGAAGCCCAGCGCGGTCACCTTCTCTTTCGACCGGCGCATCCCGCTGCCCGAGAAGAGCTCACCCTCGTAGACCCGCAGCTGCCGGCGAATCACCTTGTCGCGCGTCTTGGTGTTACCGACGATGTCGATGCGCTCGATGGTGACCTGCTTGCCCTTGTTGACGTCGAACGTCAGGTCGATGGTGCGCGCCTCGGCGTTCACCGCGGTGATGGGCACCGGGTTCGCGTAGGCGTAGCCCGAGTCGTAGTAGACGTCGGTGATCGCCTGAATGTCTCGTGCCAGCAGGGAGCGGTTGAAGACCTCGGTCTCTTTCGAGACCATCTTCGCCCGCAGCTCGTCCTTCCCGACGATGAGGTCACCCGAGAAGTCGAGCTTCCCGATGCGGAAGGGCTCCCCCTCGTCGATGCGCAGCGAGATGCTGATGAAGCGCTTGTCAGGCGACAGGCTCACCACCGGCTTGTCGACGCGCACGTTGATGAAGCCGCGATCGTAGTAGGCGGCCTGGAGCACCTGCAGGTCCCTCTGGAACAGCTCCTCGCGATAGGTGCCCTCTGAAGTGAGAAAAGAGAGGTAGCCGCCCTCTTTCGTGGCCATGACGGCCTTGAGCTCGGCGACCGGCACCTTCTGGGCGCCCAGCAGGTTGATCTCGCGGACCTGAACCTTGGCGTTCTCTTTGACGATGATGACGACGTCGACCTCGGGGGCGTCTTCGACGGCGCGGAGCTCCGAGGTGACCTCGGCGAGGAAGTAGCCCTTCTCGACGTACTTGTCGGCGACCTTCTTGACGTTCCGCTTCACGGCGGCGAGGTCGAGAATGCTGTTCGCCTTGATGTCGATGGTGTCCTTGAGGTCGTCCTTCGACAGCTCGTCGTTGCCCTGGAGCGTGACGGCGCGCACCGCCGGCTTCTCTTCGACGCGCACGACGTACGCGATGCCCGAGGGCGAGCGCTGCACCAGCAGCTGCACGTCGTTGAAGTACTTGAGCGCCCACAGCGCGCGCAGATCATCGGCCGTCCGCGCCGGGTCGAAGACGTCGCCCACGCGCTGCTTGAGCGCCCGGGCGACGGCCGGCTGCTCGACGCGGCGGTTCCCCTCGACGCGGATCTCGCTGATGCGCTCAGGGGACTCGTCGACCGGCGCGTCGCTCGAGTCTGAAAGGCCCGTCTGCGCGAACGCCGCCGGCACCGGCAGGGCGGCGCAGGCGAGGACGAAGGCGAGGGCGATTCGGCGACGGAGCACGAGCGGAACGAGGGCGCGGGTATAGGGGAAAGGTCACGTTCAAACGAGGGAAAACCTGTGTGATTGCCGACTCCTGCGGGCCCTCGTGCCGGGCGCTCCAGGCGCCAGGTGCCGAAGCGACGGGTCAGCCCGGGGCTCCGACGGGCGCCGCGTCGGCCGGGGGGGCGGCGTCGGCGTCGACCACCTGCCCACCGACGAGGCGCAGGCGTCTGGGGAGCGACCGCGCCAGGACCTCGTTGTGCGTCACCACCACGGCGGTGATGCCCAGCTCGCGGTTCACCTCGCGCAGCAGCGCGTGAATGCCCTCTCCCGTCGACGGGTCGAGGTTGCCCGTCGGCTCGTCGGCGAGCAGCAGGGCGGGCTGCATGATGAGCGCCCTTGCGAGCGCCACCCGCTGCGACTCTCCACCCGAGAGCTCGCCAGGCTTGTGCTCGGCGCGGTGCAAGAGGCCGACCCGCTCGAGCAGCTCCCGCGCCCTCGTCATCGTCGCGCGCCGCTCCCGGCGGTTGATGAGCGCCGGCATGGCCACGTTCTCGGCCGCGGTGAACTCGGGCAACAGGAAGTGCGACTGAAAGACGAAGCCGATCTTCGTGTTGCGGAACTCGGCGACCTGCGCGTCGTTGAGGTCGAAGACGCTCTGCCCCTTGAAGCGCATGACCCCGGCCGCGGGCGCGTCGAGGGTGCCCGCCACGTGGAGGAACGTCGACTTCCCCGAGCCCGACGCGCCGATGAGCGAGACGAGCTCGCCCTGCTCGATGCGCACGTTCACGCCGCGCAAGACGTCGATGCGCTTGCCGTTCAAGAAGTACGACTTGTAGACGTCCACCACCTCGAGGAACGGCGCCGTCATCGCGTCACTCCGACTTGAGCCCCTCGACGGGCTCGACCTGCGAGGCCTTCAGCGCCGGGTACACGCTCGCGAGGAACGTCACGAGGATGGCGATCACCACCGCCAGCACCGTCTGCAGCGGCACGATGCGCACCGGCAGCGCGGGGATGTAATAGACCTGCGGGTCGAGCTTGATGCCTACCTTCTCGATGAAGAGGCACCAGGCGAGCCCGGACACCAACCCCAGCGAGCTCCCCACCACGCCGATCTGCAGGCCCTCGGAGAGGAAGATCTTCACGATGCCGCCGTCGGGGACGCCCAGGGCCTTGAGCACCGCGATCTCCTTCCGCTTCTCGAGCACCAGCATGATGACGGTGGCGACGATGAGGCCGGCGGCGACGATGACGATGATGGTGAGGATGATGGCCATCACCAGCTTCTCGAGCCGCAGCGCCGCGAAGAGGTTCCGGTTCATCTCGCCCCAATCCTTCGTGCGATACGGGTAGCCGTCGAGCGCGTCGTAGATGCGCTTCATGATGCCGCGCGCGTCGTCGACGTCATCCACCTTCACCTCGACGCCGCTGGCGCCCTTGATGCCGAAGAACGTCTGCGCCTCGCGCAGGTGGATGTAGACGAACTTCGAGTCGTACTCGTACATGCCCGAGTAGAAGACGCCGGCGACGCGGAACGGGCGGCTCTTGGGCACCGGGCCGTTGGGCCCCAGCTCTCCGCCGAGCGGCGAGACGACGTTGATGCGGTCGCCCACCACCACCCGCAGCGAGGCGGCCAGCTCCTTGCCCACCACGATGCCCGGCAGCACCGAGTCGTCCGGCGCCTCGGCCGGCAGCTCGACCATCGGGTCGCGGATGAGCGGCGACGGCGGCTTCGCGGGCGTGTCGTCGATGGCCCCCTCGCCCACCCCGGGCTCGAGGCGCCTGGCGCGGATCTTCGTCGGGTCCTCGAGGGCCTCCATCGGCTGGCACGGGCGCCCCGCCTCGCAGCCGAGTGACGCGGGCAGGTCGGTGACCGAGCCCACCGTCTTCGGGTCGACGCCCTTGATCATCGACCCCGAGATGTTGCCCTCGGACGACACCATCACCTCGTTCAAGATGAACGGCGTCGCGCCGGTGATGCCCCGCACCCGGTGGATCTTCTCGACCACCTCGGCGTACTCCGGCATCTCGGGCGTGTACTTCATCACCACGCCGTGACTGTTCGTGCCGAGGATCTTCTTCTGCAGGTCGGCCTCGAAGCCGCTCATCACCGACAGCACGATCACGAGCGCCATCACGCCGACGCCGACGCCGCCGACCGACAGCGCCGTCATCATCGCCGTCGGCGTCTGCGCCGCGAGCCGCTGCTCGTTGAGCGCCTCGGCCGCCAGGAGCGGATCCGCCAACCCCAGCCGCTTGATGCGCGTACGGCTCACCGCCGCGTCGGCGGCGCTCACGATGGCCAGGAGGATCAACGGCGGCACGATGCCGAGGATGAGCACCAGGAACACGCCGATCACCAGCCGCGGCCGGAACACCGCGACGTGCCGTGAGGCGATGAAGGACTCGTACGAGGTGCGCAGATCGAACCGCCCCGACGCCGTCGCCACGAAGCCCAGGTTGATGCCCAGGAAGGTCGCCAGCACGAGCCCCGCGAACACCAGCCAGTACCCCAGCTCGGGGCGGCTCTCGCCCAGCAGCGACGACAGGTACACGACCTCGCGGAGCTTGTAGCCGACGTTCAACATCAACCAACCGACGTGGTGCATCGCCGTCAGGAACGCCGGCACCGGCAGCCCGAAGTACAGCAGCGCGGTGGTGAACTCGGGCACCGACAGCCGGCGGGAGTTCGCCGCGCCGAGAAAGCCCGCGCCGAAGGCGACGCCGACCGACCCGCCGAACGCGAGCACGAAGGCCGTGACCGGCGCGAGCCCGCCCGTCACCGCGCCACCGGTCGACGCCTTGCCCACCAGCAGCAGGTAGACGAGCACGAACGCCACCTCGGCCGCGAAGAGCCCGAAGCCGTAGGCCGCCAGGGTGCCCCAGTGAAAGTCGCGGGAGTTGGCGAGCCGGGGGAAGAGCGGCTTACCCTTCGCCGCCGAGTCGGCGCGCGCCACCGCCGCTCGAGGCGTCAACCCCCGGCTCAGCGCGAGCCAACCCGCCACCCACGCCGCCGCCCCGACGGCGACCGCCAGCCGCGCCGAGCCGACCGCCTCCGGGTTCACCAGCAGCGAGGCGGCCGCGCGCTGCTGCTCCACGGCGAGCAAGGAGCCCGCACCGCCGAGCGCCCCCAGGAAGGTGCCGAAGCCGACGGTGCCCAGGCCGAGCTCACCCAGCATCACGGGCAACACCCCGGCCGCGGCGAATGCCCACACGACGGCGCCGAACCCCGCGAGGGCCAGCACGGCGCCGGCCGCGATGGAGCGAGCGTGACTCAATGGGCAGGCTGTGGCCGGAGCAACGGGAAGAGGATGACGTCGCGAATCGACTGCGCATTGGTGAACAACATGGCCAGGCGGTCGATTCCGATGCCCTCACCGGCCGTCGGCGGCATGCCGTGCTCGAGCGCACGAATGTAGTCGGCGTCGTAGTCCATCGTCTCCTGCTGGCCGCGGGCCCTGGCCTCGACCTGGCCCTTGAAGCGCTGCTCCTGATCGACGGGGTCGTTCAGCTCCGAGAAGGCGTTGGCGATCTCGCGCCCCATGCAGAAGAGCTCGAAGCGGTCAGTGATGGCCGGGTTCGCGTCGTTGCGCCGCGCGAGCGGGCTGTTCTCGACCGGGAACTCGGTGATGAAGGTCGGGTTGATCAGCTCCCCCTCGACGTACTGCTCGAAGAGGAGCGCCGTCACCTCGCCGACGTTCATCGTGGCCACCGCGGCCTTGTCGGCTGGCGTCTCGGCCCGGCGAAGCGCCACGCTGCGGAGCTTCTCGGCGTCGCCGAAGTCGTTGGCCGACAGGTCCTTCACGCGGTCGAGGATCGCCTGGCGCATCGGAACGCGCGGCCAGCCTTTGCCGAAGTCGAGCTGGTGCTCGCCGTAGGTCACCTTCGCGCCACCGGTGACGTGCACGGCGGCGGCTGAGATCAGCTCCTCCGTGAGGTCCATGAGGTCGTGGTACGTCGCGTACGCCTCGTAGAACTCGAGCATCGTGAACTCGGGGTTATGCTTGGTCGACACGCCCTCGTTCCGGAAGTTGCGGTTGATCTCGTAGACACGGTCGAAGCCGCCGACGACGAGGCGCTTGAGGTACAGCTCCGGCGCGATGCGCATGTAGAGGTCGACGTCGTACACGTTGTGGTGCGTGACGAAGGGCCGCGCCGCCGCGCCCGAGACGAGCGGGTGCATCATCGGCGTCTCGACCTCGAGGTAGCCTCGGGCATCGAGGAACGAGCGGATGAACTGCACCAGCCTCGTGCGCTTGACGAAGGTGTCCTTCACCGCGGGGTTCGAGAGCAGGTCGACGTAGCGGCGGCGGTAGCGCTCCTCGACGTCGGCGAGCGCCTGCTTCTCGGCCCAGGCCTTCGCCTCGGCGTCGTCGCCCTTGGTGAACTTGCCAGGCAGCGGCCGCAGCGTCTTGGTGAGCGGGCGGTACTCCGTTGCGGCGAGGGTGAGCTCTCCGGTCTTCGAGCGGAACGCCGTGCCGACGACGCCGACGAAGTCTCCGACGTCGAGCAGCTTGTACGGAGCGAAGCCAGGCTCGCCGAGCACGTCCTTCTTCACGTGCACCTGGATGGCGCCTGAGCGGTCCTGCACGACGATGAAGCCGGCCTTGCCGAAATCGCGCACGCTCACCACGCGGCCCGCGATGGAGTACGGCCCGGGCTTCGAGGCCTCGAGCTGCTCGCCGGTGTCGTTGGCGTGCCTCGCGAGCAGCTCGCCCGCCAGGTGCGCCGGGCGAAACCCGTTGCCGTAGGGGTTGAGGCCCAGGCCCTTGAGCTTCTCACCCTTGGCGAACCGCTCGTCCTTCAGCTTCTTCTCGACGTCGCTCTCATCCGACATGGCCTCGCGGCTTTTCACGAGCCGCCGCGAGGGCGCAAGCGGTTTCACGCACGCTGGGTGTTCGCGGGACTCACGTTCTCGACGACCTTCAGGGGGGGGCGAGGCCCACGCCGGCGCTCTCGAGGACCAACCGCTGGCCTTCAGCGAGGCGCTCGGAGGCCCGCTCATGCGCAGACGGCCCGCGCCAGAGGAGCTCGTTCGCCGTCGTCGGCTGGGGCGGAGCAGCCGTGGCCGGCGCTCCGCCGTCGTAGCACCGTTCAGCGCGCGGCCATCAACAGGAACGCAGCCACCACGGCCGCGAGGAGGAGCGGAATGATGACCTCGACGGGTACCCGGTAGGTCGCTTCGTTGGTCGCCAGGCTCTTGAGCAGCGACCGCCGCCGCTTGGTGCGCCGCAGAATCATCGACGCCAGGGCCGGCGGCGCCTTCTCGCGCGGCAGCTCCTTCAGCGTCTTCACCGCCAGCGTGTACCGCTCGAAGCGCAGCTTGAGCTCCGCGTCGGCGGCCAGCACCTCGCGAAACGTCGCTTCGTCGCCAGTCTCGAGGGAGCCGTCCACCGCGCCCAGGAAGAGCCGCTCGACTTCAGCCTTGTTCAAGTCTCGCTGCACGACGTCACTCTCCTCGATGGGTGAAGGCAGATTCAAGCCTCACCAGGATTCCGGCCAGCCTTTCCCGCGCGCGGTGGAGCCGGCTCTTCACCGTGCCCTCGGGCAACTCGGTGATCTCCATGATCTCGTCATAGCTCAAGCCCTCGACGTCCCGCAGCACGACGAGCGACCGCTGCTCCTCGTCGAGGGCCTCGATGGCCTGGTGCACGAGCTGCTTCTCGCGCTTGCGGGTCACCACCTCGTCGGGGGTCGCCGCCCCGCCCAGCGAGTCGCTGATGGCCAGCTCGTTCGACTCGCCGAACTCGTCGCTGCGCCCCCGCCCCCGGCGCTTGAGGTACTTCAGGCGGTTGAGGCAGTGGTTGCGAGAGATTCGGAAGATCCACGTGGTGAGCTTCGCGTCGGCGCGGAACTTGTCGACGTTCTGGTGGATGGAGAGGAAGATCTCCTGCGTCAGGTCGAACGCCTCTTCGCGGTCGTTCAGCATGCGCACGCAGAAGTCGTAGACGCGGTCCTGGTGGCTCCGAACGAGCTGCTCGAAGGCCGAGGCGTCTCCCCGGCGGAGCCTGGCGATCAGCACCCGGTCGGAGGGACTCTCGGCGTCAGAGCCGTCGCGCAACACGGCGGGCGCCCTCGCTTCGTTCAGCGTCGCCGCAGGCACCTCGAGCACGTCGCTCGGCACGTCGTCAGCCTCCCCGGCCATGGGCAGCCATCGTACTGCCACCCGACATCGGCCGTGCGGCCAGGTTCCACGCCCCAACTACCTGGACTTGCTGACCCGGTAGGCGCCGGTCTGGTCGACGGAGAACGGCGCGGGCCGACGGGTGCGCTCGAACCACGCGAAGGCCGGGGCGAGCTCGGCCCAGAAGCCGGCGTGCGGCGCGCTGGCGTGGGCTGCCAGCCAGGCCGCGGTCAGCCGCGCCGGGAAGACGTCGATGCGCGGCCGGGCGCGCGAGCCCGAGGCGATGAGGAACACCTCTTCGATGGGCCCGTCTTCGATGGCGATGCACCCGATGCTGGCGCAGCTGCCGTGCAGATAGATGAGGTCGCCGGGGCGCTTCGGGTCGCTCCGAAGGCGGTCGGAGGCGTTCGGGTACGACACCTTCATCGACAGGTGAAAGTTCGACGCCGGGTTGAACTCGACGATGTCGTAGAGCCCCTCTGGGACCTGCAGGTCGCCCTCCCGGCGCTTGGGCCCGAGCTCGCCGGAAGCCGCGCAGATGGGGTACGCCTTCACCAGCGACAGCGGGCCCGTCGCCCCACCCGCCCATAGCTCGACGAGCCTCTCCTCCTTGAACGCCCGCAAGTAGACAGTGTCGACGCGGCCGTTCACGCCCGCCGAGGCCAACAGGCGCGCGACGTCGGCGGCTCGTGCCGCACGCACGCCCTGAAGCCTCGCGTTCGCCAGCGACGTCAGCGGAAGCAGCGCGGCGACGAGCAAGACCCGCCCGACGCCCGACCACCGCGCCCCGCGCGAGCGGTCCCCCGCCATGCCAGGCCGCCCGCTCACTCGGGGATCGACTTCGCCGGGTTCTTCACGCCCATCAACTGCGCGACGATGAACTCGTCGAGGTCGCCGTCGAGCACCTTGTCGGGCTGGCCCGACTCGACGCCCGTGCGCAGATCCTTCACCATGCGGTAGGGCTGCAGCACGTAGCTGCGAATCTGCGAGCCGAAGGCGATGTCCATCTTCTGCGACTCGCGCGCCTGCGTCTCGGCCTCGCGCTTCTTCACCTCGATGTCGAACAGCCGCGAGCGCAGGATCTTGAAGGCCATGTCCTTGTTCGCGCTCTGCGACCGCTCCGTCTGACAGGTGATGATGATGCCCGTCGGCAGGTGCCGCAGCTGGGCGGTGGACGACGTCTTGTTCACCTTCTGGCCGCCGGCGCCGCCGCCGCGAATGAACTTCAGCTCGATGTCCTTCTCGGGAATGTCAATTTTGATGTCGTCGTCGATCTCCGGGTACACATCGACCGACGCGAAGCTGGTGTGGCGCCGCGCGTTCGAGTCGTACGGGCTGATGCGCACGAGCCGGTGCACGCCCATCTCGGCCTTCAGGTAGCCGAACGCGTACTCGCCCTCGATGCGGAGCGACGCGTTCTTGATGCCCGCCTCTTCACCCGCGTTGTAGTCGTTGATCTCGACCTTCCAGCCCCGGCGCTCGCAGTACCGCGTGTACATGCGCAGCAGCATCGACGCCCAATCCATCGACTCGGTGCCGCCGGCGCCAGCGTTGACGTCCATGAAGCAGCTCATGCGGTCGTTCGGCCCCGAGAGCATCTTCTCGAGCTCGAGACCCTTCACGAGCGCCTCGGCGCCGGGGATGAGGGCGATGCCCTCGTCGCGGCTGCCCGGGTCGCTCAGCTCGGCGGCGAGGTCGATCAACGTCCTGGCGTCGTCGACGGCCCGCTGCGCCTTCTCGAACGAGGCGACCTGCTTCTCGAGGGCCGTCTTCTCCTTCAGCATGCCCTGCGCCTTGACGTTGTCGTCCCAGAAGGTCGGCAACGTCGAGTCGCGCTCGATCAGCGCGATGCGCGACTTCTTCCGGTCGACGTCAAAGAGACCCCCGGAGGCTCGAGAGCCTCGCCTGGAGTGCCTGTAGCTGCTCCACCACCACGTCGGTCGCCATGCGCCCACCGTTAGAACGAGCGGCCCCAGCCGACAAGGCCGACGAGCGCCAGAAACCGTGGCTGACAAGCGGCGAGGGGGTGATTAGGTGCCGCACCACACCCGCAGCTCTTTCGACAGGAGACCCGCCATGAAGTTCGAGCTCGAGCCCCTCCCCTACGCGAAGAACGCGCTGGCCCCGCACCTCACCGAAGAGACGCTCTCGTTCCACTACGAGAAGCACCACCAAGCGTACCTGAACAACCTCAAGGCGGCGCTCGAGGGCAAGCCCGACGCCGACAAGAGCCTCGAGGACATCGTGAAGTCGGCCTCGGGGCCGCTCTTCAACAACGCGGCCCAGGTGTGGAACCACGACTTCTACTGGAAGTCGATGAAGCCCAACGGCGGCGGGGAGCCCACCGGCGCCCTCGCCGAGGCCATCACCCGCGACTTCGGCAGCTACAAGGACTTCCGCGCGAAGTTCGAAGAGGCCGCCGTCAAGCAGTTCGCCTCGGGCTGGGCCTGGCTCGTCGTCGACAACGGCAAGCTGGCCATCACCACCACCGGCAACGCCGAGACGCCGCTGACGAAGGGCCAGAAGGCCCTGCTCACGTGCGACGTCTGGGAGCACGCCTACTACATCGACTTCCGCAACCTGCGCGCCAAGTACGTCTCGACCTTCATGGAGAAGCTCGTGGACTGGGACTTTGCCGCCGCGAACTTCAAGTGAAGCGCTGAAGCGCGCCGCCAGCCTCGAGCCGCCTCGCCCCGGGTCGACCCGCGGCGGGGCGCTCGTGCATTCAAGCCCCGGGGCGCCCGCGCTGCTGGTGTCGATGGTCGAGCCAGAAGACGAGCCCGAAGCCGAGGTTCACCGGCAGCGCCAGGGCGATGACGTTCCAGTTGTCCTGGTTGAAGGGCGGCAGTGCCTTCACCAGCACGCCCAGCACGCTGCTGGCCGCGACGAGGCTCCACGTCAGGCGGAGCAGGCGGCGGGCGCGGGCGGCGCCGAACGCCAGCATCGCCCCCAGCGGGGCAAGGAGGAACGTCAGCGGCCCGGCGAAGAAGAGGTTCTCGTTGCGGTGGGTGACCGAATGATCGGTGAACAGGCCCATGGCGAACAGGAACAGCCCCAGCGTGCCCCACGAGAGACCCAGGACGACGTTCAGCACCCCGAAGGCGATGCGCGGCGCCCGCTGCCCATCACGGCCGAGGTGCCCCAGCGCGAGCGCCAGCCCGACGAGCGCCGCCGAGACGCCGAGAATGGCTGGGGTGAAGTCGGGCGGGACCTCTGGCGGGCGGGCCCGACGAGAGGTGTAGGCGTTCCACTGCCGCTTCACGAGCGGCACCTCGCTGCCGTCGGCGCGCTTCACCACGAGCCCCTGCACGTCGCGCTCGAGCTCGTCGGGGAGGAACGACACCTGCTTGCGCGTGATGGGGCCGTCGAGCTCGTCGTTCTGCAGGAAGTCGAGCACCAGGCTCATCGGCGCGTTGACCATCGAGTACCGGCGGGTGTGTTGGCGCAGCGACAGCTTCGACGGCTGCGACGCCTCGAAGCCCACCAGCTGCCCGTCGAGCGCCCTGTCGATGATGTCGCGCGGCCGCGTGGAGCAGTTGTCGTTGTAGTGGTGGTACAGGTACAGGCGGTGCTCGGGCAGCACGTTGGTGCCGAGCGCCGTGGCGACCTGCTGCGCCTGGGCCGGCGTCAGGTTCAGCTCCTGCACGCGCACGTCGCGGTCGAGGTACTGGTAGAGGCGGAAGGTGCCCGGGATCGAGTCCTCCGAGACCCAGAACTCGAGGCGCCCCTGCACGAAGCGGTGCACGAAGCCCTCGTCGAAACTGAACATGCCGTAGTTGTAGAGCCGGCCCTGGTTGAGCCGCGGGTCCTCGACGACGAGCGAGCTGTGGCCCCACCACTCGGTCAGCGTGTCGCCGGGCGAGAAGGTGACGAGCGAGATCCGCAGGTCCTCGGGCCGGCTCTCACCCGTCATCCACGGGGGGAGCGCCTGGGCCAGCACCAGCGAAGCCACGACGACGGGGGCGAGCGACATGGAGACGACCGATACCTGCTTCCCGCCCCGGCGAGAACCCGAATGGCACGCGCCCCCGCGGCGACGGCCCCTCGGCCCGCTACTGCTTGAACCAGCCGTTCTCGTCGGCGCGCGCTGCGGCCGGCTGGGGCTCGACGCGGCGGGTCAGCTCGATGGGCGGCGCGGCCGCGGGGTCGAGGCCGGCGGCGCGCAGGGCCCCGGGCCCGGGCACCACCACTGGTGGACCGGACAGCGCCTCGTCAGGAGGCATCGGCTGGCGCTCGGGCGGCGTCGGCGCGGCGGCCTTCACCGTGTCCTCGCGGCGCCGGCTCTTCTCCTCGGCCTCGGCGGCGCTCTCGGTCAGCAGCCGCATCACGGCCTCGCGGACGAGCTGGCCGACCGAGTTGCCGGAGCGGTTCGCCAGCTGCGTCAGCGCGTCGGCGAGGTCGGGCGTCACGCGGAACGACAGCGTTCGCACCTGCTGCAGCGTCGCCGACAGCGCCTCGAGGGCGGCGCTCGGGCGCGCGATGTTGTAGTCACCGCCGTCGATCATCGCCTTGATGCGGCGCGCGAGATCCTCTCGCGTGTACCAGGCGTCATCGAGGAAGACAGCCTCGGCGTCGACGTCGATCGGGAGCGAGTTCATGATGTGCGTGAGGTTGAGATCAGCGCCCCCGCGCTCGTCAAGGGAACCCGCAGGAATTGCTGACCCACGCAGGGTGTTTCGAAGCCCTGCAAGTTCGCTTGATTCAACCCGTCTTCTCGACGAAGGGTACGCGTCGTGTCGGCCGCCGTGTTGCTCCTCGCCAGGCTCCTGCTGCTGCCCGTCGGCGCCGCCGATGGGGGCGTCTCGCCTCCGCTGCGGGTGCAGTCGAGGGTCACCCCGGCGCAGGTGCAGCTCGGCGAGCCCTTCGTCTTCGAGGTCGTCGTCACCCACGACCGGGCCCAGCGCTACGAGCTGCCGCCGCCAGGAGACCTCGGCGCCTTCGACCTCGTCTCGGTGGCGCGGGACCGGGTCGACGGCCCCGACAGCTCGACGACCACCTTCCAGGTGACGCTGCAGGGCTTCGAGCTGGGAAAACAGCGCGTGCCGACCCTCGAGCTCGAGCTGACCGACCCCGGCGGCACGATGAAGATGCCGGTGAGCGGCCCCGAGGTCGAGCTCGTCTCGGCGCTACCCGCCGACGCCCCCAGCGGCGCCGACCTGTACGACGTGCGCAAGCCCGAGCAGCTCCCGGTGCGGACCTGGCGGCTGCTGTGGGCCCTGCTGGCCGCGCTGGCGCTCGTGGGCCTCGCGTTCCTCGTCGTGCGCGTGCTGCGCCGGCCGAAGCCCGTGGTGGCCGAGCCCGAGAGGCCGAAGACCCCGTTGCACGTGCGCGCCACGCAGGCCCTCGACGCGCTGGCGGCGCAGAACCTGCCGGCCCAGGGCCGGACGAAGGAGTTCTACTTCAGCCTCTCCGAGATCGTCCGCGGTTACCTCGGCGAGCGGTACGGCTTCGAGGCCCTCGAGAGCACCACGCCCGAGCTGCTCGACGCGCTGCGCGCGCGGCGCACCCCGGGGCTCCCGATGGCCGAGCTGTCGGCCTTCGCCAACGAGTCCGACTTCGTCCGCTACGCCAAGGCGTCGCCGGGCCCCGACGCCTGCAAGGCGGCGCTCGAGACGGGCTACCGCATCGTCCACCTGACGACGGTGGGCGAGGCCGCGACCCCGGCGACGGGAGGCGCGCATGGCGCCTGACGCGCCGCTCCTCGAAGCGCTCCGCAGGGCGCTGAGCGAGTACCACATGCCGCAGGCGTTCCTCGCCCTGGCCTTCTTGCCCCTCGCGCTGCTCTGGGTCTGGCTCGAGCGGCGCACCCGGGCGGTGTTCCGCTTCTCGGCCGCTCCCCTGCTGGCGCGGCAGGGCCGGGGCCTGCGCGCGTACCTGACCTGGCTGCCGCCGGTGCTGCGGGTGACCGCCTTCGTCCTGGCCGTCGTCGCGCTCGCGCGCCCCCAGGAGCGCGACTCGAAGGTGCGCGACGCGTCGGTCGAGGGCATCGACATCATGATCGCGCTCGACCTCTCCACCTCGATGGAGGCAGCGGACTTCCGGCCCAACAACCGCCTCTTCGTCGCCAAGGAGGTGCTGGGCGAGTTCATCTCGAGCCGCATGAACGACCGCATCGGCCTCGTCGTCTTCTCGGGGGCCGCCTACACGCAGGCCCCGCTCACGCTCGACACCGGGGTGCTCAAGGAGGTCGTCCGCCAGCTGCGCACCCGCGTGCTCGAAGACGGCACCGCCATCGGCGACGCGGTGGCGACGGCGGTGAACCGGCTGCGCGACTCAGAGGCAAAGAGCCGCGTCGTGGTGCTCATCACCGACGGCGACAACAACACCGGCACCGTGTCACCCCTCGACGCGGCGAAGGCGGCGCAGGCCCTGGGCATCCCCGTGTACTCGATCCTCGTGGGCAAGGGCGGGAAGGTGCCGTTCCCCGCGGGCCAGGACCTCTTCGGCAACACCGCCTGGCGCGACGTCGAGATCCCCGTCAACCCGCAGCTGCTGCAGACGATGGCCGAGGTGACCGGCGGCGAGTTCTACCGCGCCACCGACCGCGAGGAGCTCAAGCAGAACCTGCAGCGCGTGCTCGACTCGCTCGAGCGCTCGAAGATCCTCGAGGGCGGGGTCATCACCAACTACCGCGAGCGGTTCCACCCGTTCTTGCTGGCGGCCTTCACCCTGTTGCTCCTCGAGCTGCTGCTCAAGGCGACGGTGCTGCGGGTGTTCCCATGACGCCCTGGCGCTTCCCCCTGCTCGGGTACAAGCTCGGGCTGGCGCAGCCAGGCTTCCTGTGGCTGACGCTGCTGGTGCTGGTAACCGGCGTGTTGGTGCTGGTGCTCGCGCTGAGGCGCACGACGGCGCTGACCCGGGTGATCCCCGCGCGGCTCGCCTCGACGCTCGCGCCGGGCGTCTCGACGGCCCTGCCGGTGTTGCAGCGCATGGCGCAGGTGGGAGCGCTCTTCTGCTTCGCGCTCGCCCTCGCCCAGCCCCAGTGCGGCGAGAAGGCCGAGGTGGTCAAGCGCCGGGGCATCGACGTGGTGGTGGCGCTGGACGCCTCGAAGTCGATGCTCGCCAGAGACGTCGCACCCTCGCGCCTCGAGCGGGCGCGGCTCGAGCTGGCGGGGCTGCTCGACGAGCTCAAGGGCGACCGGGTCGCCGTCGTCGCCTTCGCCGGAGACGCCTTCATCCAATGCCCGCTCACCTCGGACTACGGCGCCGCGCGCATCTTCCTGCGCGCCATCGACCCGGCGCAGATGCCCCAGGGCGGCACCAACATCGGCTCGGCGCTGCTCCTCGCGCGGCAGGTCTTCGACAACGCCGACCGTGGCTCCAAGGACAAGGTGGTGGTGCTGCTGTCCGACGGAGAGGATCTGTCGGGCGCCATCGAAGAGGGCATCACCGCCCTGAAAGAGATCGACGCCCGGGTGCTCGCCGTCGGCATCGGCAGCGAGCAGGGTGAGCCCATTCCCGTGATCTCGGAGCAGGGCGACGTCGTCGGCTACAAGAAGGACGAGAACGGCGTCACCATCATCACGCGGCTCGATCGGGCCGGCCTCGCGCGCGTCGCCGCGGCCACCGGGGGCGAGTACTTCCACCAGCCCCGGGGCGTCGCCGTGGCCGACGTGGTGAAGGTCATCGACACCCTGCAGAAGGCCGAGCTCGAGAGCCGCCTCACCATGAAGTACGGCGAGGTCTTCCAGCCGTTCGTCGGCCTGGGGCTCTTCTTGTTCGCGCTGTCGATGCTGATCGTCCCCTCGTGGCGGTGGGTGCGCACATGAGACGGCTCTGGCTCGCGGTACCGCTGCTGCTGACCTCGGCGATGGGACCGCTCGAGAAGAACCAGG
>JADCJJ010000572.1 GCA_020247085.1 Myxococcaceae bacterium | reverse complement strand
CTCGACGCCGCCGTCGACAGGCCCGGGCCCACCACACTGACACCGAGCGAGACTCAACATCCCCACCACCACCACGGCCAACCGGCGCATGGGCGAGACTGTCGGCGCGCCCCTCTGCGATGTCAATGCTCGGACGTGCACGAGCAACAGCGCGGCGAGCGACGTCGGTGGAGCCACCACCAGGCACCATGCGAAGGCGAGCAGCCGTGCCGCGCGCGCCATCGCGGCACCGCTGACCTCCGCGGCGCTCCATGGGCCGCTGCGCCGACGCGACGCGTGGGCGGCAGGGACGCCTTCATGGCAGCGTGAGGACCAGTGGTGGGGAGACCACGCTCCCAGTCCAGGCGTTTGGGATGGTGACGACGCGACCGTCCTCGTCCTGCCCCGAGCGGTGCTTGCTCGCGAAGGTCGCCACCAGGCGGTAGGCGCCGGGCTTCATCGGCTCGAAGTCGAACGGTCCCCATCGAAGGCGCTGCTCTGACGACTCGTCCACGAGCCATGTCTCGAAGAGCAGGCGCGCTTCGCCTGCCGGCAACTCGACGAACGCGCTGGCGCGCACGGTGTTGTCGTACTTCGCGATGGCGCGGGAGTCGCTGAACGAGACGACGGCGCCGGTGCGGACCTCGCTGACCGCGAGCTTCGACGGTTGCAGCATCGCGTGGTGGAGGAAGGCAACCGGGCGCGGGCCGCAGTTCTTCGCGGTGAGGCGCAGGCTCCGGCCGTCCTGCGTGAGCTCGGTCGTCAGGGTGAGGACGAGGCCGCGCTCGGCCGGACCACACGTCGCCTTCGTCCGCTGGCCCGCGCCGGCCTCGTCGCTGCCCGGGTCCTCGGGAGCCTCCCGCCTCGACCCATCGCCCGGCCCCACCGCCTCCTCCGGCGCGTTTGCCGGTGCAGCGTGCCTACAGGGCTCACCAACGCCTCGAGCCCCCGCCGCCGCTCCGACAGGCACCCGCGCAGGCCCCGCCAAGGCGCTGGGAGGCTCGCCAGACGTCTGGAGGCGCGGCGCGCTCACAACGAGGGCGGGCGCGCAGGCGGCGAACGCCGCGGAGAACTCGAGCGCGACGAGACGTACGAGGTGCTCACGCACCTCCTGGCTGTACATGTCGGTACGATACATGCCCCGCCCTCTCGTCGAAGCGCCGACCTACCCGGCTGCTGGCGCAGTGCACCCCACCGCCCCGGGAACGCCGCGCCGCCGCCCGGCGCCGCCGTCACCACCACCGCCGCTCCGAGCGGGAAGAAGAAGGCGAAGCCGACGCCCGAGGCCGAAACGCCCGCCGCCGCGCCGGCGCCCGCGAAGAGGTAGGCGCCCCGTCGGGGGCACGGCGAGCGGTGCCGGCGCGCGCTGACGCATCGCACCGCGCATGACCCCGGCCGCCACCGCCGGGGCGGCGCCAGGACGAACGTCGGAGTTCACCCGCGCATTGACGAAGCCAGCGCAACGAGGAGCGTCGCGCGCGAGCCACCGTCACTACGCTCGATCGACTCCCCTCCGCAGGCGGCCACCTTCGGAACCGGTCCGCGGTCTCCGGGCTGAGCGCGTTCCGTTCCTTCGGCGTTCATTCAGCCGGACATCGCCTCGCTGTTCGACCCGTCGCGCGGGGCATGCGACGTGGAGTCCACACGGTGCTCGTCGCGCTGCCGTTTCCGACGTGGGGCCCGTGGCGCGAGCGCGCGACAACCCCTGCACACCCCCACCCCGAGGACCACGTGGGCACCACCATCAACACCCGCATCGCAGCGCTCGTCAACCGCATGAACACGCAGCTCGACGGCGCCAACCCCCTGCAGCGAAGGCGCGCCGTCCCCGGCATGGCGAACGAGGGCCGTCGCGCCGGGGTGCGGCACTTCGAAATCGCGTTCACCCCGTCCGGAGGCCCGAACCTGAAGGGTGGTCGCAAGGGCCCGCCGCAGAACCCACTGGCCTCGCCTTCCGCTGACCTGAAGCCATCCGGTGGCCGCTGGCAGAGCCTTGTCCCGGGCAACTCCTCTGGCTCGGTCGTCATGGGCACGAACGCCGACGGCGTCGCTGGCGTCAGAATCCTCGGCAAGTTCTTCCCTCTGCCGTGGTTGCAGCGTTTCCAGTCGCAGAGCGCAGAGGGGCCACAGGCGTCGTAGGTCGCGCTGGCCCTCCTGCGCGCAGCCTCACCAGCCGGCCCGCGCCGCCACGAGGACGCGCACCCGCGCCTGCACCACCTCGCGGTGGGATGAGAAGCGGAAGTGGCCGGCCGAAGGCTCGGCGACGACACTCCCCGATGCGCCAGCCTCCCGCAGCGAGCGCGCCGCCAGGTCGAACCCCTCGGCGGTGACGCGGTCGTCCTTCAACCCATGCACGAGCATCACCGCGCGGTCGCGCAAGGCGCCGGCCCAGGGGTCGGCGGCCGCGACCGCTGAAAATGAGCGTCACCGCGCGAGAGGCGAGGCCCTCGTCAACCTCGACGGCCTGCATCACGCCGCGCCTCCCATTCGACGAGCCGGAGAGCACCACGCGACGAGGGTCGACGCGGAGCGCCTCGAGGGCGACGCGGCGCGCGGCCTCGACGGCCTGGACGCGTGGGCCACCGGGACGCCTTCATGGCAGCGTGAGGACCAGTGGTGGAGAGACCACCCTCCCAGTCCAGGCATGACGCCCCGGGGGCGACAGCACGCCGGGGAGGCTTTGCTTCGGCGCTCCTGCTCCGCTTCGGGACGGCCGCGAGGAGCCCCCGCCCCACATCCGCGAGGGGCGACAGCATGGCCACGACTCGAACCTCCGCAGCCTGCACCACCCCGGTGCGGGCGTGACGGACCCCGGACTGACTTCCACGGGGCGCGTCGGGCGCGTGGGCGGCGCCAGTGCCTGCGTCCCTTCGGGCGAACCGGTCACGGGGCCACCGCCTGCGCCCACCCGCCTCCGTGGGGGCGTTGCCCCACCGCGCCCGAACGCTCTCGTCCCGCTGCGGGCGCCGCGCCCCGGGCGTCGTTAGTCAGCGCGCATGTCGTCCCACAGCATCGTCGTCGGCGCCGGCGCCGGCGGGCTCGTCGCCGCGCTCTACCTGCAGCGCGCGGGGCACCGGGTGACGCTCTTCGAGGCGAAGGCGCGCGTCGGCGGCTGCGCCTCGGCGTTCCCCATGAAGGGCTTCCGCTTCCTCGCCGGCGCGACGACTCTCGTCGGGCTCGAGCCAGACATGCCCCTCGGGCGCGTCCTGCGCGAGCTCGACGTGCCCTTCACGGCCCCGACCGCGCCGCGGAACCTCACCGTCTGGCAGGGCGGGCAGACGCTGACGCTGTCGACCGACGCCGGGGCCAACGAAGCGCAACTGCGCGAACGCTTCGGCGACGCCATGGCCGACTTCTGGCGACGGGCCGTCGAGGTGGGCCGCGCCGGGTGGCGCGTAGTCACGGAGGTGCACTTCCCGCCGCGGGGGCCCGCGGACCTGCTGGGCGCCGCCGGCAACCCCGCGGCCTGGCGGCTGGTGCCGGCGCTGGCCCGCTCCACCGCTTCGGTCCTCGACTCGCACGGCGCGCGGTCGCCCGAAGCGCGCGCGATGCTCGACGAGCTGCTCCTCGTCTCGACGCAGGCGCGCACCGCGCACGTCCCCTTCCTCTTCGGCGCGCTGGGCGTCGAGTACCTGCAGCGGCACCTCTACCTCGCCGACGGCGGCCTCTCGTCGCTCCTCGAGCACCTCGCCGGCGTCTTCGTGCAGCGCGGCGGCAGCCTGCGCCTCGAGCGCCCCGTCGACACCGTCGACCGCCAGGCGGGCCGCTTCGTGGTGGCGGCCGGCGACGAGCGCCTCGACGCCTCGCACGTCGTGCTGAACCTCACCCACTGGGACGCCGCGCGCGTCATGGCGCCGAGCCTGGCCGGCACCTTCGACGGCGTGCGCCGGCGACACCCCGACGCCTGGGCCGCGTGCACCCTCTACCTCGGCGTCGAAGACGTCTTCGAAGAGGGCCTGGCGCCGTACCACCAGCTCGTCCTCGACGAGCCGCTGCCGGTGGCGCGCGGACACTCCCTCTTCGTCACCCTCTCGAAGCGCGGTGACCCGCTGGCCGCGCCGCCCGGGTTCCGCGCCGTCACCGTGAGCTGCCACGCGCCTGCGCGCGCCTGGGAGGGCCTCACTGACGCCGAGCACCAGGAGCGCAAGGCCCGCGTCGCCGACGAGGTGCTCGCCGCCCTCACCCGCGCCTTCCCGGCCCTCGCGCGCGCCACGAAGCCGGTGGTGATGCCCGGCACGCCGAAGACGTGGGAGTCCTTCACGGGCCGCTGGGGCGGGCGCGTCGGTGGCCTGCCCTTCGACTTCTCGTCGCTGGCGCGCGGCTACCCCACCGGGCGCACCCGCGTCCCCGGCCTCTCGCGCGTCGGCGACACCGTCTTCCCGGGGCAGAGCGTTCCGGCCTGCGCCTGGGGCGCCCGCCGCGTCGTGACGGAGCTGCTGGCGAGCTGACGCGCGCCGCCGCGCGCCCGCGGCCTTCACCCGGCCGCCCCTCGCGACGACACCCTCGACGATGGGCAGCGGCCAACGGCGCGCCCTTCGTCATCGCCGCGTCATCGCGCGCGCGACGCCTGTCACCCCACGGCCACCAGCGGGCGCGCGGGCCTTGTCGCGTCGCGCGGGCTGCGTACATCGCCGGCGCATGAGCCAGACACAGAGCGTGGTGACGTTCGGCACCGCAGACGAGGCGACGCTGCGCGCGGCGATGCGCGAGGCGCTCCCGAAGGACACCTTCCTGCCAGCGCCGGCCCGGCTCGGCTGGTTCGTCGTGCTCCAGGCGCTGCTGTGGAGCTGCGTGGCGCTCATCGTCTTCGGCGGGCTGCCGTGGTGGGCCGACCTCGCGCTCGGCGCACTCATGGGCCACACGCTCGCCGTGCAGGGCTTCCTCGCGCACGAGGCGCTGCACGGCGCGCTCGGCGGGCCCCGCTGGCTGTGGAACCTCGTCGGGTGGCTCGGCTTCGGCCCCTTCCTGGTGCCGCCGGCCTTCTGGACGCGCTGGCACAACGTCGCCCACCACGGGCAGACGAACCACGGCGACCTCGACCCCGACAACTTCGGCACGCTGGCGCGCTACCAGAAGCACCCCGAGGCCGCGAAGTTCCTCAAGCTCGCGCCGGGCTCCGGCACCCTCGCCAGCTACGTCTTCTTCACCTACTCCTTCGTCTTCCACGCGCAGGTGGTGCTGTGGCTGCAGACGAAGCGGCGCCGCGAGTTCGACGGCTTCGACCGCCGCGCCGCCGTCCTCCAGTCGATGGCCTGCGCGCTGGCGTGGCTGCTGCTGGGGGTCGCCTCGGGGCCCTCGGCCCTCTTCACCGTCGTCGTGCCCCTGCTCGTCGCCAACACGCTGGTGCAGTCGTACATCATGACGAACCACTTCCTGCGGCCGATGGCGGTGTCGAACAACCCGCTCGACAACGCGATGAGCGTGCAGAAGCCTGGCTGGCTCGACGCGCTGCACTTTCGCTTCAGCCACCACGTCGAGCACCACCTCTTCCCCACCATGCCGATGCACCGGGCGCCGCGCGTGCGCGCGTGGCTGCGGCGGCACGTGCCCAACCGCTTCGTCTGCCCGCCGCACTGGAGGGCGGTGCAGGTGCTGTACGCGACGCCGCGCGTCTACGCCGACGCCGTCACGCTGGTCGACCTCGAGCGGCCCGAGCGCCGCGTCGACGTGCGTACGCTGTGGACCGAGCCCGCGATGTCAGCGGCGGCGCGCGCCGAGCGGGCCGCGAGCCCCGGCCGTTGAGCCGCGCTCGCTGACGGGCGCTCGCGCGTCACCCGCCCCTGCCGCGCGCGCCGTCTCGAAAGGCAGCCCAGGCGTGCTGGACGCCCCCCTTCCTGCGCAGAGCCCGCCTCGCCCCGGGTGACCTCGCCTACACGGCGCAGGCGGCGCCCGTCGTCTCAGCGACCGGGTACGGCGGCCCGCTCCCGCCGCTCGAGCAGCGGCCCGCGTCAGCGAGTCAACGAAAAAGGCCGCGCGCCGCCCGGGGGACGGCGACGACACCTGCGCCGTCTCACCTCGTTCGTTACAGTGCGACCCTTGATGGACGCCCTGGTGTTCCCGAGCGAAGAGGCCCTGCTGGTGGCGCTCGGCTCGGGCCTCGTCCCGCCCGAGCTGGCCCGCGCGCCGGTGGCCGTCGGGCGCGGCCGCGACGGCGAGGTGCTCGTCGCGCCCGGCGCGCCGCTGGGGGCGAAGGTGCGGAAGGCCCTGCTGGCCAGCGGCGTGCTCGAGCGGCGGCTCGAGGCCCCCCTGGCCACGCGCCTCGGTTGCTGGGCCGAGGCCCTCACCCCGAGGCGCGTGGGCGAGCCCCAGGGGACCCCCGGGCTGGTGCTGTTCGCGGTGACGGGCCGGCACACGCTCCTCGAGCTCTCTGGAGAGCTGCTGCGCCTGGGCTGCGATCGCCAGGAGCTGCGCGCCCTCGACGGGGCCAGCGGGCTGACGGCGCTGGTGAAGGTGCTCGAGCCGCCCTGGTTCGTGCTGTCGCGCGCCCTCGACCACCTCGACGGGCTGCGGGCCTTCACGCCGACGCCGCCCGGCCAGGACCGGCTTTGGACCGAGGTGGGCTCGGCGCACCCGCTGGCCAGCGCGCTGCACCTCGACGGTGACGGGCTCGTCCTCGTCACCGGCGATGCCGGGTGGTGGCGGGTGCCGCAGGGGCCGTGGAGTGACGTCGACCAGCTCGTCGAGGCCGACGGACTCGGGCCCGTCGAGGTGCGGGCCGCCGAGGCAGTGCCCCCGCGCATTCCGGTGCGCCTGACGCTGGCGCGCGCGGCCCGCAGCGAGGCGCCGACGCTCTTCGTCCTCAGGCCCGGCGCGCAAGGGCGGCCGCCGCGGGAGCAGGTCGAGGCGCTGGTGCGCGGGCTGCCCGAGGCCCAGCTCGAGAACGTGCTGTTCGCCGTGTCGGGCGAGGTGGTGGTGCTGCGCGCGCGGCCGGGGCGCGAGGCGAGCGCCGGGGGGCTGCCGGGCCAGGCATACGCCCCGATGGCCGACCTGCCGAACCTGTTCGTGCCCGCGGGGCTCACCATCGAGCCCCCGCTGCGCCGGGACCGGCTGCGCACCTGGCTGGCGCCGGACCCGGACCTGGTGGTGTGGCTCGAGGGCTCGGGCCAGGGCTTCTCGAGGTGGGCGCTGGCCGAGCGCGCCTTCCGGCCGCTGGCCGAGTGGGTCGACTACGTCATCGACGGCGCCGCCGAGACGCTCGAGGCCTGGGTGCGCTCCGCCGTCTTCGAGCTCGAGCCCTTCGTGGCCGCCGAAGAGGCCGGGCCGCCGGCGCGACGCGAGGGCCAGCCGGGCGACGACGAGGCCCAGCGCGTCCGCCCCCGCGCCCGCCCCGAGCCGAGGCCTGAGCGGCCGCAGCGCAGCCCGGCCCCGCCGCCGGAGCCGCTCCGGGCAGGTCCGCCCGTCGCCGTCGAGCGGCCCCGTACGCCGAGCGAGCTCGAGGCGCTCGTCGCGCGCGAGGAGGCGGCCTTCCTCGAGCTCGAGGCGCGGCCCGACTCGGCGGAGCGCCAGCAGGCCTGGGCGCGGCTGGCCGAGCTGTACGCCCGGGCCGGGCGAGCCCGCGACGCCGGCATGGCCTGGGCGCACGCGCTGTGGGAGGCGCCCCCTGACGCCGCCGGGCCGCTGGCCCAGCAGTGGGCGGCGCTGACGGGCACCCGACTCGAGGCGCTGCTGGCCGAAGAGACGCCCAACGTCGAGAAGACGTGCGCGGCGGTCGCGCACCTGCTGGCGCAGGCCCTTGGCGCCGGCGGGAGCGCGGTGCGGGTGCCCGAGGCGGCGGCGTTCCTCGACCGGGTGGACGGCGACCTCGACGTGCGCAGCTTCTGGCTGGGCCGCACGGCGCTGGCCCGCCTCTCGGGCGGCGACGCGCTGGGGCTGGCGCGGGCGAGAGACCGGGTGCTGGCGCGGCTGCAGCGGGGGCTCTCGCTCGACCGCGACGTGCCACGGCTGATGCGGGTGACGGGGGCGGCGGCCGGCGGCGCGGGCACGGAGCGCGCCCTGCGGGTGACGACGCAGCTCGAGGCGCTGCTCAAGGCCTTCGACGAGACGCCGCGCAAGCGCTCTCCCGTCGAGGCGCCGCCGCACCTCTCCCGCGCCTACGTCGGCTTCGAGTTCGCCTGGGGCTTCGCGCGCCTGGGGGCGGCCGAGCGGGCCCGGGCGCTGCGGGAGCAGTCGCTGGCGGTGCTCGAGAAGGCGGCGGCCCCGGGCGACCCGAAGGACCAGAGCGCCCCGGTGCACCGGTACCTGATGCGGGCGTTCTCGGCGCGCATCGACCAGGCGCTCGAGGGCGTGTCGGCCGAGACGCCGCTCGGCCCCGACATCAACGGGCAGTTGCCGGCGCTCGAGCCGTTCCAACGCTACAAGGTCGACCGGCTGCGGCAGTTCTCGAACGTGCTCGAGCCGCAGGAGCGCCTCGACGCCACCAGCGACTTCTTCCGGGCGCACCAGAAGCAGGGCGCCGAGGAGCTGGCGGCGCTGCGAGGCCTCGAGGACCCGGCGGAGCTGCTGCGGGGCATCGAGCAGCGCGCCCGCGTGGCCGCCGACGCGAGCCTGTCGCCCGACGAGCGCGCGCGCCTGATCGACGGGCTGCTCGACTTCCTGCCGTCGCTGCCCGAGTCGCAGGCGCTGCCGCTGCTGCAGCGCTTCATCGGCCTGGCCGACGACTTCGCGCCGCGGGTGCGGGCGCTGTTGTACGAAGACGGGTTGAAGGTGGCCGGCCACTTCGGCCGCACGTCGCTGGTGAAGCAGCTCGTCGCGTCGCTGGGCCGGCTGTTCGCCGAGCTCGGCGCCGAGGGCATGGGCGAATTGGGGGCGACGCTGGTGGCAGGCGTGCGCTCGCTGCGGCGGGTGGGCCTGCGCGACGAGGCCGGTGGGCTGCTGCAGCGGGCCTCGTCGGTGCTCAAGGGCGATGACACGAAGACGCTCATCGCCCGGCTCGGGCTGGCCGGCGGCCTCGCCTACCTCGGGCAGACGGCGCAGGCGCAGCCCATCATCGACGAGGCGCAGGCCCGGCTCTCGCGAGGCGAGTCGGGGCTGGTGCCGGTCGACCGGCTCAAGCTGACGCGGTCGACGGCCCGGGCGCTGGGGCACCTGCCGACCGAGCTGGCGCTGCCGGGGCTGCTGCGGCTGGCGCAGCAGCTGCCGTGGGTGACCGACGCCTTCAACACCAACAGCCACTTCTGCCTGTCGCTGGTGGACTTCGCCGACGCGCTGGTGCTCGGCCACGTCGGGGATGACCTGACGCTCAACGAGGCGACGCGCCGCTTCCTCGAAGAAGACGAGTACCTGGTGCGCCGCCGCGTGCACCGCGACGTGGGGGCCGGGGCCTGAGCCCCCCAAAAGGACCGACGCCATGCCGACGCTCCCCCCGAAGGACCCCCTCGACGTCATCGCCGACCTGGGGCTCGAGCAGCTCTCGGCCGAGTCGCAGGGCCTGCGCGAGCGCCTCAACCGCTTTCGCGTCGCCCTCGGCCGGCACTTCGTCGACAAGCAGCCGCTCGTCGACCTGATGCTGGTGGCCGCCGTCGCGCAGGAGCCGCTGCTCCTCGTGGGCCCGCCGGGCACCGCGAAGTCCGACCTCGTCATCAAGTTCAAGGACGCGCTGGGCCTTTCGGGCGTGGACTACTTCGAGTACCTGCTGACGCGCTTCACCGAGCCGAGCGAGGTGCTGGGGCCCATCGACATCAACGAGCTGCGCAGCGGGCGCTACCTGCGGCGCGAGCAGGGCAAGCTGCCCACCGCGCGGCTCGTCTTCCTCGACGAAATCTTCAAGGCCAGCTCGGCCATCTTGAACGCGCTCCTCACCGTCATCAACGAGCGCAAGTTCTACCAGGACGGGGTGCCGGTGCCGGTGCGGCTCAAGGTGCTCTTCGCAGCCACCAACGAGGTGCCCGAGCACAGCGAGCTGGGCGCGCTCAAGGACCGCTTCGCGCTGAAGGCCGCCTGCCGCTCGGTGCAGGAGACGCACTTCGTCGAGCTGCTCGACGCCGGCCTCGAGTCGATGGTGAACAAGGACCTCAACCGCAAGCCGTGGGTCGAGGGGCACGCCTCGCTCGAGGACGTGCTGAAGGCGCACCGCTACCTGACGCTGCTGATGGCGCGCCGCGAGCCGCGCGACCGCGAGCTCTTCTTCCGCGAAGAGGTGATGCGCGAGTTCCGCCGCGTCATCCGCACGCTGGTGCGCGAGGACGACGTCTTCGTCTCCGACCGCAAGCTGGTCAAGCTGTACCGGCTCTTGCGGACGCGGGCGTGGATCGTCCATGGCGGCGCGGTGGAGCGCGAGGACCTGCAGCTGCTGGCCTACCTCGGCGAGACGCGCGAGGAGATCGACCTGCTGGAGGAGAAGGTGCCCCGGCTGCTCGGGCTGAGCTGACGCCCTGGCCCGTCAGCGGCGGCGCGAGGCCTCGAAGCGCCGCTCGAGGCCGTCGAGGAGCGCCTCGAGGCCGAGGTGGAACAGCTCGTCGGCGTGCGCGTGGCCCAGGTACTGGAACGAGAGGGCCAGCGCCGTCAGCTCGCGCGGCACCCGCTCGGCCGACAGCTCCTCGCCGGCGGCCACCACCCGGTCGGTCGCCCGCTCGTTCAACAGGCACCCGTTGGTCCAGTTGGCGACCGCGCGGTACGTCTCGACGGCCTGCTGGGGCGACAGGCCCTCGGCCATGAGGGCGAAGACGACGCGGTCGACGAGGGCCAGGGCCCGCGGAGTGGTGAAGCGCCGCATGCCCAGCAGCGGGAAGGCGTTGGGGTGCCTTCGGGCGAGGGCCCGGTAGTCCTGGGCGACGCCGAAGGCGCGGCGCCGCCAGCCACCCGACGTCGGCGCTGGCACGACGAGCTCGAGCACCAACTGCTCGGCCACCGCGTCGAGGATGGCCTCCTTCGACGGGTAGTGCTTGTAGAGGGCCATGCCCTCGACGCCGAGCACCGCGCCGAGGTTGCGCACGCTCAGCGCCTCGAGGCCGTTGGCGTCGATGAAGGCCAGCGCGGCGCGGGCGATGCGCTCGGGGTTGAGCGGCTCGCGCTTCGTCCGCTTCGTCAGGGCAGCTCGTCGGGCAGAGGCCACGGCTCGACCTAAGACGGCCGGGCGGGGCGCGCCAGCGCCATCACCCACCGCGCGCGGCCTCGACGAGGCGCCGCATGGCCTCGGCGAGCTCGACGCCGTGGAACTTCTGCACGTCATGGCCGCCGTCGGCGAAGGTGAGCTGTTGGAAGTCGGGGCGGGCCCGGGCGAGGGCCTCGTGGAAGCGGCGGGGCACGATGGGGTCGTCGGCGGCCCAGGCCTGCAGCACCGGCGCGCGCACGGCGGCGAGGTTGGCCCGGTGGCGCTCGAAGTCGCTGAAGGCCGCGTCGACGACGGTGCGCACGGAGCCCTCGTCGTGCATGTCGCGCAGCGAGAAGCCCAGGCGCCGGTAGGCGATGCGCGCGACCCGGGCGAGGGGCCGCTGCAGCGGGGGCACCAGGAGGAGCCCGGCGAAGCCGCGCCACACACGGACGGGGAAGTGGGGCCGCGGGCCCGGCGAGGCCACCAGCGTCACGGCGCGGACGGCGCGGGCGTGGTGGGCGGCCACCTCGAGGGCGATGAGGCCGCCCATGCTGTGGCCCACGAGGGAGACGTCGGTGAGGCCGAGGCGCTCGAGGGCGCGCGCGACGAGCTCACCCCGGGCGGCGAGCGACAGCGGGCGCACCAGCCCGGGCAGGCGGGCCTCGCCGAAGCCGGGGAGTTCGAGGCGCACGAAGCGCGCCCAGGCGAACAGCGGCGTGGCGAGCCAGCGCCAGTGGTGGTGCGCTCCAGGCAACCCCGAGAGGCCGACGACGACGGGCCCCTGCCCCTCGTCGGTGTACGAGAGCGTCACGCCGGGCAGCTCGAGGCGGTGGCGGGGCGGGTCCCTGGGGGCGGCGGGCTGCATGGCGGCTCGAGGGCGCGCTTAGCAGGCACCGCGCCGCTTTGCCCGGACCGGGCCCGGGGCGTGCCACAGCCGCGAGCCCGGGTCGGTCGCCAGCGCCGCCGCCGACGCGCGCTCGCGCTGGGCGCACGGGCGGCTGCGGGCGCGCCGAGGTGTCGTCGACTTGCCGTTCCCGGGCTTCGGGCCGCCTCGAGCGTGAGACGACGCGCGGCGGCGGCGCGGCCTGCTCCGCATTCAGGGCAGGCCCCCGTCGGCGAGTGCGCACGCTCGAGCGACGCCGCCGTCACACGCAAACCACAGCAGCGACGTCGCCCGCGCTTCATCGGGCTTCGGCTGAAGGCGGAGGGCTCGGGCCAGCGCGACGCACCCCTCGGGGCTCTCGCTGCACGCTGCTTCGCCGGCCCAGCGGGCGTCCCAGACGTCGACCTCGGTCGAGGCCATCGCCAGGGTGCGCTCGGCGAGCTCGGAGCACCCCCACCCCCCGCGGACGCACCCTCGCCGGAGCAGTCGAAGGGCGGCCACCGGCTGGCCCGCGTCGAGGAGGACACCCGCGCCGTGGACGCACCCGCGCCCGTCATCGGCTTCACACGCAGCCAGCGCGAGCCCCAGGCCGGCGTCGACGTCGGTGGAGGGAAGCCTGCCCTCGAGGTAGCCCCGCGCTGCCCGCCGGCACCCGGCCGCGAGGCCCGCGTCGCACGTCGACACGAAAAACCCCATCGCGCGCTCGAAGTCGCGCGCCTCGACGTCGTACAGCTGGTAGCCGTAGTTGGCGCAGCCCAGCAGGTCGCCTGCGTCACATGCCATGAGCGAGGCGCGCGCCGCCGCCTCGAGGTTCCGATGCTCGGGCTCCAACAGCCTCACGCCGGCGTTGACACAGGCGAAGGCGACGCCCTCGTCGCAGGCGCGTCGGTAGAGCGAGAGGCTCGCGGCCGGGTCGCGCTCGAGGCCGTCTCCGGTGCCGAGCGCGCGGGCCAGCGCGGCGCACCCCACCGCGCTGCCGGCGTCGCAGGCGTCGCGGGCCAGGGCCACCGCCCGGGTATGCCGCCCCCACCGCCCGAGGGCCTCCGCGAGGACGCCGCACGCCTCGACGTCGCCAGACCGGCAGGCCTCGTCGGCCTCGTGGCTCACCCCCACCGCGGTGATGGGGACCCAGCGACGACACGCCACCACCACCCCCACCACCCCCACCACCACCCCCACCACCACCACCGCCATCACCACGCGCCCGACGCTCACGGCGCGTCCTCACAGGCAGCGAGCACCTCGCCGCGACGCTGCCGAAGCCAGCCGGGGTCCGGGCTCTCCGTCGCGGCAAGGGCCATCGAGAAGGTGCTCCGGGCCCGGGCGCACTGGCCCAGCAACGAGAGGATTCGCGCCTGCTCGAAGATGGGCTCGGGGGTCGTGGGGGCCAGCGAGGCCGCCCGCTCGGACTCTGCGAGGGCCGCCTCGAGCCGCCGGGCCTTCCGCAGCGCGACGGCGTGACGATGGGCGGCGAGCCCCGAGGTGGGCAAGCGCTCGGTCGCCTTCGCCGCGGCGGCGAGCTGCTCCCCGAGGCTGCGCTCCGAGCTTTCGGCGAGCGCGAGGTGGACCAGCGGCGAGTCGACCAGCTCGGCGTCATCGACCAGCCGCTCCCGCTCGACTCGCTCGGCGACCAGCGCGGGAGGTCTAGGCATCGGCGCCAGGCGCGTGGCCTCGTCGAGCGCCGCACGAGCCTCCTGCCGGTGGCCAGTCACGAAGAAGAGCCGGCTGCGCCACAGCAGCACCTCCCAGGCCGCGAGGTCAGCCTCTCGCGTCGAGGAGCCGGCGCTCGCCCCGCGGGTCGACCACGCCGAGTACTTCCCCTCTGCGACGAACGCCTTCATGCGCTCGAGCAGCTCGGGCCGCTCGGCGCGCGGAAACAACCGTTCGAGGAGCACCTCGCTCGACTGCCGCTGCCTGAGCGCCTCGAGGAGCGCCTGGAGTCGGGGCTCGTCGCGGTTGGCCAGGTAGAACAGCAACGCCCGGGCGGTCGCGTAGAGCCGCCCTGTCTCCTCCTGTGACGGAATGCGGTCGTTCCAAGAGAAGAGGTCGTCGAGCGACGCCCACGACGGCACGTCGGACCACCGCCCCATCTTGACGCTGCCGTCGCGCTCGAACGTCGCGTCTTCGAAGAGCCCGGCGATGCCCTCGGCAAACCACCGCGGCTGCCACGGGAGCGCCCGCCGGCTGATGGCGTGCACGAGCTCGTGCGTATTCACCGAGAAGGCCAGCAGGTCCTCGGCCACCGAGGTGATGATGAGCGGCTCGAAGGCCTCGGTGGTGACGAAGCCCCCGGCGCCTTCGATGAACTCGGCCGGCTCCCCGGCGTTCATCACGACGACGCGCAGTCGATTCGTCGGCGCCAGGCCCGGACCGAAGAAGAGCGTGAAGACGTCGAAGAGCGTCTCGAGCCGCCGGACCTCGACCTCGAGGCGATGGGGCGAGACGTCTCCGATGGCGTCGAAGTTCGGGCTCGTGACGCGTGACACCTGGCCCCCGAAGCGCGGGGTGGTGGCGCAGGAGGAGGCAGCGACGAGGACGACCATCAGGAGACGACTCATGGCGCGGCGGTGACGGCGGCGATGGGGTGCGTCGGAGGGCCAGGAAATGGACTTCCCGGGAGAGATACCACGGACGCGGCGGCCCACGACACGCCCAGCCGCCTGCGTGAAGCGGGAGACGGGGAGCCACGCGGAAGGTCGAGCGGCGGTACGGGAGCGGCGGGGCGCGCGGCCCATGCGACGGGCGCCGCAGCGGCTAGACTGGCGGCGTCGTGACCTCTTCGCGGGCGCAGCACCTCACCGTCTCCCGGGCGCTCGTGCGGCAGCGGGGCTTCTTCCGCCCCGGGCGGGGGCTGCGCGCGCGCGTGCGGCGGGTGGCCTCGCTGCGGCCGGGCGAGGTCGAGGCGATGTGGCGCCTCTTCTGCGCGTCGTACGACGGCGCGCGGCGGGCCGACTTCGAGCGCGACCTCGCCGAGAAGGAGCACGTCATCGTGCTGAAGGACCCGGCGGGCGCCGTGCAGGGCTTCTCGACGCTGCTGGCGCTCCAGGGGCCGGAGCCGTTCTGCGCCGTCTTCTCCGGCGACACCATCGTCGCGCCCGGGCACTGGGGGCAGACGGCGCTCCAGCGCGCCTTCGTCTGGTACCTCATGGCGCAGCGGCTCAAGCGCGGCGTCCCGGTGTACTGGTTCCTCATCACCAAGGGCTACCGCACGTACCTGCTGCTGGCGCGCTACTTCCCGACGCACTGGCCGCGCCACGACGCGACGACGCCGCCCTTCGAGGCAGCCCTCCTCGACCGGCTGTGCCGCGCGCGCTTCGGCGAGGCGTGGGACGCGCAGGCGGGGCTGCTGCGCTACGCAGGGAACGACGTGTGCCGCCTGTCGGGTGAGCTCGCCGACGTGCCCACGCGGCTGCTGCGCGACCCCGACGTCGCCTTCTTCCTCGAGCGGAACCCGCGCTGGCGCGAGGGCGACGAACTGTGCTGCCTGGCCGCCGCCGACGACCTGTTCGTGCAGACGACGACGAAGACGTTCCTCTGACGGAGCGTGCCGGGTGGGCCCGGCGCCGAGACGCGCGCGTCACCCCTTCGCCTTCCAGCAACTTCGCGGTGTCGGTTCTGCTTTGTGCTTCGCCGCTCCGCCGGAGCCACGGTACCCCTGCGCCCGCGCGCCGCTCTCGCGCCAGCCGTCTCCGACCCGCCCCACCACGAAGGAACCTCGACCATGCGCTCCTCGATGCTGTTCGCCGCCGTGCTGTTCCTGTCAG
Source organism: Myxococcaceae bacterium (assembly GCA_020247085.1). Classification (GTDB taxonomy): domain Bacteria; phylum Myxococcota; class Myxococcia; order Myxococcales; family Myxococcaceae; genus Xiheimicrobium; species Xiheimicrobium aquaticum. The sequence continues at coordinate 9,689 of JADCJJ010000572.1, read as the reverse complement.
CCTGCCCCTCACAGGGGCCTGCTGGCCCTGCCGGAGCCACCGGGCCTGCCGGAGCCACCGGGCCTGCTGGAGCCACCGGGCCTGCTGGCCCAGCCGGAGCCGTGGGCCCCACCGGAGCTGCCGGACCTGCGGGCGACGCCGGAGCACGCGGTGAGCCGGCGGTGCCTCCAGACCCGCTGCTGTCGGTCCTGGGCACGTACCGCAGCCGGCTCTACAACGTCGGCGCCGCCGAAATCGTCGCCTACCACCCGCCTACGCGACGGCTGTACGTGGTCAACGCGCAGGCGGGCACGCTCGACACGCTCGACATCAGCACGCCGTCGGCGCCCACCCGCCTCGCCCCGCATGACGGGGGCGCGTTCGGCTTCAACCTCGGCGCCGACATCGCCACCGTCATCGGCGGCTTCGTCTCGGGCGGCGCCAACAGCGTCGCGGTGAGCGGCAACCTCGTGGCCGTCGCGGTGCAAGCGACGCCGGCCCAGAACCCGGGCGCCGTGGCGCTCTACGACGCCACCACCGGCCTCTTCCGCACGGCCTTCGCAGTGGGCGCGCTGCCCGACATGCTCACGTTCTCTCCGAGCGGCACCCTGCTCCTCGTCGCCAACGAGGGAGAGCCCAGCGACGACTACCTCACCGACCCCGAAGGCTCGGTCACCGTCATCAACGGCGCGGCGGGCTTCACGTCGGCGGCTGCCGTGGTGACCACCGTCACCTTCGGTGCCTTCAACACCCGCGCCGACCTGCTCCTGCGTGCCGGCGCGCACCTCACCCTCTTCGGCCCGACGCCCTCGGTGGCCCGAGACCTCGAGCCCGAGGCCATCACGGTCTCCGCCGACTCGCGGACGGCGTGGGTGACGTTGCAGGAGGCGAACACGCTCGCCGTCATCGACCTGTCCTCGCCGGGGGCGCCGCAGGTGCGCGAGCTGCTGCCGCTGGGCTTCAAGAACTCCGGCGCGCTGGGCAGCGGCCTCGACCCGTCCGACCGCGACGCCATTCGCGCCGACGGGGGCGTGGGCGGGCGCGTGGCCATCAGCGCCTGGCCGGTCTTCGGCATGTACCAGCCCGACGCCATCGCCAGCTTCCAGGCGGGGGGCCAGACGTGGCTGGTGACGGCGAACGAGGGCGACGCGCGGACCTACGCAGGCGGCAACGAGGAGACGACCGTCGGCGCGACGGCGGTGACGCTGGCGCCGCCGCTCTCGCCGCTGCTGAAGGACCAGGCGCTGCTCGGCAGGCTCGCCATCACCAACCGCCGCGGCAATGACGGGCCCGACGGGGGCTTCACCGCCCTCTTCACGCACGGCGCCCGCTCGTTCTCCATCTGGTCGGCGCAGGGCAGCCTGGTGTGGGACAGCGCCGACGAGTTCGAGCAAGTCACCGCGGCGGCCTTCCCGGCGAACTTCAACGCCAACAACTCCGCCAACGACTTCGATAGCCGCTCCGACAACAAGGGCCCCGAGCCCGAGGGCGTGGTGGTGGGACAGGTAGGCGCCCGCGCCTTCGCCTTCATCGGGCTCGAGCGCATCGGCGGCGTCATGGTCTACGAGGTGACCAACCCGCGCCAGCCGCGCTTCGTGCAGTACCTCAACAACCGGAACTTCTCGGTGACGGGGTCGCTGGCGAGCGACGTCGCCGACGGCGGCGCGGTGGGCGACCTCGGCCCCGAGGGCCTGCTGTGGATTCCGGCGGCCGACAGCCCCCTGCCCGGCGTGCCGCTGCTGGTGGTGGGCAACGAAGTCTCGGGCACCACCACGCTGTTCCGCTTCGCGGTGCCCTGACAGCGGCCCACGTCACCGGCGCGCTGACGTCGGTGACGCGGGTGTGAGAAGACCGCCCGCATGGGCGTGCTGCGCGCGGCGGTGACGACGGGCCTCACGGCGGCGTGGGCCGTCTCCCGTCGCCGCGCGGTGAAGACCTTCGACGCGGCGTCGAGGCACCCGCGCCGCGCGCAAGAGGCCTGGCTCGCCCGGGCCTGGCCGGCGCTGTCGGAGTCGTCGTACGGGCGGGCCCTGGGGCTCCCCACCGCCTCGAGCCTCGAGGCCTTCCGCCGCCGTGCCCCCGTGGTGGGGTGGGACGACGTCGCGCCCCTCGTCGCGCGCCTCGCGGCCGGGGAGCGCGGAGTGCTCACCACCGAGCCCGTCCTCGTCTTCGAGCGCACCAGCGGCTCGACGGCGACGCCGAAGCGGGTGCCCTACACCCAGGGGTTGCTCGACGACTTCTCGGCGGCCACCGGCCCGTGGCTCGACGACCTGTTCCGCCACTTCCCGGGGCTGTTCCACGCCCGGCAGTACTGGAGCCTCTCTCCAGCCGCCCGCGCGCCCGAGACGACGCCCTCGGGGGTGCGCGTCGGCTTTGAGGACGACACCGAGTACTTCGGCCCCGTCACGCGCCTCGCGATGAAGCAGTTGATGGCGGTGCCCGGCGCGGTGGGCCAGCTGCGCGGCGTCGAGGCGTGGACGCTCGCGACGCTGGTGCCCCTGGTCGAGGCGGCCGACCTCGGCTTCATCAGCGTGTGGAACCCGTCGTTCCTGACGCTGCTGCTCGAGGCCCTCGAGGCCCGGTGGGGCGAGGTGCTGCCGCGGCTGTCTCCCGCCCGCCGGCGCGCCGTCGAGGCGCTCCCGGCCCGAACGGCCGAGGCGCTGTGGCCGTCGCTGCAGCTCGTCTCGTGCTGGACGGACGGGTGGGCGAAGGCCGCGCTGCCGGGCCTGCGCCGCCTCGCCCCGCGGGTGCCGATTCAGGGCAAGGGGCTGCTGGCCACCGAGGGCGTCGTCTCGTTCCCGCGCTGGGGCCTGCCCGCGCCCGTCGCCGCCGTGACGAGCCACCTGCTCGAGTTCGAGCCGCTCGACGGGGGCGGCCCCCTCTGGGTCGACGAGCTGCGCGCCGGCGCCCGCTACACGCCGGTGCTGACGACGCGCGGGGGCCTGCTGCGCTACCGGCTGCCCGACGTGGTGACGTGCGTCGGGCACTGGCGCGCGCTGCCGATGCTGCGCTTCGAGGGGCGCAGCGACAAGACGTCGGACCTGCGCGGCGAGAAGCTGTCGGCGGTGGCCGTCGAGCCGAAGCTGGAGCGGGCGCTGCGCGGCCTGCCCCTGGCCTTCGCGCTGCTGGCGCCCCGCCTCGAGCCCACCGCGGGGTACACGCTCTTCCTCGAGGGCCCGCTCGACGACGCGCAGCTACGGGCGCTGGCCGACGCCGTCGAGACCGCGCTCCTCGAGGAGCACCACTACCGCTACTGCCGCGACCTGGGTCAGCTCTCGGGCGTCGACGTCGTGCGCGTGGAGGGGGGGCGCCAGAGGTGGCTCGAGGCCCTCACCGCCCGGGGCCTCAAGCTGGGTGACATCAAGCCCTCGGCGTTCGACCCGTCGCCAGACTGGGCGCGCTGGCTTTCGCCGCCCGGCACGCGCGGCCCCTCACCCTGAGCGCTCGACCGCGACGGCGCCCCGTCGCGACCCCCTCGTCGACGCACGCCGCGCCTCGCCTCGACGCCCTGGCGCCGCACCGTCGTCGGCGCGCGAGGGGGCGGCGCTCGCTGGCGCCCACACGGCGACGTCGTCCCCGGGCCGCGGGCACCACCCGGCCGGGGCGGCGCGCTGGCCTCCTCGGTCCGGCCCGGCGTCAGGGCAGCTGCTGCACGCTCCACACGACGGCGAAGTGCATCGCCGCGGCCACCACCACCAGGAGGTGGAAGATTTCGTGGTACCCGAAGACAGACGGCCTCGGGTTCGGCCAGCGCCGCGCGTACACCCCGGCGCCGGCGATGTAGACGGCCGAGCCGAGGAGCAGCAGCGAGACGCGGCTCCAGCCGAGGTGCGCCGGCAGCGAGAAGACGAGCGGCGCCGACGACAGGCCCAGCACGACGTAGACGCCCGCGCGCAGCCCCCGGTGCCCATGGTCGTTGACGAAGGCGTGCACCACCCCGCCGAGCGCGCCGAGCCACATGCCCACGAGCCCCGCCGTCCACCCGTGCGGCGCCACGAGGGCGGCGAAGGGGGTGTACGAGCCCGCGATGACGAAGAAGATGCCGCAGTGGTCCACCAACCGCAGCCGCGCCCGCATTTCGCGGCTCCACATCGGCCGATGGTAGAGCGCTGACAGCCCCAACATCGTCGACAGCGACAGGGCGTACAGCACGCCCGCCGCCCAGCGCCACCCCGTCTGCGGCGCCATCGCCAGCTCGGCGATGCCTCCCAGCGAGACGAAGAAGGCGAGGAAGTGGAAGACCCCGCGCAGCGCCGGCTTCACCTTCTCCGGGTGGAGCGGCGGGGCCGGGAGCGCGGGCGTCATCACCGAAATCCTCGCGCGGGGCGAGTCACCGCTTCGTCAGCGCTGGGCGGTCGACGGCCCGGCGCCCTCCCGCGGCCCTCGAGCCATCGTCGATGCCGAGGCCGGCTCACGGCGCAGACGGCCGGGGCGGCGCCCTCGGAAGGACCGCGCCGACGCTCCGCCCGCTCTTCCTGAGGGAGCCTCGAGGCGGCGAGGGCGCCGGCCGGGGCGAGGCGACGCTCTTCGAGGCGCGGCGCGCCCGGGGTGGGAAGAAGACGACGTTGACGACGAGCGCCAGGAGCGCGCCGACCAGCACGTCGGCCACCACGTGCTGCTTCACCGTCAGCGTCGACAGGGCGATGGCCGCGCTCCACACGAGCCACACCGGGCCGCCGCGCGCCTCGCGAAGGCGCAGCGCCACCAGCAACGACGTGGCGACGTGGAGCGACGGCAGGGTGTTGCCCGGCAGGTCGCCCCTCCACATCACCGCGACCCCCTCGCGCAGCCAGGCTGGCGAGACGCCGTCGAGGGGCGGTCTCGGGACGTGCGCCGGGAAGGCCACGAACCCGACCCAGCAGCAGACGTTGACCGTCAGCACCGCCATGAGGATGCGGCCGAAGGAGCCGGGCGGCGCCCACCACGCCGCGAGGGGGAACAACGCGTAGAAGCTCACGTAGACGAGCAACGTCCACGGCCAGAAGGGAATGCACGCGTCGATGGGCAGCCCGAAGTCGTAGCGCGGCGCCAACCGGGCATTGAGCCCCTGGTAGACCTGCAGCGTGCCCCACATCACCACCAGCGTGCTGCCCACCCGCACCACCAGCCGCCGAAGCGACACCCTCACCGGCGAATGCGTACGAGCTCGTTTCGGCAGTTGTTGCACAGCTGCAGCTGGCGGCGCTCGGCCTCGGCCAGCGTCGAGGCCAGCGACATCACGCACCGCGTGTCTTCACAGTACGAGAGCCCGACGAGGTGCCCCGCCTGGTGCACCGCCTCGACGGCGACGCGCCGCCGCGCGAGCTCGCTCTCGCCCTTGATGCGGAACAGCGACATCACCGAGACGTGCGAGTCGCGGTCGGCCTCGCCGAAGACGAGCGGCGTGTCGGGCGTGAACAGGTCTCCGTCAGTGACGCCCATGATGTTGAGCGCGCCCGGGTCCTTGATGGTGAGCAGCCGCCGCATGATGGCGGTGGTGTGGTACTGGCTCCGGTCTTTGTTGAAGGCATACGTCGGCGTGCCGAGCGGCACCTTCCCGAGGTAGGTGCCGATGCCCAGCACCGACTGAATCGGCGCCTCGAGCTCACGCAGCACCGCCACCGAGACGGAGCCGACCGCCACGAGCTGCAGGTCTTTCCCCGCTGCCATGCTGCTCCCCCATCGTGAGACGTGGTGCGGCCGACGACGGTCCTGATTGTAGCGGCTCCCGCCACGACGTCACGGACGGAAAGATGAAACCCTGGCTGGGGTCATTCCTGACGTCAGGGCAGCTGGAGCTGGGGCGCGTGGATTCGAACCACGATACTCAGAGTCAAAGTCTGATGTCCTACCCTTAGACGACGCCCCAAGGCGACACGGTCACCGACGCCTCTCTACGGCGTTTCCAGACGCTTTTCATGCGTTCTCATCGCGCGCGAGGCCCTCGAGCGCCCCTCGAGCGCGCAACCGGTGCGCCAGGGACCCGCGCCGCCGGACGCCTTGGCGGTGCAATGTCGAGGACTTGGGCGCTGGCCCCGGTGTTGGAAGGGAGCGGGTGGCAGCGTCGGTGTTCGACGCCCGGGCGCGCCGGCTTCCCGCGGGGGTGAGGTCGGCGCGTCGTCTTTTGGGCGGCGCCTCAGCCTGCCAGCAGCCGGTCGAAGACCTCACGGAACCGCGCCGCGGCGCGGGGCAGGTTCTGCGCCCAGTCGCTCGAGGCGCTCGAGTCGCTGCCGTCGGTGACGTACTTGAGCGACGCCAGCGGCACGCCCTCGAGGGCACACACCTTGGCGATGGCGAAGCCCTCCATGTCGATGACGGTTGGCCGGGGCAGGTGCGGGGCCGCCGTGGGCGCGTGGGGCAGCCCGTCGGCCGACGGCAGCAGCGTCGTCTCGAAGTCGTCGCCGGTGCCCAGCACGCCCTCGGGCAGCGCGGGGAAGCGGCGCGGCACCGAAAGAACCGGGGGCGTGTCGTCGAAGGGCGTGGTGCCCCTCGGGTAGCCGAGGGGGCTGGCGTCGATGTCGCGCTGCACGAAGCGCGTGCACTCGACGAGGGTGTGCGCCGGGAAGACGGGGCTGCCGGCCGTGCCGACGTTCAGCACCAGCGCCGGCCGCGCGGCGCCCAAGGCCTTGAGCGTGGCATAGGTGGCGTTCACCTTCCCGACGCCGCAGCGCACCACGCGCACGCCGGTGCCGTCGAACACCGCCTGCACCTCCTCGAGGAGCGCCACCACCACCAGCACCTCGTCGGGGCGCACGTCAGTACTCCACGGCGGCCAGCACCTTCTGGCCTCGGAAGGTGAAGCGGTTGAGGAGCGTCAGGTTGACCAGCACCGAGACGAAGCCGACGTCGTAGCCGGCGCGCCGGCACAGCGAGAGGGCCGCCTCGAGGGTGCCGCCGGTGGCCAGGACGTCGTCGACGAGCAGCGCCCGGCCGGCCCCGGCCTTCAGCTCGAGCGTCGCCTCGCCGTACTCCAGCGCGTACGTCTGCCCGTGCACCGGCGGCGGCAACTTGCCGGCCTTGCGCATGGGCACGAAGCCCTTCTGGTGCAGGGCCGCCAGCGCCGCCCCGAGGATGAAGCCCCGCGACTCGACGCCCACCACCACGTCGACGTCGGCCCAGCGCACCTGCGACGTCATCTCGCGCAGCGCCTGCTGGAAGAGCGCCGGCGCCGCCAGCACTGGCGAGATGTCGCGGAAAAGAATGCCCGGCTTCGGGAAGTCGGGCACGTCGACGATGGCGGCTTTGAGCGATGACACGGCGATGCGGCTCCTTCAGCGGGCGCGACGGGGGCGACAGCCTAGCGCCACCCCCCGGGTGGCGGGGGGCTCCTCGGGTGGAGCGATCGTCGTTGCCGGGCCCGGCAACGAACGCTCAGGCGACGGGTGGTGGCGCCGTCGCCCAGGTCTCGAGGAGCACACATGCGTGCGTGGCTGGCCGTGGTGGTGGCGTCGCTGACCCTGGCGTCGAGGGCCCTGGCGCAGGATGAGGGAGGACCCGGGGCGAGTCTGTCGCTCGACCTCTTCGGGGCGCGCTCGTCGGTGACCTTCGGCGTCAGCGTGCACACGCACCGCGCCCGCCGCGTTGCCGCAGCCCCGGTGTTGATGACGCCGTCGGTCCTCCCGGCGGTGGCCGTGGTGCAACCCACGCCGGTGGTGGTGTCGCCGCCGCCGCTCCTCGCCGCGCCAATCGTCGTTCAGCCCGCGCCGGTGGTGGTGTCACCCCCGCCGCTGCTCGCCGTGCTGCCCTCGACGGCCGTCGTCCAGGGGCCGCCCGTCGTCGTCTCAGCGCCACCCCCACCGGTGGTGGCCGTCGCCCAGCCCGCGGCCCCGCGCCCTTCGGCGCGGCCCGAATCCGAGCGCCCGGCGCTCATCGCGGTGAAGTACCAGCCGGGCCTCAGCGGGCTCTTGAGCGCCTCGCCGACGTCAGTGGGCTTCTCCGAGGGGGGGTTCGTGCATGGCGGCGGCCTCGAGGCGCGGCTGACGCGCTGGTTCGCGTTGCGCAGCGACGTCGAGCTCAACGCGAAGCGGCGGGCCTACGACGTGCTCGGCGCGAAGCTGTGGCTGGCCGGCGCCGAATGGAAGGTGAAGCCCTTCGTGTCGGCCTCACTCTCGGCGAGCGAGAGTGAGCTGAGACCGCGGGCCCTCTCCATCGGCGTCGTCGGGAGCGGCGGCGTCGACGTCTTCTTCGGCCGCCACTTCTTCCTCACCGCCGAGGTGAAGGTTCGCGCCGCCCCCGAGGCGTGCTGCTCGACGCCGCAGGTGACCGGCAGCGCGGGCGCGGGCCTGGCGTTCTTCTGACGGGGGACGCAGAGCGGCGGCCGCCGGAGCGCCGCGGCGGGCCCGGCCGATGAATGGCCGACGGGCGCCGCGCAGGAGATGATGCGGGCATGCGGCGGCGCGCGCTGACGGTGCAGGCGGCGGTGGGCCTCGGCCTCGCGGTCTGGGCCTGCGGCCGCACCGAGGTCGTCAGCCCGGGCCCGCGCCTCGACGCCGGCCTCTCTGCCGACGGGGGCGGCGCCGACGCCGGCCGCGACGCCGGGCGCCCCGACGGGGGCGTGCCCACCCCCGACGGCGGGGCCGACGCCGGCTTCGATGGCGGCGCCGTCGAGCCCGGCCCCTTCGTGCCCAAGCCCTGCATCGAGGGGCGCCTGCCGCTCGAGCGCGCCGTGCCCATCGTCATGCTGCTGGTGGACTCGTCGGGCTCGATGGCCGAGCCCTTCGACACGGCGGTGAAGGCGCAGAGCGTGAAGGGCGCGCTCCGCACGGTGCTCCCGTCGTGGGACCCGTTCATGCTGCTGGGGCTCACCCTCTTCCCTTCAGCCGGGGGCTGTAGCCTCTCGGGCTCCGAGGCGGTGCAGACCCCGCGCCGGGGCCAGGTCGACGAGCTCGTCGCCAGGCTGGGCGTCAGCGACGGCAACAGCCCCCTCGCCGGCGCTGTCGAGGGGTCGCAGGCCGTGCTGGCACCGCTGCAGGCGGCCAACGCCACCCGCCAGCAGGTGCTCATCACCGACGGCTCCCCCAACTGCAACGCCTCGCTGCCCTCGACCACCTGCCGCTGCGGCAAGCTGAACTGCCTGCCCGAGGACTGCCTCGACGACGCCCGCAGCATCGCCCGCGTCAGCGGCGCGGCGGCCGCTGGCATCGCCACCTGGGTCATCGGCATCGACACCCCCGACGCCGGCGTGCGGGGCGTACTCGACGGGCTCGCCGAGGCGGGCCTGCGAGCGCGGCTGCGGCCCGACGGGAGGCGCTACCTCCACGCCCGCACCGGCAACGAGGTCGGCCTGCACCTGCAGGCCGTCGGCGCCCGCATTTGCGCCTGCTCCCGCATCTCGCGCTCGGTCGGCCGGGCGACGGTCTTCATCGGCGGGCGGCTGATGCCAGAGGATTCGGCCGACGGCTGGGCCTGGGTCGACCGCGAGAACGGCGAGCTCGCCTTCACCGGCGCGAGCTGCGACGCGCTGGTGGCCGACCCGACGCTGCCGGCCGACATCGACGTGCGCTGCCCGCCGGGAGCGGGCCCGGCCGCGGGCGCTCCACCGACGCTTCCGGTCGACCTCGACGTCCGCTGTCCTCCGGGAGCGGGCCCGGCCGCGGGCGCTCCACCGACGCTTCCGGTCGACCTCGACGTCCGCTGTCCGCCGGGAGCGGGCCCGGCCGCGGGCGCTCCACCGACGCCTCCGGTCGACCTCGACGTCCGCTGTCCGCCGGGAGCGGGCCCGGCCGCGGGCG
>JADCJJ010000571.1 GCA_020247085.1 Myxococcaceae bacterium | reverse complement strand
GACCGATGATGCCGGCGCCCCGGTCGACCTGCGGGTCGACGTCGAGCGCGCGTACCTCGAGCACACCACGGGCGATCTCGTCGAGCGCACGGTGAGCGCGACGCAGGCAGTGCTCGACGCCGCGCGCCTCAGTGCGCAGTCGCTCGACGAGGTGGTGATGGTGGGTGGGCAGAGCCGGGCGCCAGCGGTGCGCGCCAGGCTCCAGCAGATGCTCGGTCGCGCGCCACGCACCGACGTCGACCCGCAGGGGGCCGTCGCCCTGGGAGCGGCGCTGTACGGCCACAGTCTGGTGCTGCAAGAGCGGGGCAAGCGCGGGCTGCAGCTCTCCGAGGTGCTGACGGCGCCCATCGGCATCGGCGTCAAGGGTGGTGGCTTTCGGCGCGTGCTCGAGCGCAACACGCGGCTGCCCGCTGAGAAGACGCTCACCGTGCCGGCGCCGGCGGGCCGGGCGATGCACCTCGCCGTCTTTCAGGGCGCGTCGGCGCGAGCCGACGAGAACGACTACCTCGGCGCGCTGCGCACCACCGTGGAGCGGGCCGGCGACGTGTCGCTGCGCTTCGCGGTGAGCGCAGACGGGCGCCTGCTGCTGACGGCCACCACCCCCTCGGGGCGGCAGGCCGAGGTCGTCTTCACCACCCAGGAGGCCAGCGACGAGATGCAGGCGCAGCTGCTGGCCGAGGCACCGCTCCCCGGTGAGGCCGAGCGGCCGGTGTCGGGGCGAGCGGGCTTCTTCTCGAAGCTCTTCGGGCGCTGAGCCCCCGGCTTCACTCGTCGTCGGTGCGCAGCGCGGCCAACACCGAGAGGTCCTCGAGCGTCGAGGTGTCACCCTTCGAGTCCTGGCCGGAGGCGACGTCGCGCAGCAGCCGGCGCATGATCTTCCCCGAGCGCGTCTTGGGGAGCGCCGCCGCGAAGCGGATCTCGTCGGGCCGGGCGATGGCGCCGATCTCTCTCGTCACGTGGGCTGCGAGCTCGGCCTCGAGGGCCTTCGACGTCGGCACGCCGGCCTTCACCGTCACGAAGGCCACCAGCGCCGTGCCCTTGAGGGCGTCGGGGCGGCCCACCACGGCGGCCTCGGCCACCTTCGGGTTCGACACGAGCGCGCTCTCGACCTCGGCGGTGCCGAGGCGGTGCCCGGCGACGTTCACCACGTCGTCGACGCGCCCGATGATCCAGAAGTAGCCGTCGGCGTCGCGGCGGGCGCCATCGCCGGTGAAGTAGAACTCGGGGTGCTCACCGAAGTACCCGGCCTTGAAGCGCGCGTCATTGCCCCAGATGGTGCGCAGCATCGAAGGCCAGGGCCGGGTGACGAAGAGGCGGCCCGCGCCCTCGGTGACCTCCTGGTGCTGCTTGTCGAGGATCTTCGGGTGAATGCCGGGGAGGGGCAGCGTCGCCGAGCCGGGCTTGGTGGTGGTGACGCCGGGCAACGGCGAGATGAGGATGCCGCCGGTCTCGGTCTGCCACCAGGTGTCGACGATGGGGCAGCGGCCGCCGCCGATCGTCTCGCGGTACCACATCCACGCCTCGGGGTTGATGGGCTCACCCACGGTGCCGAGCAGGCGCAGGCTCGTCAGGTCATGCCGCTTCGGGTGCTCGTCACCCAGGCGCATGAAGGCGCGGATCGCCGTCGGTGCCGTGTAGAGAATCGTCACGCGGTGCCGCGCGATGAGGTCCCAGAAGCGGTCGGGGCCCGGCGTGGTGGGGGCGCCCTCGTAGAGCACCACCGTCGCACCGTTCATCAGGGGCCCGTAGACGACGTATGAGTGGCCCGTGACCCAGCCGACATCGGCGGTGCACCAGTAGACGTCGTCGGGCTTGAGGTCGAACACCCACCGCGCGGTGAGCGAGGTCCACACGCCGTAACCGCCCGTCGTGTGAAGCACGCCCTTCGGGGTGCCCGTCGAGCCAGAGGTGTAGAGGATGAAGAGCGGGTGCTCGGCGTCGACCCACTCGGGCTCGCACGTCGCGGGCTGGCCGGCGACGACGTCGTCCCACGAGCGCTCCTGGGCCCGCAGCGACGGCAGCGAGGCCCCGGTGCGGCGGGCGACGACGACGGTCTGCAGCGTCGGAACGCCGTGGGCCAACGAGGCGCGCACGTTGTCGAGCAGCGGCACCACGGCGCCCTTGCGCCACCCGCCGTCGGCGGTGATGAGGACGCGGGCCTGGGCGTCGTTCATGCGGTCGCGCAGGGCCTCGGCCGAGAACCCGCCGAAGACGACCGAGTGCGTGGCGCCGATGCGGGCGCAGGCGAGCATGGCGATGGCCGCCTCGGGGATGAGCGGCAAGTAGATGCCGACGCGGTCGCCGGGCCTGACGCCGAGGGCTCGCAGCCCGTTGGCGAGGCGGCACACCTCGGCGTGCAGCTCGCGGTACGTGTAGTCGCGCCGGTCGCCGGGCTCGCCCTCGAAGCGAATCGCCACCGTGTCGGCGTGGGTGTCGAGGTGCCGGTCGAGGGCGTTGTACGAGAGGTTGGTGGTTCCGCCGAGGAACCACCTCGCGTGCGGCGGCGCCCACTCGCACACGGTGTGGAAGGGCGTCTTCCAGAAGAGCTCCTCCTTCGCGCGCGCGGCCCAATAGGCGTCGGGGTCGGCCTCGGCCTCGGCGCAGAGGCGGCGGTAGACCTCGGGCGAAGACAGGTGGGCCCTGGCGGCGAACGCTGGCGGCGGTGGGAAGCGGCGCGACTCGGACAGGACGGTGGAAAACTCGCTCATCGGTCAGGGCCCCTGGGCTCGGGTGGCGTCGAAGCGAAAGAAGAAGCGGCAGGTGCAGGCGTCGCTGGACCTCGAGGTGAACTGGTACGCGAGCTGGCCGGTGAAGCGCGCGGACGACTGGGTGACGCCGTCCATCGCGACGGTGACGGTGTCGACCTGGCAGTCCTGGCCGCGCAACCGGGTGCGGACGTTGGCCAGCGTCGCGTCGAGCGTCAGCTCCTCGAGGCCGTAGCGGTAGGTGCCGGCGAGCTCGGCGTCGAGGTAGGCCGACGAGAAGCGCACCTGGTGCCCCGCGGTGACGAGGGTGCCGCGCGCGAAGACCTCGGGCTGGGCCGAGAGCTGACAGTCGTCGCGCAGGGGCTCGACCAGGCGAACG
>JADCJJ010000570.1 GCA_020247085.1 Myxococcaceae bacterium | reverse complement strand
CGGAGACGGCCAGCGCGGCGGCACCGAGCTGTGTGACGACGGGAACATGAACGAGGTCGATGGGTGCACCTCGGCCTGTCGCTTCTCGGCGCCCGGCCCCGTCTGTGGCGACGGCATGCGCGCCGGCGCCGAGGCGTGTGACGACGGCAACCTCGCGTCTGGTGACGGGTGCGAGGTCGATTGCACGACCACGGTGGCCAACCTGCCGGCGAACGTGTGCGGTGATGGCGTGCGGCGCGGGGCCGAGCTCTGCGATGACGGCAACGCGGCTCCGGCCGATGGGTGCGAGCCTGACTGTACCCCGACGCAGCTCCTCACCGTCTCGTGCCCGGCGGCGTCGCTGCCGGCCCCGACGTCGATGTCGTGCGACGTGGTGCCCGGCAGCGGGGCGGGGCGCGTGCTCGTCGGCACGGTGCTTCAGCCCGGGCGCGTGCTCGCCGGCGGGCAGGTGGCCATCGACGCCATGGGCACCATCACCTGCGTCGGCTGCGACTGCCTGCCGCCTGCCGGCATGGCCCAGCCGACGGTGTTGCTGTGCGGTCAGAACGTCATCTCGCCGGGGCTCATCAACGGGCATGACCACCTGACGTTCCCGGCCCCGCCGTACGTCGCGCAGGGCGTGGGTTCGAATGGGCTCCTCCCAGACGGCGGCGTGCCCGAGCGGTACGAGCACCGGCACGATTGGCGTCGCGGCAATGACGGCCACACGAGCATCGCGAGCACGGTGGGCGGCACCTCGGGGACGAACCAGTACCGCTGGAACGAGCTGCGTCAGCTGCTGGTCGGCACCACGTCCATCTCGGGCTCGGGCGGCGCGCCCGGCCTGTTGAGGAACCTCGACGCGCCCGACACCTCGGCCACGGGAGACAGCCAGCAGGGCCTGGGCGCCAACACGGGTGGTGCCAACTACGACACCTTTCCGCTGGGAGACTCGAACGGCGCGGAGCTCGTCGGGAGCTGCGGGTACCCGAGCCCACCGAACCCCGCGGTCGACATCCCGGCGAACGCCGCGTACCTGCCGCACATCGCCGAGGGCGTCGAGCTTTCGGCGCGCAACGAGTTCCTCTGCCTGTCCGGCCTCGTCGATGGCGGCGTCAACGTGCTGGGCCCGCGCACCGCCATCATCCACGGCCTTGGCGTGCGCCCCGCCGAGATCCGCCTGACGAAGCTGCGCGAGTCGCACCTCGTCTGGTCGCCCCGCAGCAACGTGGTGCTCTACGGCGAGACGGCGCAGGCGCCGACGTACCACCGCATGGGCGTCAACGTGACGCTCGGCACCGACTGGGTGCGCTCGGGGTCGATGAACCTGATGCGAGAGCTCGCGTGCGCGGACTACCTGAGCCAGAGCTTCTACGCGCGGTACTTCAGCGCGCAGTCCCTGTGGCGCATGGTGACGGTCAACGCCGCCGCCGCCCAGCAGGTGAGCTCGCGCATCGGCGTGCTGACCGCCGGGCGCGTCGCCGACGTCGCCGTCTACCGTCGCAAGAACCCCGACCCGTACCGCTCGGTCGTCACCTCGAACCCCGAGGATCTGGTGCTGACGATGCGCGGGGGCAAGGTGCTCGTGGGCGACCAGGCCGTCGCCAGCGCCCTGTCGCCGTCGGCGTGTGAGGCCCTCGACGTGTGCGGCTCGATGAAGTCGCTCTGCCTCGACGGCGAGGGGACGACGCTGGCCGCGCTCCAGGGCGCGAACACCACCACCTACCCGCTCTTCTTCTGCAACGCCGCGCCGCGGAACGAGCCGACGTGCACGCCCATGCGCGGGGCGCCGTGGCTCTTCTCGGGCAACCCCTACACGGGCGTCAGCACGATGACGGACTCCGACGGCGACGGGCTGCCCAACGTGACCGACAACTGCCCGGCGCTCTTCAACCCGCGGCGCCCGATGGACGGCGCCACCCAGGCCGACACCGACGGCGACGGCGTGGGTGACCTCTGCGACGTGTGCCCGCTCGACGCCAACGCCACCACCTGCAGCGTGCCCTCGCTCACCGACGTCGATGGAGACGGCGTCGCGAACGGCGCCGACAAGTGCCCGGCCGACCCTGATGCGATGCAGCTCGACACCGACAGTGACGGCAAAGGCGACGCCTGCGACCCGTGCCCGACGCAGGCCAACCCCGGGGCCCAGGCCTGCCCGCCGCCGACCGGAACGCCCGCCACCATCTACCAGGTGAAGGCGCTGGCCTCGCCGCTGATGGGCAGCCGGGTGCAGCTCACCAACGTGCTGGTGACGGCGAGCAACAGCCTGGGCTTCTTCGCGCAGGTGCACGAGAGCGAGCCCGGCTACACGGGGCGCGACTACTCGGGCGTCTTCGTCTTCTACCCGGGCGCGCAGGGCCGCACCGACGTCGTCGCCGGCGACCGCGTGACGATTCCCTCGGCCCTCGTGTCCGAGTTCCGCGGCCAGGTTCAGCTCAACGGCGTGCAGGGTGGCAGCGTGCTGGTGACGTCACGCAACAACGCGGCGCCGGCGGCCACGGTGGTGATGGCGGGCGAGGTGAACGCGTCGTCGGCTTCGCGGGCCCGCGCGCTCGAGGGCGTGCTCGTCGCGCTGGCAGGAGCGGCCGTCGTCGTCGACGTCGCGCCCCCGGTGGGCGCCGGCGACGTCGCGCCGACGAACGAGTTCACCGTGTCCGAGATGATGGGAGGGCCGCAGCTGCGCGTGAACGACTCCCTCTACGCCGTCACTCCGTTCCCGATGGTGAACGACACCTTCGTGCAGGTGCGCGGCATCCTCCAGTTCCGCAACGACAACTACAAGGTCGAGCCGCGCGATGCCTTCGACACGGTGCGGCCGGTGACGGTCTCGTCGGCCGGCCCGTCGGAGCAGTTCCTGCGCCTCGGCGCGACCGACGCCACCACGTTCCCGACACCGTTCCGCGTCCGGCTGTCGTCGCCGGCGCTGATGGACATGCTGGTGAGCGTCACCTCGCTCGAGCCGTCCTTCGTGACGGTGGCCGATGGCGGCGGGCTGCTCTTCGCGACGGGCCAGTTCGAGCTGCCGGTGCGCTTCACCGTGGTGACGCCGATGGTAGACGGCGGCGTCGCCACGGACGCGGGCGTCCTCCCGGACGGCGGCGTCGACCCCGACGCGGGGGTGCCCGACGCGGGCGGCCCGGCGCTGCCGCCGTCGCGCGTCGGCCTGGTGGTGACGCTCGGCTCGGTCTCCCTCGACGCGGGCGTGCGGCTGTTGGGGCCCATGGACCTCCCGACGCGGGTGACACTGGCGCCGGCGATGGTCACGGTGGTGGCTGGTTCGTCGGCGACCCTCACCGTCGAGCTCGACGTTCCCGCGCCGCCGGGCGGAACGGCGGTCATGCTCGGGGCGACGGGCTCGCTGGGGACGGTGCCGATGTCGCTCGTGGTGCCAGAGAACCAGCTCACCGCGACCGTGACGTTCGCGTCGATGGCGATGTCGATGGGCAGCGCGACGGTGACCGCCTCGTTGGGGGTTTCGATGGCGACCTCGACGGTGAACGTCGTCGCCACCGCCGGCGCGAACAACGTCGTCATCAGCGAGGTGCAGGTCGGCGTCACCGGGAGCGCCGCCGACGAGTTCGTCGAGCTCTACAACCCGACGGCGGCGGCGGTGAACATCGGCGGGTGGACGCTCCAGTACCGCTCGGCCGTCGGCACCGCGTACTCGACCATCACCACCGTCCCCATGGGCACGATGCTGCCCCCGCGGCGCTACTTCCTCATCACCTCGGTGCGCAACGCGAGCGCGGCGTCGGGCTTCACCGGCTCGCTGGCGTCCGACCTCGCGCACACCGGGGCCCTTGGCCTGTCGGGCACGGCCGGCCACGTACGCATCGGGCCCGCGCTGACCACCGCGCTGACGGCGCCGGGCGTCATCGACCTGGTTGGATGGGGCTCCACCGCCGCCGGCGCCGAGGGCACGCCCGCCCCGGTTCCCAGTTCGGGTCCGCTCGCCTCCATCGAGCGCAAGGCGAGCGTCACGTCGACCGCCGCGTCGATGGGCCCCGGCGGCGCCGACGAGTTCCTCGGCAACGGCCAGGACACCGGCAACAACCAGGCCGACTTCGTGCTGCGCCCGGCGAGGGACCCGCAGAACTCGACGAGCGCGCCGGAGCCGTGACGCACCCGGCCGCTCCTTCCCGTCACGCCGTGGCTGCGGGCGCTGCGCGTCACCGCTTCCGCCGCGCGGCGAGAGGTGGCCGCGCCGCGACGTCGAGGCTGGGTGATGGCGTCACCGGGCGGGCGCGCGGGCGCGGCGTGGGCTCAGGCTGGCTCGTCGCCGCCGTCCTGGCCTCGGTCTCGTGCGGAGGCGCCGCGCGCTTCGACAGCGCATCGCTCGCCACGCCCGAGCGGTCCTTCGCGGTCGTCGCACCCGCGCCGGTCATCGAGTCCGCCTTGCCCCGCTTCACGCCGTGCCCGCCGGGCTGGCGCGAGGCGCTGCTCGGCGCGGTGACGGTGTGTGAGCCGTGGCCCGCGGCCGGCGTCGAGCGCTGCGCCGGCGCGTCGGCGCACCTGCCCGGGCGGCCCGGCTGCGAGCCGGTTGGCTCGGCCTGCCCACCGGGTGACTTCCCGGCCTCGTCGCCGTCGGGCCCGGCGCTCTTCGTGAAGGCGGGCGCGGTGGGGGGCAACGGCACCCCAGCCTCGCCTTTCGGCGCGCTCGACGATGCCCTCGCCAGGAGCGCGCCCGGCACCACCGTCGTCGTCGCGCGGGGGCGTTACGCTGCCGCCGGGTCGCTGCCCGCGGGCATCACCGTCGAGGGGGTCTGCGCGAGCGACACCGTCATCGGCCCAGCGCGCCCCGACACCCCCTTGCTGCAGACGCGCGCCGAGGGGGTGGTGGTGCAGAACGTCACCGTGCGGGGCGACTTCGTCGGCGCGCTGGTGCAGGGGGGGCAGTTGACGCTGAGAGACGTCGTCTTCGACTCGACGGTCGGCGTGGGGCTCTCTGTCGCCGGCGGCGCCGACGTCACCCTGGAGCGCGTCGTCATTCGCGACACGCGCCCCTTCCCGAACGCCACCGGCGGACGCGGGCTGCAGGTGAGCCAGGCGAGCGTGACTGGGCGGCAGGTGGTGCTCGAGCGCAACCTCGACTTCGCGCTCGTCATCAGCGGCGCCTCGGCGCGCGTCGAGCTCGAAGCCGCGGTGGTGCGCGATACGCGGCCGCTCGCAGAGCAGAACGGCGTCGGCGTCAACGTCGTGTCGGGCGCCCGGCTCGAGCTCGCCTCGTCGGTCGTCGAGCAGAGCGTGTCGTACGGGCTGCGGCTGTTGTCGGGCGCCAGCGCCACCCTGACGGACGTGCTGGTGCGTGACACCCAGCCGCTCGCGCGCCCGCTCCCCAGCGGGGAGCGCACCGGCTACGGCGTGTGGCTGCAGAACGGGCGCCTGACGGGCACGCGCGTTCGCGTCGAGCGAAACGCCCACGCCGGCGTCCTGACGTATGGCGACGACCCCGCGGCGGTGTCGCTGACGGACGCGCTGGTGCGGGACACGGCGTGGAGCGACGGCGCTGCGAACGGCCTCTTCGCGGACCGCGGGGCGAGCCTCGCGCTGGAGCGCGTGCTGGTGCGCGGGTGCCGGCCGACGGGGGTCTTGGCCTCGGCGCGTGCCACCCTCGCGCTGACGGACGTCACGGTGCTCGAGACTGGCGCAGACGACCGCGGGTTCGGCGCCGGCGCCGTCGTCTCCAGCGGCGCCCGCGTCACGGCGCAGCGGGTGCTCGTCGACGGCTCGCGGGGCTTGGGCCTGGTGGTGGTGGGCGCTCCGGGGCAGCGGGCGCGCCTCGTCGACGTGTCCGTGTCGAACACCCGCGCCGACGTGTCGGGGCAGAGCGTGGCCCTCGCGCTGGGTGAGGGCGTCGAGGCGAGCCTCGAGCGGGTGCGCGTCTCGAGCACCGGCTCGCTGGCGCTCGTCGTCACCGACCCGGGCACGCGGGTCACCCTGGCCGACGTCGCCATCGACGACGTGGGGCGGCTCGAGCCCGGCGCTCGCTCCGGCTACGGCCTCGTCGCCCGGAGCGGCGCCACGCTGTCGGGGGAGCGGGTGTCGGTGCGCGCGACCACCAGGGCCGGAGTGTACGCGCTCGAGGAGGGGACGAGCGTGGCGCTGACCGAGCTCGCGGTGGTGCAGGTCGACGCGCCGGCGTGCAGCGGCGCCTGCGCCGCCACCGTCGGCGTGCTCGCCACCACCGGGGCCCGCGTGGCTGCCCGCCGCTTTCGGGTGTCGTGGAGCCCCGGCTACGGCGTGCTGGTGGGCGACGGGGCGGCCATCGACCTCGTCGACGGCGAGGTGTCGCACCACCTCGTCGGGGCTGGCGTGCAGCAGGCCGACTTCGACGTGCGGCGCCTCGACCAGGGCGTCGTCTTTCGCGACAACACGCGGAAGCTGGACAGCGCCACGGTGCCGCTGCCCGAGCCTCCGCTGCCACTGCGGCGGTGAGCTACCTTCGCCGCACGCCGTCGAGCACCATCGTCGACAGCGTCTGCACCATCGGCTGGTATGACAGCGACTCGCGGAACAGGTTGTGCTGCACCACCAGGCCGATGTTCCCGAAGATGATGGCGTTGGCCAGCGTCGCGGCGTCGACGTCTTCCCGGAACTCCTTCGTCTTCGTCTGGCCGTAGCGAATGATGTTCGCCACCGCCTGCACGTACACCTGCAGCGCGTCGCGCAGCGCCTGGGCGACGTCCTCCGAGTTCTCGGCCGCCTCGGCGCCCACCATGCCGTAGAAGATGCCGTGCTCGCGGTTGTCCTGCAGGAAGCGGCCGGTGTGCTCGACGAACGACTGCAGCTGCTGAAACGCCGTCATCTTCGACGCCTGGGCCAGCATCGGCTCGAAGCTGGCGACGAAGCGCTGGTGTAGCTCCTCGATGGCCGCTAGCAGCAGGTCCTCCTTCGTCGGGAAGTGCCAGTAGAGCGCCCCCGGCGTCATGTGGATCGCCCGCGCCAGCTCGGCCATCGTCGTCGCCAGGATGCCGCGGCGCGCGAAGAGCGTGATGGCCGAGTTGAGGATCTCGTGCCGAGTCTTCACGGCGCGGTCCTGCTTGATGGCTCGCTTCGTCGGGGCGCGTTTCATGACGCGGAGAGGATAGACCTTCCGGTTCTCTTGTCAGTGGACAATTGCGGCGCGCGCCCCCCGGCGCGGCGCCGCTCAGTGCGTGGCGTGCCCGAACACCAGCCGCTCGAGCTCGGCGAAGAGCTCGTCGACCTTCGCCAGGCTCAGCCGGCCCTGGGCGCGCCACACCGCGCGGCCGCTGGGGTCGAGCACCAGCACCGTCGACGAGTTCGACGGCAGGTTCCACGGGGCGCTCGACAGCGACCCCTTGAAGTCGAGGAAGACGGGCAGGTTGAACTTCTTCTCGATGTCCTTCACCGCGGCGAGCACGAAATTCCGCGCTGGGAACCAGTCCCACGCGGCGACGTTCGCCACCGCCACCACCGACACCTGCTGAGCCAACCCCGGCTGCCGGGCCCGCTCCGTCAGCGCGTCCTTCACGTGCTGGTTGAGCGCTGTCGAGTCCCGGTCTTCGTAGAAGAGCACCGTCGGGCGCTGCCACAGCGTGCTCAGCCGGGTGTGAGAACCACTCGAATTCTCGACGGTTGCGTCCAAGACAGGGCCTCCGTTCGCCAGCGCCAGCGGCGCCACCACCAGCGCCACCACCAGCGCCGTGGATCTGATTGCTGCGCGCCGCATTGGACGACAGCTATACAAAGGTTGTACGAACCCTGCAACGCGTCGCCCTCCCCGGCATCCAAGCGCCGCGAAAGGATTCTCGAAATGACGAGCATCGCCACATCGACGATTCCAATGGGTGCCGAGGCCGCGCTGGCGGCGTTTCAGGGCGAGCTCGAGCGCGCGCTCGCCGAGGCCCTGGTGCTGCCCGACGAGGCGGCCATGGACCCGCGCTGGTCGCGCGCGATGGTCGAGCTGCGGGCCTACACGCTGCGGCCGGCGAAGCGGGTGCGGCCGACGCTGCTGGTGTCGGGATGGGCGTTCGCGGCCGGTGGCCTGGGCTCGGGGGTTCCGGCGGGGGTGCAGGCGTTTTCGGCCGGGCTCGAGCTGCTGCACACCTTCATGTTGATCCACGACGACGTGGCCGACCGGGCGGCGGTGCGGCGGGGTGGCCCGGCGCTGCACCGCGTGCTGTCGGCGGGGAAGTCGGGCGAGGACCTGGCCGTCGTCGTGGGCGACCACGTCTACTCGCGGGCCGTCGAGGTGATGCTCGGCTCCGGGCTGCCGCGCGCCCCCGAGGCGACGCGGTACATGATGAGCATCTGCCGACACACGGCGGTCGGTCAGTACCTCGACATCGACCTGGCGCGCACGCCGCTGGCCGAGGTGAACCTGTTCCAGACGCTGAAGGTCGCGAACTTGAAGACGGCCCGCTACGGGTTCGTGGCGCCGCTCATCGCCGGCGCGATGCTGGGCGGCGCCGACAAGGGCCTGCTCGAGCAGCTCGAGCGCGTCGGGCGGCAGGTGGGCCTCGCCTTTCAGCTGCGCGACGACGTCATCGGCCTCTTCGGCGACGACGCCGTCGCGGGGAAGGATGGCGGCGGTGACTTCGTCGAGGGCAAGCGCACGTTCCCCGTGGTGGCGGCGTGGACGCGGGCCGACGCCGCCGGCCGCGCCCGGCTCGAGCAGTTGTGGGACGGCGACCTGCGTGACGCGAGGGCGCTCGCGGCGGCCCGGCGCGAGGTCGACCACTGGGGCGGGCGCGAGGCCACCCAGCGCGTCATCGAGCGCATGACGCGCTCGGCCCGGCGCACGCTCCAGGCCCTGCCCGCGGCCTCTGGCGCCCGGGTGGTGCTCGACGGCCTCATCGCCCGCATGGTGCGGAGGGCCCGGTGAGCCGCGCCCTCGTCATCGGCGCCGGCGTCGGCGGGCTCACCGCCGCGATGAAGCTCGCCCACCAGGGCTGGCAGGTGGATCTCTACGAGAAGCTCGACGTGCCCGGCGGCAGGTGCGGGCGCGTCGAGGCCGGCGGCTTCACGTGGGACCTCGGGCCCACCATCATGCTGATGCCGTTCGTCTTCGAGCAGGCCTTCGCCTCGGTGGGGCGGAAGCTGGCCGACTACCTCACGCTCACGCGCTGCGACCCCAACTACCGCGTCACCTTCCGTGACGACTCGACCATCACGCTCACCAGCGAGCTGACGCGCATGCGCGACGAGCTCGAGCGCCTCGAGCCGGGCAGCTTCGAGCGCTACCTGCGCTTCCTCGCGAAGGGCCGCGACCGCCACGACACCTCGCTCGAGCGCTTCGTCACCAGACACTTCGACTCGCTGCCGCAGTTCCTCACGCCGGCGAACCTGCCGCACATCTTCCGCATCGGGGCGCACCAGCGGCTCTTCAGCCAGGTGTCGAAGTCGTTCCGCGACGAGCGGCTGCGCCAGACGATGTCCTTCCAGACGATGTACCTGGGCGTGTCGCCCTTCGAGGCGCCGGCGGTCTTCTCGCTGCTGCCCTACACCGAGCTCGCCGTCGGCATCTGGTACCCGAAGGGCGGCATGGGCGCCATCCCTCGGGCGCTTGAGAAGGTGTGTCTCGAACTCGGCGTGAAGCTGCACTACCGCCGCGAGGTGCGCCGCGTCGACGTCGAGCAGGGCCGCGCCGCCGGGGTGACGCTCGCCGACGGCACCCGGGAGCGGGCCGATGTCGTGGTGTGCAACGCCGACTACCCGTGGGCGGCCAAGCACCTCATCGACCAGGCCGTGTCGAGCCGGCCAGAACTCGAGAAGAAGCGGTACACGTCGTCGGGCTACATGCTCTACCTCGGCGTCAAGCGCCGCTACGACGAGCTGCTCCATCACAACGTGTACTTCGGGCGCGACTTTGAGGGCAGCTTCCGCGACATCTTCGAAGACCTGAAGGTGCCCGACGACCCGAGCTTCTACGTCAACGCGCCTGCGCACACGGACCCGTCGATGGCGCCGCCGGGCAAGGACGCGCTCTACGTGCTGGTGCCGGTGCCGCACCGCGCGCCGCACCTCGACTGGAAGGTCGAGGGGCCGAAGGTGCGCGCGAAGGTCTTCGCCCGCCTCGCCGAGCTCGGCCTCGGCTCGCTCGAGCGGGACGTCGAGGTCGAGCGCGTCATCACCCCCGACGACTGGGAGGCGCAGCTCAACCTCGAGCGCGGCTCGAACTTCGGGCTGGCACAGAACATGTTCCAGATCGGGCCGTTCCGCCCGAAGGTGTGGGACGACCGCATCGGCGACCTCTTCTACTGCGGCGCCTCGGTGCAGCCGGGCACCGGCGTGCCGACCGTGATGATCTCGGCCGACCTCTGCGTGAGCGCCATCGCGCAGCGCGCGTCGGTGAAGCCGGCCGGGCGCGTCGGCGGCGGTGCGCCGTCGGCCGAGGTGTCGTTGCCCGCGGCGGCGCGGCTGGAGGCGCAGGCCTGATGCGCGCGCCCTCCGCCAGCGCGCCGCCCGTCGAGGCGCTCGGGCCCCGGGTGCGTGCGCGCGCGGCGCTCGCAAAGGTGGTGGTGGGCTCGGGGCCAGTCGAGGCGTGGGCCCGCCCCGCGGGGGCCGAGGAGTTCGGGCGCAGCTCCTCTGGCGCGGCGGAGGGCGGACGATGATGGGCTCGGCTACCGCGCTGGCCGTGGGACCGGAGGCGGCACCGTCGGCGATGCTGTCCGAGGGGTACGCGCGGGCGAAGGCCCTGACGCGGCAGCACGCGCGCTCGTTCTTCTTCTCGAGCGTGGTGCTGTTCGGCGCGCGGCGCCGGGGCGCGTTCGCGCTCTACGCCTTCTGCCGGCGCCTCGACGACCTGGTCGACGGAGACAACCGGGGCGACGGCACGGTGTCGGCTCCTGCCGGCGCGCCGGCCACCCTGGCGCAGCGGCTGTCGCTCGCCCGGGCCGCGGTGTCGTCGCTCTACGGCGGCACGCCGGCTGCCTCGTGGAGAGAGCTGCCCTGGCACGAGTCCGAGGCCGCCGCCTTCCGCGACACGGTGGCGCGCTATGGCATCCCCGAGCGGCCCTTCCAGGAGCTCATCTCGGGCATGGAGATGGACCTGTCGAAGGTGCGTTACGCGACGTTCGGCGAGCTGCACCAGTACTGCTACCGGGTGGCGGGCGTCGTCGGCGAGATGATGACGCCGGTGCTGGGCCACGCCGACGACCGCTGCCTGCCTTTCGCCGCCGACCTCGGCGTGGCGATGCAGCTCACCAACATCTTGCGCGACGTGAAGGAGGACCTGGCGCGCGGCCGGGTCTACCTGCCGGCGGACGAGCTGGCCGCGTTCGGTCTCGGGCACGCCGAGCTTGAGGCCTGGCGCCACGGCGCGCCGGTGCCCGCCGGCCGCTGGCGCGAATGGACGGCGTTCATGCAGTTCCAGGTGGCCCGGGCCCGGGCCTTCTACCGGCGCGCGCTCTTTGGCGTGCCCGACCTGCGCGGCTTCGGCAGCCAGCGGGTGGTGCGCCTCATGGCGGCGGTGTACGGCGCCATCCTCTCGGACATCGAGCGCCGTGGCTTCGACGTCTTCCGGGCGCGCGCCCACCTTCCGCTGGGCGGCAAGCTGCTGCGGGCTGCCGGCGTGCTGCTCACCCCGAACCCGGGCGCCCGGGGCGCGCGCGACGACGTGCCGCTCCCGCGCCTCGAGGCGTTCCTGCCCCGGCGGGAGGCCTCGTGAGCGTGCTCGAGCGGGTCCCGAAGAGCGCGAGGCTCCCGGGTTTCCTTCGGCTCGACGGGCGGGCGCGCCGGCAGCGCCTGGTGGACTCGACGTGGCTGTCGAGCGAGCGCGCGCGGGCGCTGGAGCAGGCGGGCGGGGGGCTCAATGAGGCCGACGCCGACGCGATGAGCGAGAACGTCATCGGCCTGCACGCGCTCCCGCTCACCGTGGCGCTCAACTTCCGGGTCGATGGCGTCGACCGCGTGGTGCCGATGAGCGTCGAGGAGCCGGGCATCGTGGCCGCGGCGAGCGGAGCAGCGCGGCTGGTGCGCGAAGGCGGCGGCTTCGCCAGCGAGGCCGCCGCGCCGGTGCTGACGTGCCGGGTGCAGCTGCTCGAGGTGGCCGACGTCGCCAGCGCGCGCGCTCGGCTCCTCGCCGCGGCCCCGGCGCTGCTGGCCGAGGCCGACGCCCTCATTCCTTCGATGGTGGCGCGGGGCGGCGGCGCCCGCGAGCTCGAGGTGCGGCTCGTCGGCGACGGCCTGGTGGTGCACGTGCACGTCGACGTGCGTGACGCCATGGGTGCCAACACCGTCAACACGGTGGCCGAGGGCCTGGCGCCGTCGCTCGAGGCGCTGACGGGCGGGCGTGCGGGCCTGCGCCTTCTCACCAACCTCGCCGACCGCCTGAAGGTGACGGTGCGCTGCCGCGTGCCGGTGGCGGCCCTCGCGACGGCCGACTTCCCCGACGGCGGGCTGGTGGCGCGCCGCGTCGTCGAGGCGCAGCGCTTCGCCGAGTCCGACGTGTACCGGGCCGTCACCCACAACAAGGGCGTGATGAACGGCGTCGACGCGGTGCTGCTCGCCTTCGGAAACGACTGGCGCGCCGTCGAGGCCGGGGCGCACGCCTACGCCTGCCGGGGCGGTGCCTCCGCGCCGCTCACCCGCTGGCGCTGCGACGGCGAGGCCCTCTCGGGCGAGCTGACGCTGCCGCTCGCCACCTCGATGGTGGGCGGGGCGGCGCGCAACCACGCGGGCGTGCGGTTGGCGCTCGAGCTGGCGCGCGTCTCGTCGGCGACGGACCTGGGCGTGCTGGCGGCGGCCGCGGGGCTGGCCTCGAACCTCGCGGCGCTGCGGGCGCGGTCGACCGAGGGCATCAACCGCGGCCACATGGCGCTGTACGCGCGGCGCGTCGCCGCCGAGGGACCGGCCGTCGCCGCGCGCCTCTCGACCGAGCGGTGCTACCGGCCAGAGCGCGCGGCGCAGGTGCTGGCCGAGCTGCGCGGAGGCGCGCCAGCCCCATGAAGCGCGTGGCCGTCATCGGCGGAGGCATCGGTGGCCTGACGGCCGCGGGCGTGCTCGCCCGGCAGGGCCACCGGGTCACGCTCTTCGAGGCCACCGACGCGCTGGGCGGCAAGGCGGGCTCGGTGCGCGTGGGCGGGCTCACCTTCGACACCGGGCCGACGGTGATGACGATGCCCGACACGGTGCGCGCCACCTTCGCCGAGCTGGGCGCCGAAGACCTGATGCCGCGCCTGCTGCGGGTGCCCTTGCAGACGCGGTACCGCTGGCCCGACGGGCGCGTCTTCGACTGCTGGGAGTCGCTCGAGCAGGCCGCCGAGGGGGCCGAGGCGCTCGAGCCCGGCGGCGGCAGGGCCCTGCGCGCCTTCTTCCGCGAGGCCGAGGTCGTCTACCGCGCCGCGGGGCAGCCGTACCTCGAGGCGCCGTACGAGACGATGATGGGGTTCATGGCGCGGGCCGCGCGCAACGGGCTGTCGACGCTCGTCACCGGCCTCAAGCTGTCGACGCTCGACGCGCTGGCGCGGGCGCACTTTCGCGGGCCCCACCTGCGGCAGTTCGTCGGCCGCTTCGCCACCTACGCGGGCGCCTCGCCCTACGAGGCCAACGCGGCCTTCGCGATGATCGCCCACATCGAGCGCGCCTTCGGGGTGCACCACGCGGTGGGTGGCCTCGGCGGCATCGTGCGCGGCCTCGAGCAGGCGGCGCGGCGCAACGGCGTCGAGGTGGTGCTGGGCCGCAAGGCCACCCAGTCGATGCGCGGGGCCGAGTTCATCGTCGACGAGCGGGCCTTCGACGCCGTCGTCGTCAACGCCGACCCACTGCAGCACGAGGGCCGCGCCGACCAGCCGCTCACCATGTCGGGCTACGTGGCGATGTTCGAGGCGCCGGCGCGCCTGGCGCTGCCGCACCACACCATTCTCTTCACCGCGGACTACGCGCGGGAGTTCGACGCGCTCGGGCGCGGCCGCGTGGCCGACGAGCTGACGGTGCACCTCTGCCACCCGGCGGCCACCGACGAGACGATGGCGCCGGCCGGTCGCAGCGGGCTCTACGCGATGGTGAACGTACCGCCGATGCCCGAGGGGGAAGAGGCGCGCTGGCCAGAGCACGCACGCAGGCTCGAGGGCTTCATCCGCCAACGCGCGGGCGAGATGGCGCCTGAGCTCGAGGGCGTAACGCTGACGGCGGTGGCCGAGCGCACGCCGGTCGACCTGCAGCAGAAGGGTGCGCCGCGGGGCTCCATCTACGGCTATCTGCCGCACGGTCGGTTCGGCCCTTTCCGCCGGCCGGCGATTCGCGGCGCGGTGCCGGGCCTCTTCTTCGCCGGCGGCGGTACCCACCCCGGTGGGGGCGTACCCCTGGTGATGCTGTCGGGGCGTTTCGCCGCCGGCCTCGCCGCTGCGCACCTGGGAGGCCGCTCGTGACGCGCGTCGACGTGCCCGCGCCGGGCGGCGCCTATCGCTGGTACTCGGCTGACGTCGTCGCCGGCGACGTGACGGCGTTGTTCGCCTTCATGCTGGGGAGCGTCTTCTCGGGCCGGTACGCGGGCTCGCACATGAAGGGCGGCGCGCCCCGCGAGCACGCGGCGGTGCACTTCGCGCTCTACCAGCAGGGCGTGCGCGTGGCCTGGCTCGTCAGCGAGTACCAGCCCGTCTCCGTCGAGGACGACGGGCGCACGCTTCGGCTGGGGCGCTCGGCGCTGCGCTACCGCGACGACGGCTTCTCGATGAGCGTCACCAGCGCCCACGGGGCCTGGGGTGAGGCGCTCGAGGCGCGGCTCGACGTCACCGCCGCCGCGCCGCCGGGTGACGAGGCCCTGGTGGTGGTCGGCCAGCGGCACCGCTGGCAGCCCCTGTGCCTGCGGGGCGTCGCGCGGCTGTCGGTGCCGTCGCTCGAGCTCTCGCGCGAGGGCCTGTGCGCGCACGACCGCCACGCGGGCGACGTGCCGCTGGGCACCGGTGGCGTCGGCGGCTGGGACCAGGTGCGCACCCACCGGGGCGAGCGCACCGACGTGCGGCTGCGGCCCTGGGGCGCGCCGGCCATCGTGGCCGAGCTCTCCGACGGGCGGCTCTCGGTGTCTCGCCGCGACGAGGCCTCCCCGAGGCAGCGGTCGAGCTGGGGGCTGTCGGTGCCGCGGGAGCTGGGGCTGGGTGGGGCGCCGACGGCCCTCGAGTCCTCGCCCTTCTACGCGCGCCTCGAGGCGAGCGACGGCGGGGGGCACGCCTTCGCCGAGGTGGCGGACTTCGAGCGGTTTCACGGAACGTCTGGCGCCGCTGGCGCCTTGGGGAAGGCCGAGTCATGAGCACCTTCGTCGCAGTCTGGGCCATCGTCGCGGGCCTCTTCTCGGCGGTGGCCGTCTACCGCCTGCGCGTCTGGCGGCGGCCGGCCCCGTCGGCGCGGGTGCGGCGCCGCCCGCGGGTGCTGCTCATTCGCCCCGTCGACGCGCCGACGCCGCTCGAGCTCGAGAACCTCGCGACGCCCATCGACTACCCGGGCGAGCTGACGCACGTGGTGGTGTCGCCCTTCCGCCCGCGGCTCGCGTCGGCCAACGTGCGCTGGCTCGCCTCGGATCCGCTGACGCGCAACCGCAAGGTGGGGCACATCGCCTATGCGCTGGCCTCGCTCGACACCGGGGCCCAGGGGCCCCGCGAAGAGACGCCCGATGAGCGGCCCGACGCGCTCACCGGCACGCTCGACCAGGTGGTGCTGTGCGTCGACGCCGACGTGCGGGTCGACGCGGCCCTCGTCACCGCGCTGGTGGACGAGCTGGCGGCCGGCGCGGCGGCGGCCTCGGCGGCGCCGCGGCCGGACGTCTCGGAGTCGTTCGGCGGCCGGTGCGTGCGCGGCCTGCTGGTGCAGTCGCACCATGCCTTCGAGGTGCTCGACGTCATGTCCGCCGGGGCGCCGGCCATCTGCGGCAAGGCGCTGGCGCTGTCTCCCCGCGCGGCCGCCGAGCTGGTGAAGCTGGGCGACTGCATCGGCGAGGACCTCGAGCTGGCGGCGGTGCTGCACGAGCAGGGGCAGCCGGTGGCCTTGGCGAGGGCGGTGGCGCGGGTGCCCCAGGCCGACGCGGTGGCGGTGTCGGCCGTCGTCGAGCGCTTCACCCGATGGATGCAGGTGCTCCGGGCGCACCGCGGCGCGCTCTTCCCGTCGGTTCCGCTGCTGTTCGCGCCCACGCCGGCGCTGATGGTGCTGGCGTCGGTGGTGGCGACGCCCGGGGTGGCGATCGCGCTGTGCTTCCTGGTGGCAGCGCGCATCACGCTCGCCAACACCCAGGACGGCCGCGGCGGGCTGCGCTTCGAGTGGTTGATGGCCGAGGTGCTGCTGTGGGCGGCGTGGCTGAATGCGCTGCGGCAGGGCAGCACCGTGCAGTGGCGTGGGCGCCGCTTCGCGCTCAAGGCCGGGGGGCGCATGGAGGCCCTGCCGTCGTCGGGGGAGGCTTCGTGATCAAAGACGCCAAGGGCGGGCTCTTCACCCGCGTCATCGACTGGTACATCGGCCGCAAGGTGCGCAGCGCCTTTCGCGGCCTGTGGGTACGGGGCGAGCTGCCGTCGTCGCAGGGTGGCCTCGTCGCGTACCTCAACCACTCGAGCTTCTGGGACGGCTTCGTCGCGCACCAGTTGGGGCAGGTGGCCGGGTGGGACTCGTACGCGGTGATGGAGGAGCAGAACCTGGCGCGTTACCCGTTCCACACGCGCATCGGCGCCTTCAGCATCAGGCGGGGCGACCCGCGCAGCGCCGTCGAGACGTTGAAGTACGCGAAGGCCGTGCTGTCGCGGCCCGGCGCGTGCGTCATCATCTTCCCTCAGGGAGAGATCCGCGCCGGGCAGGGGCCGCTCGGGCCGCTCTCGCGCGGCGTCGAGGTGCTCGCGCGCTCGTCGAAGAAGCCGGCGGTGCCCATCGCGGTGCGCTACGCCTTCCTCGAGCACGAGCACCCGGACGTGCTCGTCGAGGTGGGCGCGCCGCACGAGCCCGGCGACCTCGCGCGCTTCGAGCGCTCGCTCGACGAGGTGTACCAGCGGGTGTCGGCGGCGAGGTCGACCGACGGCTTCCGCTGCGTGGTGCGGGGGCGTACCGGCGTGCAGGAGCGCTGGGACGCCGTGCGCCGGCTCGAGGAGCCGAAGGTCGTCACCGGGGAGGGCCCGCGTCAGCCGCACGCGGCGCAGTCGTGATGGAGCGCACGTACCGCATCAACGTGGCCGCCGAGATGAGCGGCGTCTCGGAGGGGCTCATTCGGGCCTGGGAGCGCCGCTACGGGGTGCTCAAGCCCCGGCGCACGCCGTCGGGTTACCGCGCCTACACCGAGGGCGACATCGCGGTGCTGAAGCGGCTGAAGCAGCTCACCGAAGAGGGGGTCTCCATCGCAGAGGCGGTGAAGCTGCTGCCGAGCATCAAGCGCGACGTGAAGGAGGCGCTGGAGCGGGCGGAGCGGGGCGCGCTGCGGGCCCCGAAGGCCGGCCAGACGGACCGCTGGCGTCAGGAGATTCTGGTGGCGGCCGAGCGGCTCGACCAGCAGTCGGTCGAGCAGGTGCTCGACGAGGCGATGGCGTCGATGCCGCCGGTGGCGTTCTTCGAAGAGGTGCTGGCGCCGCTGCAGCGCGAGGTCGGCGAGCGGTGGCACGCGGGCAACCTCACCATCGCCGAGGAGCACCTCGTCACGCAGGCGGCGCGGCAGCGGGTGGTGGCGCTGCTGCACCAGGCGCCGCGGCGTACGAAGCAGCACGTGGTGTGCGCGTGCTTCCCGCGAGACGAGCACGAGCTGGGGCTGATGGGGGCCGCGCTGCGCTTCCGCCACGCGGGCTGGCGCGTCACCTTCCTCGGCGCGCGCACGCCGGCGGAGCACCTCGCGCGGGTGGTGCGGGTGACGCAGCCGCAGTTGGTGGCACTGTCAGTCGCCAACGACGAGGGGGCTGACGTCTTCCGCCAGACGCTCGTGGAGTTGCTGCAGGAGCGCGGCGAGGGCGTGCGGTTCATCATCGGTGGCCGCGCGGCCGAGACGCACCGGGCCATCGTCGAGGGCCTGGGGGCGAAGGTGGTGGCGAGCGCGCAGGAGTGGGACGCGCTGCTGGGGTGAGTCCCGGGCCGTGAGAGCGCGTAGGTGCTGGCGCCGGGCGTCGCCCTCGCACGTGTGGACGCCTGGAGTGCGGTTGTGACGGAGGCCTCCCCGAGGCCTCGCGCTCAGGCCTGGCGGTGCTCAGCGCGTGGTCGTGACGAAGGCGCCTGGCACGGCGTCGTGCCCTGGCATGTCGACGCACAGCGCCTTGGCACGCCCGGGGTCGCCACCCGAGGCGTCACGGTTCGCGCGCGCGGTAGCCCGTCGTCGGGGCCTCCTGGCCGGTGGGCGCCGGGTCCCGACGGCGAGGGCGTCGGTCTCGCACGAGCGAGGCTTCACTCGCAGGTCAGGCCGGCGTCCGAGGCGACGCAGGCCGTCTGCACCCCGCTCATGCGCGGGCAACTCAGCTCGAGGCCGAGCAGGCCGTCGCTCAGGCACCTGAGAATCTGGAGCCCGCCATCGGGGTCGCAGCGGACGCGCCCGGGTGAGGCGCAGCGGTCGCCGAGGCCGTTGAGGCTCGTGTCGCAGTCGACGGTGTCACCGCTCTTCGAACAGCCCCGGGGCCCCTTGCAGTCGCTCAACACCTGCCAGGCCCGACCGCGGCACACCAGCAGGCGCGTCTGCGACTCGCACTCGCCGACGTTCTCCTGGGAGCACGGGGCGCTGGCCCGGGGCGGTGCGCTCATCGGCATGCCGCAGCCGAGGGCCGCGGTGACGAGGACGGTGTGCAGGGCCCGGTACATGACGGCGCTCGAGCCTATGCCCAAGCGTCAGGGGCTGACACGCCCGTATGCCGGGGGGGCGCCTCCTGGTCCACAGCGTGCCCCTGGTCTGTGCCGCCGCGTGGAGCGGCGGCCTCCAGCTGGTGGAGTCCGTGCCGATGGGCTGCCCCGCTTGCCGGACGAAGCTCGAGCGCGGCGCCGTCTCCTGGCCGGCCTGCGGCTGGGAGGGGCGGACGGCCGCCAGCGCGCGCCATGGCGCGGTGGAGATCATCGACGGCAAGGGGCGCCTCGAGCGTGAGCTGGGGCGGGGCGGCATGGGCACCGTTCACGTCGGCTACGACCTGGACCTCGGGCGTCGCGTCGCCATCACGATGTTGTCGAAGCACCTCACGAGCGAGCCCGAGCTGGTGGCGCGCTTCGAGTCCGAGGTGCGCATCATGGCGCGGCTCGACCACCTGAACCTGGTGCCCATCTACGCGGTATGCCGTCACGACGGGCTGCCGTTCAACGGCAGGCGGGTGCGCAAGCGAAGGCGGTGGAGCCGGTACAGGCCGGAGCCCCGGCGCCGAATGGAGCTCCAGTGAAGACCGTCGCGGCGGCGACGCCGGAGGCGCCGGTGAGGGCGACGGAGCCGGTGCAGGGTGAAACTCCCGGGAAGCCGAGCGCGGTGGCGACGCCGGAAGCCCCGGTGAAGGCGACGGAGCCGGCGAAGCCGCCCGGGGCAGTGGCATCGGCGGAGCCGACGGCGACCGGCGATGATGCACCGCGCTCGGCGGAGGTGACGTTCGCGGCGAAGGCCAATGGGGGGCTGGTGCCGGCGTTCGTCGACATCGACGGGCTGCGCCACCAGGCCACGCCCTTCGAGGTGAAGCTCCCCGCGGGGCGTCACACCATCGTGTTCCACGGCCCTGGCGGTGTCCGGGTGTCACGCGACATCGTCGTCGTCGCGGGAACACCGCAGAAGGTCCTCGCGGAGCTGAAGAGATGAGAGCGCTCATCATCGAGGGCGCGCTGGTCCCTGCGGTGGCGTTGTCCCAGTCGCTCGCCGAGGCCGAGGCGCTGTACGCCGATGGAGGGCTGGCCGCGGCGTTGAAGGCGCCCGATGCCGCGCTCGTCACGGCGAAGGGCACGCTCGAGGTGTCGAAGCTCCAGGTGCTCCGGGGGCTGGTGCTGCTCGCGGTTGGGAAGAAGGACGAGGCGCACGCCGCCCTGTCGCAGGCGCTGATGGCCGATGCCGCCCGGCAGCTCGACACGTCACGCACGCCGCCCGCGGCGCTGGCGCTGCTCGAGCAGGCACGCGAGGCGCTGCCGCCCGGTTCGCTGGCGGTGTCCTCGACGGGCTCTGGCGTGACGCTCCGCATCGGCGGCGTCGACTTCGGCCCGCTGCCGCTCACCACCCGCATCTCCATCGGCCGGAACGTGCTCGAGGCGGGAGCGCCCGGAACGCCCGCGATGCGGGCCGAGGTGCTGGTTCGAATCGGTGAGCCGCGGGCGGTCGAGCTGGCGGCGCCAGTGGAGCGCCCGTCGGCGGTCGCCTCGAGACACAGCGTGTGCCGCAAGCGCTCGCGGCGGACGACGCAGCGCCGGGCCGCAGCGCGAGGCTGATGTCGGACCCGGCGCCGGTGAAGCAGCGGTTCTGGGGGCTCAGCCCGTTGGTGGCGGGCCTGGGAGCCGCCTGGCCCGGGCCTACGACCATGCTCCTGGCTCTCGGAGGCACAGGGCGAGCGATTGGTTTTGGCTTGAACGCGGCGTCCATGATGGTGACGGGGCTCGGTGTCGCTCTGCTGGCAGGCTCAGCGGTCGAGGTCGAGGCCTCGAGGGGTGAAGCGCCGAAGATGAGCTGGTGGGCTCTCGTTCCACTGGGTGTCGGTCTCGTCGTGACCGCCGTTACGCTGGTGACCATCTTCGAGCCGCAGCGCGGAGACAACCTCGTCTCGTGGGGCGCGAGCATCCTCATGATGGGGTGCGTGAGCGTCGGCGGCGGCATGCTCATCGGCCGTTCCATCGCAGGGGCCACGCTGCAGCCCAGGGTGTCATTCTTCGCCCTCCCGCAGGGAGGCGGTGGCTTCACCCTCGGCGGCCCGTTCTGACGGTCGCACCCCAACACGGCGTCTGTGAAGCCTGACCAACCGCGCCTCCCGGCTGACGGGGCGACGCGCTTCATCTCCGCGGGCGCGCGGGCCGAGCTGCAGGCGGGCTCGCTGCCCGTGGTGGTCGAGATCATCGAGCCGACCGACGGGAGCCGCTCGCGCAGCGCGCCCCGGGTGGGCGCGCCAGGGCGCTCAGCTTCTCTCGCGGCGCCTGCGCGGCGACGCTCCATCGGCCGTCGACTCGCGCTCCGTCGGGCGGGCGCCATCCTTCCAGGCAGGCGCGGATCCGTGAACGTGAGGTGTGCGCGGTGCGCTCCGACGTTCGTCCTCGACCACGGGCTGGTGGCGCCCGTGGGGATGGCGTTGCAGCGCACCCGGTGGCAGCACGTCTTCGTGGTTCGGCTCAAACTCGGGCTCGTGGACCCGCGACCGGCGACGCCACGGCCCCCCCCCAGGCCGCCGAGCCGCTGCCTCGTCTCCGGCAGCGTCCCTTCGTTCCCACCGGCTGCGCCGCCCGCTCCCCCAGGCAGGGCGCAGGAGGAGACGGGACGGTGGGCGCTGGCGTCAGAGGCCTCCTGGCGGGGAAGGCCGGGCCATGGCCTCGACCCCTGACGAGGCCGCGCGATGAGACCGAGGCGATGCTCGCGCACGCGGTCGACCACCTCGACGACGCGCAGCACCGCGTCTCTCTCATCGCCTCGCTGATGGCGCGAAACGACCCGCGTGGGCAGCGCATCAGCGCTCCTTCAGCGCCACCGCCGACTGGCGCCAGCGCGCGTCCCTCTGCCGTTGATTCCGCTCCGCACGCTCGAGGCCCTCTGCGAGGAGACGCGCTCGCAGGTGCAGTCCATCGCGCGCTGTCGGAGCGGCACCGCCGAGGGGGGGCGTTCGACGAGACCCTCCCGGCCCCCTGCGCGTGTCTCCGGCGCTCGAGGCAGTCGGGGTC
Source organism: Myxococcaceae bacterium (assembly GCA_020247085.1). GTDB lineage: Bacteria > Myxococcota > Myxococcia > Myxococcales > Myxococcaceae > Xiheimicrobium > Xiheimicrobium aquaticum. The sequence goes on along the minus strand of JADCJJ010000570.1, from coordinate 17,222 downwards.
AACCTCGGTGCCATCGAGGCCGGGCTGTCCTCCGAGGCGCGGCGCAGCGTGATGGTCGTCCGCCCGGCCGTTCGGGCCTGACGGTCGAGCGGCCTCGTGAAGGTGGCCCCGAGGCGTTGATGGGTCCGCCGGGTTGAGCCACGGGCGCGAGGTGGCTACTCGGCGCGCATCGCGTCGACGGGGTCGAGCCGGGCCGCGCGCGCCGCCGGGTAGATGCCGAACACCAGGCCCACGCCCGAGCTCATCAGCAGCGACACCACCACGGCCCACGTCGGCACCGCTGTCGCCAACCCCAGCGTCCACCGGGCCAGCCCGGCCAGCCCCAGGCCGAGGAGCACGCCGACGAGCCCGCCCACCAGCGAGAGCACCACGGCCTCGGTCGCGAACTGCGCGAGGATTCTCGAGCGCCGCGCGCCCAGCGCCTTGCGCACGCCGATCTCCCGCGTCCGCTCCGACACCGACACCAGCATGATGTTGAGAATGCCGATGCCGCCGACCAGCAGCGACAAGAGGCACACGCCGAACGTGGCCGCGGTGACGACCTTCGACAGGTCGTTCAGCGACTTCGCCATCGACTCGTTCGTCGACACCTCGAAGTCGTCCTCGTCTGAGGGCCCCAGCCGGCGTCGCTGCCGCATCAGCCGGCGCGCCTCGTCCATTGCGCGGTCGAACACCGCCTGGTCCTTCGCCTCGACGCTGACGGAGACGGTGCGCCGCTTCCCGTACAACCCCAGGAACGTCGTCATCGGCACCAGCACCATGTTGTCGAGGTTGAACAGGCCCAGCACCTTGCCCCGGCGCGCCAGCACGCCCACCACGGTGAAGGGCCGCCCCTTCAGGCGCAGCTCCTGCCCGAGCGGGTCGAGGCTGGGGAAGAGCTTGTCGGCGACGTCGGGGCCGATGACGACCACCTGCCGGCCGTCGAGGTCCTCCTGGTCGTTGAAGGCGCGGCCGCGCGCCAGCGAGATGCCCGCCGTCTCGGGGTACTCGACGGTGGTGCCCAGCACGAAGACGTTCGGCTGCGTCTCGGTCATGGCGGTGCGCACCCGCTGCCCCGGCTGCCACGCCGAGGCGCTCGTGCGCTTCACCGACGGGCACTGCTCGGCGATGGCGCGCTTGTCGCCGAGCGTGAGGGCGGGGCGTGCCGCGATCTTGTTCCAGTTGAGCCGGTCGCCCCCACCGAAGCGAATGCCCTGCGGCCACTTGTCGACCCGAAAGACGTTGGCGCCCAGCTGCGAGAGGTCGTTCGTCACCTTCAGGCGCAGCCCCTCGAGGAGCGCCATCATCGCCATCACCGTCGCCACCCCGATGACGATGCCCAGCAGCGTGAGGGCGGTGCGCAGCGGGTGCGCGACGAAGGTGCCGGTCGCGAGCCTCAGGTTGTCGCCGAGCGCGCGCAGCATCGGTCACTCCTGCCGCAGGGCTTCGACGGGGTCGAGCGAGGCCGCCCGCGCGGCCGGCCAGATGCCGAAGACGAGCCCGACGAGCGCCGCGAAGCCGACGCCGAAGAGGACGGTGAGCGGCTTCACCGTCGCGGCCAGCGGCGTGACGAGGCTCACGAGCCGGGCGCCGCCGAGCCCCACCCCGGTGCCCAGCAGGCCGCCGACGGCCGACACCAGCATCGCCTCGAGCATGAACTGGACGATGATGGTGCGCCGCCGCGCCCCGAGCGCGCGCCGAATGCCGATCTCCCGCGTCCGCTCGCGCACCGAGACGAGCATGATGTTCATGATGCCGATGCCGCCGACGAGCAGGGTGATGAAGCCGATGCCGAGGGCCACGGCGTAGAGCGCGCCGGTGAGCTGCTGGTAGGTGCTGGCGAGCTGCTCCGGGCGATTGATGGCGAAGTCGTCGGACTTGCCGGGCGGTGTCTGGCGCGCCCGCCGGAGGATGCCGACCAGCGCGTCCTCGGCCTCGTCGAGCAGCTCGGGGCGCGGCACCGAGACGCCGATGGTGACCGAGCGCCGGCCCGCGAAGAAGCCGGTGAACGTGTGGAAGGGGATGACGACGACCAGGTCTTGCGACGAGTCGAGCACCTTGCCCTTGCGGCCGAGCGTGCCGACGACGGTGAAGGGCTTCTTGCCGACGCGCAGCGTCTGCCCCACCGGGTTGACGCCCGGGAAGAGCGTGTCGGCCACGTCGGCTCCGACGACGGCCACCAGCCGGAGGTTGTCGTCGTCGGTCTGCGTCAGGAACCGCCCCCGCGTCACCTCGAAGCCCGACACGCGCGGCCAGTCCTCGGTGGTGCCGGTGACGTTCACCGCGCTCAGCTCGTTGCCCTGGAAGGCGAGGTCTTCGTCCTCGTCGACGAGCGGCACCACCGTCTCGCACGGCCCGCACTGCGCGCGCACCGCCTCGACGTGCGCGAGGGTGAGGGGCTTGCGGTTGCGAAACTCCCACCAGTTGCCGAACTGCACCCACGGCTGCTTCGCCACGTACAGGGTGCTCGAGCCCAGGCTCGCGAGCTGGGCCTCGAACGACGCGTCGAGCCCCTGGGTGATGCCGACGATGGCGAGCAGCGTCGCCACGCCGATGCCGATGCCCACGGTGGTGAGCACGGTGCGCAGCCGGTGCGCGAGGAGCGAGCCGAGCGCGATGCGCGCCCCCTCGAGCACGTCGACCGAGAAGCTCACGGGCGCGGGTCTCCGAAGGCCACCTGTGCGCCCGGCCCGTCGCCGACGACCCTGCCGTCGGACAGCCGCACCGCCCGCGGGCAGCGGGCCGCCAGCTTCGGCTCGTGCGTCACCAGCACGATGGTGTGCCCCTGCCCGTGGAGCTGCTCGAACAGCCTCACGATGTCTTCGCCCGTCGCGCTGTCGAGGTTGCCCGTCGGCTCGTCGGCCAGCAGCAGGCTCGGCTCGGCGGCCAGCGCCCGCGCGATGGCGACGCGCTGCCGCTGCCCGCCGGACAGCTCCGTCGGCTTGTGCGTCATGCGGTTGGCCAGCTTCACCTGCTCGAGCGCCGCCACGGCCCGGGCGCGGCGCTCCCGCGCGGGGACGCCCCGGTAGACGAGCGGCAGCTCGACGTTCGCCAGCGCCGTCTCGCGGGGCAGCAGCTGGAAGTTCTGGAAGATGAAGCCGATCTCGCGGTTGCGGATGTCGGCGAGCTCGTCGTCCGAGAGGCGCGCCACGTCGTGGCCGTTGAGCCGGTAGGTGCCGCGCGTCGGGGTGTCGAGGCAGCCGATGACGTTCATGAGCGTCGACTTGCCCGAGCCCGACTGGCCGACGATGGCGACCCACTCACCCTTGCCGACATGCACCGTCACGCCGGCGAGCGCGCGCACCGTCTCGCCGCCCACGACGTACTCCCGCGCGATGTCGGTGAGCTCGATGAGCATCGGCCCCTCAGTCGCGCCCCGGCCCGCGCCGCCCGCCCTGGCCCGGCCGCTTCTCTTCGACCGCGTCGCCGTCCTTCAGGTCCTTCGCGAGCGTGCGGTACGGGCCTTCGACGACGCGCTCGCCCTCGGCGAGGCCCTCGACGACCTCGAGGTCGGTGTCCGACGCGATGCCGGTGCGCACGCGGCGCAGTGACACCTTCTGGTCGGCCCCGACGACGAAGACGACCCGGGCGAACTTCTCGCCCCCCTGGCCCCTGGGCGGCGACGGCCGGCCCTCGACGAGCGGCGGGCCCAGGCTCGACTCGGGGCGAACGGTGACCGCCTGCACCGGCACGGTGATGGCCGACTCGCGCTGCTCGGCGGTGATGCGCACCTCGGCGCTCATGCCCGGCATGACGCCCGGCGGGCGGCTGGTGAGCGCGACGGTGATGGGGAAGCTCGTCGTCTCCTGCTCGGTGCCCTGCGCCCGGATGAGCGCCTTCTGGGCGATTTCAGTCACCGTGCCGTCGAAGCGCTGGCCCTCGAGCGCGTCGATCTTCACCTGGGCCTTCTGGCCCGCCGCCAGGTGCACCACCTCGTGCTCGCCGACCTCGAACTTCACCTCCATCGAGGTGAGCGCCGCCAGGCTCATCACCACGTCTTCGTTGAAGTCGCTGCCCCGCACCCGCTCGCCGACCTCGCGGTTGCACTCGATGACGGTGCCGTCGATGGGCGAGACGAGCGCCGTCTTCTGCAGGTTGTTCTGCGCCTCGTCGAGCACCGCCTGCTGCTGGCTGACGCGGTCCCTCAGCGCGGTCACCCGGGCGTTGGCGCCAGCGAGCGCCGCCTGCGCGACCTCGACCTCGGCCTGCGATGACAGGCCCTTGGCCGCCAGCCCCTGCACGCGCGCCAGCTCGCGGGCCGTGCGCTCGACCTCGACCATGGCCGTGGCCACGTCGGACTTCGCCGCGTTCTGCGCCGCCTGCGCCTGGCGCACGTTCGCCTCGAAGCGGCGGCGGTCGAGCCGCCCCAGGAGCTGGCCCCTCGAGACCGGGTCGCCGTCGTTCACGGTGCGCTCGACGAGGTCGCCCGAGAGGCTCGAGCTGATCTTCACCGTCGTCGCGGGCTGAACCTTGCCGGCGCCCGTCACGGTGCGGGTGATGGGGCCGCGCGTCGCGGTGCCCACCTGCACCTCGAGAGGCGGGGGCGGGCGCTCCTGGAGCCCGGCGGCGGTGACGGCGACCAGGCCGCCCACGAGTGCGAGGGCGATGAGGGTTCTCCACCACGTCATGGGGTCTGCTCCAGTTCGGCGAGCGGGGCGCCGGCGAGGCGCTCGAGGGCGGCGCGGGCGACCTCGACGTCGACGCGCGTCTGCAGGGCGGTGAGCTCGGCGGCGAGGGCGCGCTGCTGGGCGTCCCGCACCGAGAGGCTGGTGCTGGCGCCGGCGGCGAAGCGTTGCTGCTCGGCCGAGAAGCTCGTCTCGGCGAGGCCGCGGTTCTGCTCGGCGAGGCGGTGAATGGCGTGCTGGGCGGCGAGCGCCTTCGTGGCGCGAACGAGCTCGGACTCGAGCTCGAGGAGCGTCTGCCGCTGTTGCCGCTCGAGCTCGACCAGCTGCGTGCGCGCGCGTTCGACCAGCGCGTCGGTCTGCAGGCCGTTGAAGAGGTCCCACGAGAGCGAGGCGCCGAGCGTCAGCGAGTGCTGCCGGGTCGGGTCGACGAAGAGCTCGCCCGACGGCGCCGAGCGGCCATAGCCGAGGCTCGCCGTGACGCGGGGCAGGTAGTCGGCGCGCGCCAGCTCGACGGCCAGGCGCCCGCCGCGGCCCTGCGCGTCGAGCACCGCGAAGAGGGGCCGGCGCTGCCGCGCGGCGACGAGGAGCTGCGCGGGCGTGAGCGAAGGCGCGCGCACCGGGGCCGCGAAGGCCGCCGGCGCCCTCGCCTCGACGTCGGCTGGCGGCAGGGCCAGCCACTGCAGGAGTGACGCCTGCGCCGCCTCGACGTGCTGCTGCTGCCGGAGCACGGCGATGCGGTCGTTCCCGAGGTTCACCTCGGCGTCGAGCGCGTCACGCCGCTGGGCCCGGCCCGCCTCGAACAGGCCCCTCGCGCGCTCGAGCAGCTCGGCGCTGCGCGTCACCTGGTGCTCGAGCGCCGTGAAGACGAGCTGCGCGCGGAGCAGCTCGTAGAAGCGCCGCGTGGCCTCGAGCTCGCTGGCGGCCTGCTGCTCGGCGAGCTGTCCCTTCGCGGCCTCTTCCAGTGCGCCGGTGCGGGCGAGCTGACTCCACCAGCGCCCGCCGTCGTACAGCAACTGGTTCACTGTCAGGCCGAGCTGGAAGTTGCCCTGCGCGAACGCCGGCAGGTCGACGGGCCGCTGCACGAAGGTGAGCGAGCCGTCGGGCTGGAGCTGCGGCGCGGTGGTGAACCTTCGCTGGGGGCCGGCCAGGAGCTCCGACGCGCCGAGCGACAGGTTCACCTGGGGGAAGATGACCGAGCGCGCGTCCTTCCGGTCGAGGCCCGCCCGCGTGAGGGCCAGCTCGGCGCGAAGCGCGTCGAGGTTCTGGCGGGCCGCGGCCTTCACCTCGTCGAGTGAGAGGGGCGTAGCGGCGAGCAACAGCGGCAGGAGCATCATCGCCGCGGGCCTCCTGCTGACTCGAGGAGCCCCGGCACCCCGACGAGCGCCGCGCCGAGGACGACGAGGCACAGCGCTGCGCCCGCCGGCACGAGCAGCCAGCGCGACCGGCCGGTGGCGCTGGCGAGGCCGAACCCGAACACCAGCGCGCTCCACAGGTGGAAGAAGTCGACCAGGCCGGCGAGCCGGGCCCGGGCGCTCGCCTTCCAGCGCGAGGGCGCCGGCGGGCCGTCGGGCGGGGCGACGGTGAGCGCCGACGGCACCAGCGCCTTCGCCGAGCGCGGCGACAGCGTCGTCTGTCGGAGCGCCGCGGCGATGGTGACGCCGCTCCCGTACGCCGTGGGCAGGAGCGCGAGCGACACCACCGTCACCGCCTCGACGAAGCGCAGGCGAAGCGTGACGAGGCGCCCGAAGAGCCAGGCGCCGAGGGCCGACAGCAGCGCGACGAGGGGCACGCCGAAGAGGCCCTTCGCGACGCCGCCCACGATGCCGATGCGGCGCGCCAGGTCGAGCTGCTCCGAGAGCTCCCGGTCGGTCAGCTTCGAGAGCTCCCCGGCCGCCTCGAGCTTCGCGTACACGGCGCTGGAGGGGTCGACGCGGCTCTCGAGCGCCGCCGACCCGAGGGCGGTGAGCGCCATGGTGACGAGCAGGGGCGCGACCCACGCCCGCGCCGCGACGGCCGCGGGCAGCGCCTGCAGCGGGTCGAACGGCGCCGTGAGGGTCTTCAGCGTCCCCATGACGGCGGCCTTAGCCCAGCACTCGAGCGTTCACAGTGTTGCCCATGTCGGCCCCGACGAACGGCGTGGTTGCCGCACCAACGCCGCGGCGCGGTTTCCATTTCGAACGGGTGGCCTCGAGGGGGGGCCGCTGCTTCACGGTGCGGGACGCTCGCGGGGCGCATAGAACCCTGTCGTGTCGTTCTTCACCCACGTCGACCCGCGCCTGCGCGGGGCCCTCGAGGCCGAGGCGCTGCGCCGGCAGGGCGAGCCGGGCGAGGGGCTGCCCCGGGGCGCGACGGTGGTGCTGGCGGGCCACCGGGCCGCCGGGAAGTCGACGCTGCTGCCGCACGTCTCGGCGCTGCTGGGCCGGCCGGCCGTCGACCTCGACGCGCACCTCGAGGCGCTCCACGGGCGCTCGCTGCGCGTCTGGGTACGCGACGACGAGCCCGGCTTCCGCGCCGCCGAGCGGGCGGCCTTCCTCGCACTCCCGGCCGGAGCCGTCGTCGCGGTGGGGGGTGGCTTCCTCGCACACCACCCCGACGCGCTCCTGGGCTGCGTCACGGCGCTGGTGCCCGTCACCTTCGAGACGTACGTCGAGCGGCTGTCGGCCAACGACGCCCGGCCGAGGTTGCGGCCGGCGCTCCCACTCGCCCGGGAGCTCGACGAGGTGTGGCGCGAGCGCGAGGCGCTGCACCGGCGCGCGCGCACCTGCTCGCTCGTCGACCTCTGCCTCATGGCCAGCCGCCCGGCCCGGCCTCGGCGGGTGGTGACGCTGCCGCCCGGCGCGCCGCCGCTCGACTGGGCCCGGCGGGCGTCGGCTGCCGGCGCCGAGCTGCTCGAGGTGCGCACCGACCTGACGCCGCCCGACGCCGACCTGGCGGGCGCCGCGGCGGTGCTGCCGCTCCTGGTGGCCGAGCGGGGGGCGCCTTTGCCGTCGGCCTGGCGCGCGCTGGCGTCGCTGCTGGACGGGGCCGGCGGCGCGCTGCACTCGTGGCACGCCGAGGCGCCGGTGTCGCCCGACGAGGCGCTCGCCCATTGGCGCGACGTGCCTCCGGGCGCGCAGGTGAAGCACGTCGAGCCGCTCGGAGACGTGCGAGACGCGGGCCGCCTCTACGAGACGCAGCGGCGGCTGCGGGCGCGCTTCGGGGCCGACGCCGTGACGGTGCTGGCGACCGGCCCCTGCGCGGGGCCCATCCGGGCGCTGCTGGCCCTCGACAACGCCCTCGACTACCTCGCCCTCGACGGGGGCTTCGCCGCGGCGCCGGGGCAGCGCCTGCTCGCCGACGCGGTGCGGGCCAGCCGGGGGGCCCGGGTCGACCCCCGCGCGCGGCGTCTGGGCATCCTCGGCGCGCCGCTCGCCCATTCCCGCAGCCCGCGCGTGCACGCGCAGCCCTTCGACCGGCTCGAGCTGCCGCCCGACGCCGATGTCGCGGCGCTGCTCGAGGTGCTGCGGCCGCACTACCGGGGCTTCGCCGTCACCGCGCCCTTCAAGCAACCCGTCGCCGCGGCGGTGGGCGCCCGGCGGCCGGCGGTGAACACGCTCGTGCGTGGCGAGGCGGGCTACGAGGGCTTCAACACCGACGTCGAGGGCGCCGTGGCCACCCTGTCGGCGCTGACGGCGCGCACCCTGGAGCGGCGGGTGACGGCCCTGGGCGACGGCGGGGCCACGCACGCCCTCGCCGAGGCCGCCGCGCCGATGGGGCTCGGGCTCACCGTCATGACGCGCGCGACGGCCGGCCCCGTGACGACGCGTGGCGCGGTGTGGACGTGGCCGGCGCCGCTGGGCGCTCCGGCCGGGCTGCGCCTCGACGGCGTCATCGTGGCGGTCATCGCCTATGGCGCGCCGGCCCGCGCCATCGCTGCGACGGTGCGCGCGCTGGGCGGTACGCCGCTGCGTCTGGGGCCGCGCTGGTTCATCGCCCAGGCCCGTCGGCAGCGGGCGTTGTGGGAGGCATCGACGTGAACACCTTCGGTCACCTCTTTCGCGTCACCACCTTCGGTGAGAGCCACGGCCCGGCGATGGGCGCCGTCGTCGACGGCTGTCCGGCCGGCGTGCCGCTGAGCGAGGGCTGGGTGCAGCAGGCGCTCGACCGTCGGCGCCCCGGCCAGTCGGCCGTCACCACCGCGCGCGACGAGCCCGACCGCGTCGAGCTGCTGTCGGGCCTGTACGAGGGCAAGACCCTCGGCACGCCCATCGCGGCGGTGGTGCGCAACCAGGACCAGCGCAGCGGCGACTACGCGGCGGTGGCGAAGGCCGAGCGCCCCGGGCACGCCGACCGTGTCTGGCGGGAGCGCTTCAAGCACCGGGACCCGCGGGGCGGCGGGCGCACCAGCGGGCGCGAGACGCTCTGCCGCGTCATCGGTGGCGCCGTCGCCGACGCCCTGTTGGCCCGCGAGGTGCCGGCGCTGCGCGTCGTCGCGTGGGTCTCGCAGGTGGAGCGCTTCGTGGCGCCGGCGCCCGCCGCGGGTCTCACCCGCCAGGGCGTCGACGCGACGCCGAGCCGGGTGCCCGACGGGGCGACGGCGGCGCAGGTCGAGGCCCGCATCCTCGAGGCAAAGGCAGCCGGGGACAGCCTGGGCGGCGCCATCACGGTGCGCTGCGAGGGGCTCCCGTCGGGCCTCGGAGAGCCCGTCTTCGGCAAGCTCAAGGCGCGGCTCGCCGACGCGCTCAGCGGCATCGGCGCGGTGACGGGCGTGGTGTGGGGGCCAGCGGACCTCGAGGCGCGCCTGCGCCTGCCGGGCAGCCAGTTTCACGCCCCACGCGCCGACGGGCATGTGAGCGAGGTGTACGGTGGCATTCAAGGAGGCCTGTCCAACGGGGAACCCCTCGAGGCGCGAGTGCTGTTCAAGCCGACGTCGACGCTGGCCGAGGTGGCGAAGGCCGGGCGCCACGATCCATGCATTCTTCCGAGGGCGGTGCCGGTCGTCGAGGCGATGACGTCGCTGGTGCTGGCCGACCTCTGGCTGGCCTTCCTCGCGGGACCGCACCGGCCATGACGCGCGCGAGGCCGTCAGGGACGGAGCGCGGCGCGCGACGCGGGGCGGGCGGAGGCGGCCGACGTGCGAAGGCGGCGGTCGGGACGGGGGCGCCGGGACGGCCGGCGCCAGAGGGGCGCTCACCCGCCGCTGTGAGCGAAGTGAAGGGTGGGTCGACTTCGGTGGAGCACAGGCCGCTCTCGTCGGGCGGCGGCGTGGCTGGGCTGACGTCGAACCAGACGGCGCGCGCGGCATCGGGGGCCGAGGCCCTCGGTCCGCCGGGCGCGCTGTCGCCGGCGCTCGAGCGGGGTGGGGCGTTCGAGGCGCTCGCGCGAGCGCTCCCGCCGGGGGCGGTGGTGTTCGCCGACGCGAAGGTGTTGCGGCTCCACCCGCGCGTGGCGGCGGCGCTCGTGGGCCACCGGGTGCTGCGGGTGCGGGCTGGCGAAGCGCTGAAGTCGCTGGGGGCGCTCGAGGCGCTGGCCGCGTCGCTGGCCGGCGTGCCGCGCTCGGCCACCTTCGTCGCGCTGGGGGGGGGCACCGTCGGAGACGCCATCACCGTGCTGGCGCACCTGCACAAGCGCGGCGTGCGCCTGCTGCACGTGCCGACGACGATGCTGGCGGCGGTGGACAGCTCCATCGGCGGGAAGGGCGCGGTGAACGTCGGCGGGGTGAAGAACGCGCTGGGGGTCTTCCACGGCGCGGCCGAGACGTGGCTGTGCCCGGCCTTCTTCGACACCCTGAGCGAGGCGCAGCGCCGCGAGGGCCGCCTCGAGGCCTGGAAGATGGTGGTGACGCTCGACGAGCCCACCTTCCGCCGCTGGGTGCGCGTGCCGCCCTCGGACGCGGTGCTGCTTCGGACCGCGCGGGCGCTGAAGGCGGCCGTCGTCGACGCGGACCCCTACGAGGCGCGGGGCGTACGCGTGGTGCTCAACTTCGGACACACCTTCGGGCACGTGCTCGAGTCCGTCAGCGGCTACCGGGTGCGGCATGGCGAGGCCGTCGGCCTGGGCCTGCTGTGCGCGCTCGACGTGGGCGTGGCGCTGGGGGTGACGCCGGCGGCGGTGGCACGGCAGGTCGAGGCGGCGCTGCCGAACGGGCCGACGGCGCGGCGGCGGCTGGCGGCGCTGACGCGGCGGGCGTCGGTCTCGAGGGTGCGGGCGCTGCTGGGCGCAGACAAGAAGGGTGGCGAGGGTGGCCTGCGGATGGTGCTGCTGCAGCAGCCGGGCCGGTGGTGCGTAATGGACGTGCCCGAGGCGACGTGGGCGCCGCGCTGGGCGCGTGGGTGGCGACGTGACTGAGGCGGCCGCGCCGCGCAAGGAGACGTGGGGCGCTCGGTTCGGCGGGCGCGAGCGTCGCGAGAGGGCCGCCGCGCTCGTGTCGCGGCCGTCGAAGGCCGCCGCGCACCTCGGCGGGAGCGCGCGCGGGGCCGTGGCTGGCGCCTCCCTCTCGCCGGCGTCGACGGTGCAGTCGAACCGCTCCGGGGGCGCGGGTGGCGCGGGGCGCGACACCTCGACGTCGCCGATGGTGCCCCCGGTCTCGAAGTCTGACGCGCACCGTGCGCTGGTGCTGGCCGAGTTGTGCGGGGGCCGGCACGAGGCGCTGTTGCCGGCGCCGGCGCTGCGGGCGCGCGACGTCGGCGTGCTGTCACGCGGGCTCGTGGCGCTGCGGGCCGAGGGGGGGGCGCTCGACTGCCTCGACGCGGGCGCGCCGTTCCGCTTCCTCGTCACGCAGGCCGCGCTGCGGGCCCCGCACGCCTGGCGCTTCTTCGGGACCCCGCGCCTCGCGGAGCGCCCGCAGCACGCCCTCTTCGACGCCCTCGCGCGGGCCCTGGGCACCACCTTCGAGCGCGGCGCGGCGCCGTGGCCGCTGACGGTGCGCTCTCCCGGCGGCCGGGCGCCGACGTCGTTCACCGTCGAGGCTGGCGCGTCGAGCCAGTTCGCGTCCAGCCTGATGCTGGGCGCCGCGGCGCTGGTGCGGGCTGGTGCGGCGCCGGTGACGGTGGCGCTCGACGGAGCGCTGGCGAGCGCGGGCTATTTCGCGCTGACGGTGGGCTGGTTGCGGCGCTTCGGGTTCGCGGTGCACGAGGGCGAGGGGCGCTTCACGGTGCAGGCGTCGGGGCCTGGCGCGCCGCCAGAGGGGCTCCCGGGAGACTGGTCGTCGCTCACCTACCTCCTGCCGCTGTCGTGGTGCAGCGGCGTGCCAGTGGCCTCGGTCGACCTCGCCTCGCCGCACCCGGACGCGCGCTTCGCGGCGCACCTGTCGAGCGTGGGCCTGGCGCTCTCGGTGTCGGGCGGCGTGGCGACGGTGCACGGCGAGCCGCGGCGGGGCCTCAGCGTCGACGCCTCGGCGTGCCCCGACGCGGTGCCGGCGTTGGTGGCGCTCGCGCTGCGCTGCCCGGCCCCGTCCGTCTTCACCCACTGCGCGGTGCTGCGGCTCAAGGAGAGCGACCGGCTCGAGGGTACGGCGGCGCTGGCCGAGGCCTTCGGCGGGCGTGCGACCGTGACGGGAGACCAGCTCGTCGTCGAGCCTCCGGGTCGGGCGCGCGGGGCGACGTACGACGGGCGTGATGACCACCGGCTGGTGATGGCGGCGGCGACGGCGGCGCGGCTGCTGGGGGTGCCGGTGCGCCTGCGCGGTACGGCGGCCGTCGAGAAGAGCTTCCCCGGCTTCTGGGACGAGGCGGCGAAGGCCGGCGTCGAGCGCCAGGAGGCCCCATGAAGCGCTACGACGCGGTGGTGGTGGGCTCGGGCCCCAACGGGCTGGCCGCGGCGCTGGTGCTGGCGCGGGCAGGGCGCTCGGTGAAGGTGCTCGAGGGCCAGCCCACCTTCGGAGGCGGCGCGCGCTCGATGGCGCTCACCCGCGAGGGCTTCGTGCACGACGTCTGCTCGGCCATCCACCCGCTGGCGGCGGCGAGCCCCTTCTTCGCTTCACTGCCGCTGGCGCGCCACGGGGTGCGCTTCGTCCACGCCGAGCTGCCGCTGGTGCACCCGCTCGAAGGCGGAGACGCCGCCGTGCTGCACCGGAGCGTCGACGAGACGGCCGCGGGCCTGGGCCCCGACGAGGGCGCGTGGCGTCGTCTGATGAGGCCGCTGGTGGACGGCTTCGACGAGTGGAAGAGCCTCGTCTACAACCCGCTGACAAAGCCGCCGCTGAAGGCGCCGCTGTTGGCCGCGCGCTTCGGCCTCAAGGCGCTGGAGAGCGCGGTGGGCTTCGCCGAGGACACCTTCACCGGGCCGAAGGCGAAGGCGCTGCTGGCCGGGTGCGCGGCGCACTCGTTCTCGCCCCTCACCGCGCCCCTCACGAACGCCTTCGGCCTCATCCTCGCCATCACCGGGCACGCGGTGGGCTGGCCCTTCATCGAAGGTGGCTCGCAGCGGCTGGTGGACGCGTTGGTGGCGATGCTTCGCGAGGCCGGGGCCGAGCTCGAGGCGGGTTGCCCGGTGGAGCGCCTCGAGGCACTGCCGCCGCACCGGCTCGTCCTCTTCGACACGCACGCACGCGTGATGACGCGAGTGTGCGGCGAGGCGCTGCCGGCGGGGTACCGGCGGCGGGTGGAGCAGGGCTTTCGCAAGGGCCCCGGCGTCTTCAAGGTGGACTACGCGCTCAACGGCCCGGTGCCCTGGGCCGCGCCGGTGGCTGCGCGCACCTCGTGCCTGCACGTCTGTGGCGACGCCGAGGCGGTGACGGAGTCCGAGGCGGCGCCGGCGGCCGGCCGGGTGCCCGAGCGCCCGTACGTGCTGGTGGCCCAGCACACGCCCTTCGACGCGACGCGCGCGCCGGACGGGCACCACACGCTGTGGGCCTACTGCCACGTGCCCAACGGCTCCACGGTGGACATGACGGCGCGCATCGAGGCGCAGCTCGAGCGCTTCGCGCCGGGGTTCTCGCGGCGGGTGCTGGCGCGGCACGTCAAGGCCCCGAAGGACTTCGAGGCCACCAACGCCAGCTACCTCGGCGGTGACATCTCGGCCGGCGCGGTCGAGGGCCTGCAGCTCTTCTTCCGGCCGACGGTAGGCCTGCCCTACGTGACGCCGAACCCCACCGTGCTGCTGTGCTCGGCGTCGGCGCCTCCGGGCCCGGGCGTTCACGGCATGTGCGGCTACTGGGCGGCGCAGGCGGCGCTCGACCGGCTCGGGCGCTGACGGCGCGGCTCTTACACCGCGAGGAGACTGTCAGCGCGCTTGCCAGGTGCGCCGGGGCTCCACTTCGGCGGCTCGTCCATGGTCCACTGTCGTGTCGCCAGCCACTGCACCAAGGGCAAGGTGGCTGAAACGAGGGGCGATTCGGCGCTGGCCGAAGTTTCGCATCGGGCGCCGGTCATGAGCGACCTGGCGGCGAAGTTCGAAGCGACGATGGAGCTGAAGGCGGTGCGCGTGGTGGGGGTGCTGGTGACGGGGGTGGTGCTCGCGCTGTCGGCCGGGCTGGCGGTGGCGGCGAAGCAGCCGGTGCGGCCGCTGGTGCTCAAGCCGGTGCTGCCGGACGAGGCGCCGAACCTGTCGGTGCTGCGGTGGCTGCCGCTGCCAGACCGGCGCGTCGAGGCGCTCCACGAGACGTTCCCGACGCCGTACGCGAAGGTGCGCAGGGTGGCCGCGGCGAGCCCGTTGCCGCTGCTGGCGCGCAGCCGCTGAGGGCGGTGAACGGCGCGCGCCTCAGAGGCGCACGTCGGTCTGCAGGATGGGGGGAATCTTCACGAAGCTGATGGACGCGCCGCGGCCCATGAAGCCGCGGGCCTCTTCGATGGCCTCGGAGAGCGTGTCGGTGCGGTCCCAGCCCATGATGGCTGGCACGTGGTTGTTCTCGGCGCCCGCGGCGATGACCTTGCCGACGTGCTGGCGCCCGTTCTCACCCCAGTACCACATGTAGAACGGGTGGGCGCCATGGTAGGCGTGCCCCTTCCGGTACAGGTGCACGTACGAGGGGTTCTTCGCGAACTCGCGCTCGTACTTGTGCTCGAGCTTCATGGCGTCGCGCGTCTCGGGCAGGAGCCGGTTGAAGAACTCGATGTACGGCGCGTGGTGCTCCGGGTCGAACTCGTCGTAGCAGGGGTGGGTGAAGATGATGACGCCGCCCTTCTTCACGAGCGGGACGCCGCGGTTCAGGTTGTAGAGGTACCCGAGCGCCATCACCTGCACCAGCAGCGGGTTCAAGATGGAGTTGACGTTGTAGGGCGACACGTACGGCATGCCGAAGATGACGATGTCGCTCTGGCCCTGCACGGGCACCGAGTACTGCTTCCACGACTGCTCGAGGGTCTTCTGGTGGGTCGGCTCGGTGGCGCCGGCGAAGACGCCCGTCACCTCGTAGGGCGCGTAGATGTTGAAGAACATCTTCCGCTTGAGCGGCCGGGGCAGCTTCGAGAGCGCGTACTTGAACGACTGGAGCTTCAGGCGGTCGAACTCGGTGAAGTCCTCCTCCTTCTTCATGAGGAAGCCGACCGGCTCCTCGAACATGCGGTTGTTGATGGTGGTCTCGATGTGGAAGACCTTCACGCTCTGGTCGATGACGCGCCCGATGCGCTCGGTGGAGCGGTGGAGCTGGCTCTTCGACGGCTCCATGTACGACTCGGTGTCGCGAATCGTCTTGGCGTTGTGGTGGGCCCGCAGGGACTCGTAGTTGGTGAGACCGGTGCCGACGGACTTGTGGCCGCCGTCCATGGGGACGAGGTTGATGTTGACGTAGATGACGAGGTCGGACTCGGCGGCGCGGCGGTTGATGGCGACGACTTCGTCGTGGCTGGTGCGCTCGAGCTCGACGATGCCGTCGGGGTCCTCGGCGTCGTGGTTGTAATACCGGTCGGGGTAGAAGGCGTCGAAGATGGTCTCGCCGACCATGCGCTTCATCTCGGCCTCGGTCATGCGCCGGTGGAGCGCGTTGGCGATGACGAGGTGCACGTCGTCGACGCCCGAGTCGGCGAGCAGCTCGAGGACGATCTCGAGCACCTGCTGGCGCACGTCGGGCGTCTTCATGGGCGGCAGCGGCAGCGAGATGTCGTCGAGGGCGACGGTCACCTTCATGCCGGGCTCGAGCAGGGCGTGGAGCGGGTCCATGCCCTCGGGGTGGTTGATGGCGTAGCGGATGGCGGCCTTGACGTTGGGCACGCCCTCGAGCGGCGGGCGCGCGCAGATGACGCGGGTGCCGACGGGCAGGTCTTCGACCCAGAAGTCCTCGCCGTAGAACATCACCCGGGGCGGGCTGCCCTTCTCGGTGATGATGATGTGGCTCTCGTCGTCGTAGAGCTTCTTGAGGGTCTTGAGGGGGCGCATCGCTGGCGTCGGCTTTTGACCGTGCGGGGAAGGCAGGTCAAGCGGACAGTCCGGCGCGCTGCAGTGGGGCTTGGGGGGGCGCTTGCGGCACGTCACCTGGCCTCAAAGGTGTCACCCGGAGCCGCGCGCCGGCTCACCGCAGGTCGAGCACCGGCCAGTTGTAGCTGCGGGCGAGCGCGCGCAGGCGCAGGTCGGGGTTGACGGCGGTTGGGCGGCCGACGGCGGTGAGCATCGCGTAGTCCGAGGCAGAGTCCGAGTAGGCGAAGGACTTGCCGAGCGAGATGCCGTGCTTCTCGCAATAGTCGCGGATGACGTCGGCCTTGTTGGCGCCCTCGATGATGGGGGGAATCACCTTGCCGGTGGCGCGGCCGCCGACGAACTGCATGCGGTTGGCGATGAGGTCATCGGCGCCGAGGTGGCGGGCGAGCGGCGACATGGTGAAGTCGAGGGCGCCGGTGACGAGGACGACGCGGCAGCCGGCGCGGCGGGCCTGGTCGATGAGGTCCTGGGCGCGGGGGAAGATGGCGGGCTTGATGACGTCGTCGAAGAGGTCCTGGTTGAGCGTCAGGAGCCGGTCTTCGGTGAGGCCCTCGTACTGCCGGTAGAAGTACTCGTTGAAGATCTTCCGGTCGACGAGGTTGAGCACGCCGAAGAGGGGCAGGTTGGCGAGGGTGGTGAGGCCGCGGCGGGCGATGCCGAGGTAGCTGCCCTCGTTGAGGGCGTAGTACCCGTAGGCGTGGACGACGTTGGTGCTGATGAGGGTGCCGTCGACGTCGAAGAAGGCGGCCTTGCCCAGGCGGGGCGCGGTGGTGGACGGCGACTCGGCGCGCGGCTCGTGCGTCATGCAGCGGCCGCGTAGCACAGCCCGGCGCGTGGGCCACGGGGGCGCAGCGTGGCGCGCGGGCCTCGTCGAGGAGGCGAAGGAGGCAACGCGCCGGGCTCCGGTGGGCGTCGAGGAACGCAGGTGGCGACGCGAGCGCCTCGACGCGCGCTGGCTCGAGCGCCGGCGGTGCCCCGCCGTCGACGCGGCATCCGGCGACTCACCCACGAGGCGTCCGCTGCGACCGCGGGGCCTCGAGGGCTGACGCCACGACGCCGGTGGCTGGGGCGCGCCCCGCGCGGTACCCCCTCACAGCCACCCCTGCGCCCGGTACCACGCGCCCGAGCGCCGCATCGCCTCGCGCACGCTGCGCTTCGCGGTGAACCCGAGCACCCGCGCCGCCTTCTCCGTCGAGCAGGTCCACCCGGCGGCGAGCAGCTGACGCGCCAGCTTGCGGTTGAGCGGCAGCTTCTTGCCCGACACGGCGCTCAACACGTCGGCCAGCG
>JADCJJ010000057.1 GCA_020247085.1 Myxococcaceae bacterium | reverse complement strand
GACGTTCAACGCCAGCAGGAACTGCCACCGTGACTCGAGCCCGACGGCCGCCATCGCCTCCAGCACTCGAGCGGGCACCTGTCGGTCGATGACGAGGTTCATCAGCGCGTTCGCCATCATCAGGATGAGCACGATGGCGCCCGCGAGCGACAGGGCCTGCTGCACCACCCGCGGCACGTCTCTGAGCTTCAAGTCCTCGTGCACGCCCACCACCGTCAGCAGCGTCCACGCGACACCCACCGCGGCGCTCTCGTCGAGCGAGGTGAGCCCCGTGCCCAGGCCCCCGAGGATGACGAGGGGCAGGCCGAGCTCCCACCGCACCAGCCACAGGCCCTCGAGCGCATCCCGGAATGACGCGCGCTCCCGCGGAATCCGCTCCCGCGCTCCGACGAACCCGGCCCAGGCCCCCAGGGCCGCCAGCACCAGCGCGCCGGGCAGCAGGCCGGCGAGAAAGGCGAGCTCGAAGTCGAGCCCGGCCACCAGCGCGTAGACGAGGATGGGCAGCGAGGGCGGAAACAGCAGGCCCAGCGAGCCGCCGGTGGTGACGAGGCCCAGCGAGAAGCGCTTCGACCAGCCCTGGGCCTCGAGCGTCGGGAGCAGCAGCCCGCCGATGGCCACGATGGTGACGCCGCTGCCGCCGGTGAGGGTGGTGAAGAACGCCGACGCGCCGAGGCAGACGAGCGCCAGCCCACCCGGGAGCCAGCCCATCAGCCGTCGCGAGGCCTCCACCAGGCGGTGCGGGGCCTTCGACTCGGCCAGGAGGAAGCCCAGCACGGTGAAGAGGGGAATCGTCACCAGCACCACCGAACCCGAGAACTGCTCGTCGAGCACGCGCGGCGCCAGCCGGTTCACGGGCGCGCCCTCTCGCCACCAGGCCAGCGCGGTGCCCCCCGCCATCAGCGCGAACAGCGGCGTGCCGAGCGCAGCCAGGAACGCGATGACGGCGCCGAGCCAGCCCGAGGAGAGGCCCGTCAGCGCGATGAGCCCCGCCCCGCCGCCCAGGGCCACGGTGCGCGGCGACCTCACGTCGACTCCCCGGGGGTGGCGTGGCCCTCCTCGACGGGAGCGCCGCGCGCGAGCCAGAGCAAGAGCCGCAGACACAACGTCAAGAGGCCGAAGGGAACGACGAGCGCGAGGGGCTTCACCAACAGCCCGCGGGGCGATGCCGGGCCCACCGCCGCCAGCGGAACGTGCGTTCCCCCCGGCGCGTCGCGCAGCGCCGCCTCGTCGACGTCGTCGCCGAAGTCACTCGCCTCGAGCCAGGCGTTCCACTCCTCCGAGGTGAGCGCGGTGTCCCAGCGCGCCCCCGTCAGGACGCGGGGGGCCACCCGGAGGTCGAGGGCAAGTTGGCGCCACGCCACGTGCAGGTCGGCCCCGAACCCCCGGAGCGTCACCGCGACCTTCGCTGGTGGTGCCGCGCCGGCGCTCGCGCCGAACCCATCGATGGCCACGAAGTCGAAGAAGCCCCACGCGGCCACCGCGCACGCGGCCAGCGTCGCCCACCCACCGACGAGGGCCGCCGCCTTTCGCCAGGGCCCCAGCAGCCGCACCAGGCCGTCGATGGCGAGGTGCCGGCCTCGGGCCGTCGCCAGCGAGGCCCCCAGGAAGACCAACCACAGCGTCAGCCGCGTCGCCAGCCCGCGCGGCCCGCCCAGCAAGGTGAGGCTCGAGCCGTCTTGCGCCCACCCCAGCACGTTGTTGGCCCAGCCCACGCCGACGTCTCGCAGCAAGACACCACCACCAGCGCCCAGGAGCGCTCCAACGGCCGTCACGCCGGGGCGGCGCATGAAGCGATGGGCGAGCCCCCCCACCGCGCCCCCCAGGAGCAGCGCCCTCAGCACCGCGCCCGCGACGAAGGAACCGCTCGTCTGCGCCGCGAGCCCCTTGAGGCCCACCCACGCCAGCAGCACCGCCACGAGCGCGCCACCGCCGACGCACGCCAGCCCCACCTCGAGCCTCGTCCACGCCGCGTCGAGCCGCTCGAGCCGCTGCTTCACTTGAGCAGCGTCTCGACTTCTTGCAGCAGCGCCGCCGGCAGGGCGCCCTTCGCCAGCCGGGCGCGCGCCTCGGCGTAGAGTTCCTTCCATTGAGCGGCCTGCGCTGGCGTCGGCGTCACCACCGTCATTCGAGCCTTGAGGCGCTCGAAGGCCTTCTCGTCTTCGGTGCGAATGCGCGTCGTGAGCGCCTGGCAGGTCAACCGGCCCGTCTCGAGCACGATGGCGCGGTGCTCCTTCGGGAGCGCCTCGAGCCGCGCCTTCGTCAGCACCATGCCGCCGATGTTGGGGGCGACGATGGCCGACGAGACGTGGTCGAGGCGGCTCGCCCACTGGAGCTGTTCAGCGCCCAGCGCCGAGATGCTCAGCGCGTTGACGTTGCCCGTGGACAGCTCGGGCAGCACCTCGGGCACTCCCGTGGCGACCGGCACCACCGTCGCGGCCTGGTACACGGCCGGGAGCAACGCGTCTTCGCGCCACACCCATGGCCGCTTGCCCTTGAAGTCTTCCGGCGACGCCAGCGCGAAGCCCTTCGACATCCACCGGTCCAGCCCGACGTCGCCCCACCCGACGAGGACGAGGCCCAGCGTGTCGAAGTTCGCCTCGAAGCGTGGCGCCAACGCGCTGCGCACGGCGTCGAGCTGCGCCCAGCTCTGGTACAGGCCGGGCACTTGCAGCACGTTGACGGTGGGGTCGAAGAGCGACAGGCCCACGCCCGTCACCACCGCCCCGTCGAGCTGCCCCGTCTTCAGCTTGCTCAGCTGCGCGGCTTCGTCTCCCTGGGAACCGTTCCAGAAGACCTCGATGACGACGCCGCCCTGGGTGCGCTCCTTCACCGCCTTCACCCAGGCGCGCAACACCTGGCCCCAGGGTGACTCGCGCGGCGCGAGCGAGCCGAGCTTCAGCGTCACGGGCTCGGCGGCGAGCGCGGCGGCGGCCGAGAGGCCGAGGAGGGTGCTGAGGAGTCGAGCCACGGGTGAGGTCCTTTCAGAAAGCGCAGCGCTTGAGCCGGGCGGGCCCCAGGTACCGGGCGGCCTTCTTCTTCGCGACGGTGTTCTCGAGCCGCTGCGCTGGCAGCACGTCGCCGGCGTCGAGCACCTCTTTCAGGAGCGCCTGGTAGGCCGGCTTGTCGTGCGCGTTGCAGGCCCAATTCTGGGCGTAGAGCAGCTGCACGGTGAGGGCGCCGCGGTTGGTGAGGGTGAGCGCGCGCTCGAACAACCGCTTCGCCTCGGCCAGCTCCGCGTCGGGTGAGCGGGCGTGGTAGGCGCCGAGCGCTGCCAGCGCCGTGCCGTACCCGAGCCCCTCGTCGAGCTCGACGGCGCGCTCCAGCAACGCCACGCCGACGAAGAGGTCGGCCACCACGGCGGGGTCATCGGAGGCCACCGAGCCGCGAGACAACCAGGCCGCGCCCACCCACAGCAGCGCCTCGGCGTCGGCCTTGTTCGTGAAGCCCGAGAGGTACGCCTTGATGCGGTCGCCGTCTCGCTGGGCAGCCGCGAAGCCGGGTCGCTTCTGCTCGAGGAGCAGCGCGCCAAAGCGCAACGCCCGCTCGTACGCGTCACGGGCCCGCCTGGCCTGGACGGCTTCGGCGCCCTCGTCGTCGCGGTCGACCGCCGCCTCCCACTCGTCCTCGATGAAGGCCCCGGCGAAGCCAGCCCAGGACTGCGTCAACAGGAAGAGCGCGTCTTCGTTGTCCGGGGCGAGCTTCTGCATTCCCTCGAGCTGCACCAGGCTCGCCGCCGCGCCGGTGCGGGCCACCTCGAGGTCGGACAGGGTGTCGAAGGCGCTCGCCGCATCACGCGTCGACTTCACGGTGCCATCGAGGATCATCCGGTCGAGGCAGGAGGCGCCGAAGAGGGCCAGAAGGCAGAGCAGGACACGCATGGCCTGCCCTCATTACCACCGCCACCCCCAGCGCGAGGGCAGGCCGAGCCATCGAGCGCAGCAGAGGGGCGTTTTCGAAGGCGCGCTTTCTCGGCGCCGGCCTCGACCCGGCGCGGGGAAGCCCAGGAAGCTCGCCCTCATCGCCGCGCTGCGGAAGCGCCTGCATGCCATCTACAGCGTCGCGAAGCACCGCCGCGCCTTCGTCCCACTGCTGGAAGCTGCTTGCCGAAATCGCTTGCTCGACGTGACGGAATCTCAGCGCGAGGTGCTGAAGTCGACATCGTCGAGGGTCTGGCCCGACGCGACCCGCACGAAGCGCGGCGTCTGCTTGTTCGGGTACACCCCGTACGACTCATCGTCGGCGAACGTGCCGTCACCGTCGTCATCGACGAACGCGAAGAGCAGGTACTGGCCCGCGGGAGCCTCGACGCGGTACGACCCGTCGGTCGCCACCCTCGCTGACGCGACGACTTCGACCTCGTCGTTGAGCAGGACACGGGCCACGACCACCGTGGCGCTCGGCGGGACGCGCGGCCTGCGCAACCGCAGCATGAGGGGCGTCTCGGCGCCCGACCCCTCCACCACGAAGTTCGTCTGAACGTCGACGTCACTCGAGATCGCGGCCCTGTACTCGATGGTGATGTCGATGCTGCGGCCCGCCGCGAGCGGCAGTGGCACGGTGTCGGCGCTCCACTTGAAGTTGGAGCTCAAGGCGTGGTTCGTGAGCAGGCGAACGGCGATCGCCGTGTCTCCAGCGTTCGTCAGCCGCACGACGTTCGAGCGCGTGGCCTGGGTGAAGACCAGGGCGTCGGCGCTCACCACGAGCCGACCGGGCTGCGTCGTCCGGGGGGCGATGGCCTGAATGACTCGCAGGGCATCGACCGCGCCCGCGCCGCACGACGAAGGGCAGTTGGGAATCGGGCTCACGTTGGCCCGCAGCGCGGCCACCACCTGGGCGTGGGTGAGGGTGCGGTTCTGCGACTTCATCAGCGCCACCAGCGCCGCGACGTGGGGCGCCGCCATGCTGGTGCCCTCGAGGTACTGGTACCGGCCGTCGCCAACCGTCGAGAGGACGCCGTCAGGCTTTCCATTGCCGTCGTCGTCGCGGTCGATGGCGCCGCCCGGGGCCGAGACGGTCACTTCACGTCCGTAGTTCGTGTAGGTCGTCGCCCGCCCCATCAGGTCGAGCGCGCCCACGCAGATGACGCCAGCGGCGTTGCACGGCTGGAACGTCGCGGTGTCGGCGTCGTCGTTGCCGGCCGACACGACGACGATGGCGCCTGCCGCTGCCGCCGAGGCGATCGCCGCGCCGTAGGTCTGCGAACCAGCGCCAGTGCCACTGAGGCTCATGTTGACGACCTGTACCGGGTTCTGGTTTCGCGGCAGCCCCGGCACGGCCTCACCCACGGCCCAGGTGATGCCGGTCGCGATGTCGAAGGTCGACCCGCCGCCGCGCCCGAGCACGCGAACGTGCACGATGCGTACGTTCGGCGCACCTCCGGCGACCCCGAGGCGGTTGTCGGAGACAGCCGCGATGGTTCCGGCCACGTGCATGCCGTGCCAGCTCGAGCCGCGAAGCTGCGCGGGAACGGGGCCCATCGCGTCGAACGGGTCGAGATCGCGGCCATCACCATCGGCGGCCGTCATCGGGTCGGAGATGAGGTCGATGCCAGGGAGCGTGTTCGCCGTCAGGTCCGCGTTGGTGCCGCTGCCGGTGTCGAGCACGGCGACCACGACGCTCGCGTCGCCCCGGGTGATGGGCCAGGCGAGGTTGAGCTTCATCGCACGGTAGTGCCACTGCTCGTCGTACATCGGGTCATTCGGGACGAAGGTCGCCTCGGCGACGAGGTTCAGCTCGACGAAGCGGAAGGCCTCGGCCCGGGCGAGCGCCTCGATGGCACCTTCGAGCCGGGGGCGAGCGACCGGCTCGTCGCCGTCCACGCAGTGGAGGCGGTGCATGCGCTCCGAGGCCCAGCCGCCGTGCTCACAGCGCAGGCCTGTCACAACGGCGACGCGCTTGAGCACCTCGCCGGCCGTGAGGACCTCGGCCGTTCCGATGACGAGGTCACCGGGAATCGCTCGAGCCTCTGGAGGGTGCTTGCCGCTCGACCCCTTGGGCGCTCCCGCCTCGTCCCCCCGGGGGGCGCTCTCGGTCGACTGGCCCGAGGCGTTGGACGCGAATACCCGCACCGTGCCTCGAATGACGCCGGGCGATGGCGGCGGTGGCGTCGACGGTGGCTTTGGCGCCTCAGGTGGCGTCAGCGTCACCGACGGTGACGGAGAGGAGGGAACAGCACAGCTCGAGGTGATGAGGACGGCGAGGAGAACGGGGCGCATGACGGACGCTCCGTGCAGAGCTGGGGCTCGCACAACCCTTCGACTTCACGCCACTCAGGGGCTGTAGTCTCACGGCGTGGATGCCCAGCGCCCACCGGCAGACGCGTGCCTTCGCGGTTGCTGCGTGCGTCGGCGAGCGGCACGCGCGCGCAGCGCGTGACAGGAGGACGGTGGAGCGGCGCCGAGCCGCGCTGCGGAAAGTGACACGGCGGCCATGCAGGTCACCTCGCGCGTCCCCGCCGGTCCCCACGGACTGGCTCCGATGCGACCGACGGCTGCAGCCTCCTCCGACTCAAGGGAGGAAGTACCAGAGCGTCGTGCCATCGAAGAGGACGACGCGCTGGCGAGCGGCGTCATACGCCATGGCGTGCGATTGGCTCATTGGCGGGGACGTGGTGGGCATGCGCTGCGTCCAGCTCGCGCCGTCCCACTCCCAGGTGTCCGCCAGGCCCAAGCCCCCGAAGAGAACGACCCGCTGGCGGAAGGGGTCGAAGGCCATGGCGTGCTGCGTGCGCGCCGGCGGAGACCTGGGAGGCGTGCGCTGCGTCCAGGTGGCCCCGTCCCACTCCCAGGTGTCCGCCAGTGCACCGCTGGCGCCCAGGCCACCGAAGAGGACGACGCGCTCGCGGACAGCGTCAAACGCCAGCGTGTGGAGACTGCGCGTGCTGGGGGAGGTGCTGGGCAGGCGCTGCGTCCACGTGACGCCGTCCCACTCCCACGTGTCGGAGAAGGCCTGGTTGCCGTCGTCGCCCCCGAAGAGGACCGTGCGCTGGCGAACGGCGTCGAACGTCATGGCGTGCCAGCGACGCGGCCCCGGGGCAGTCACCGGGCTGCGCTGGGTCCAGGTGGCAGCGTCCCACTCCCAGGTGTCCGACAAGGCGTCGTAGCTGTCGTCGCCCCCAAACAGGACGACACGCTGGCGAACGGCGTCAAAGGCCATGGCGTGGAAGAAGCGCGCAGACGGCGACGAAGTGGCCGTGCGCTGTGTCCAACTGGCGCCGTCCCACTCCCACGTATCCAGGAGTGGCCCGTTGCTGCCACCCCCGAAGAGAACGAGGCGCTGGCGGGCGACATCCCACGTCATGGCGTGGGTCCAGCGCGCTGGCGGCGACGCCGTGGGCGTACGCGGCGTCCAGGTGGCGCCGTCCCACTCCCACGTGTCCGAGAGCAGGCCTTTGCCATCCGAGCCCCCGAAGGAGACGACGCGCTGGCGAACGGCGTCGAAGGCCATGGCGTGCCACCGACGCGCCGGCGGCGACGTCACGGGCGTACGCTGCACCCAGGTGGTGCCATCCCACTCCCAGGTGTCAGCCCGCTCGCCGCTGGCGTCCGCGCCACCGAAGAGGACGACGCGCTGGCGGAGGGCGTCGTAGACCATGGCGTGGTCCCCGCGCGCCGACGGGGACGTGACTGG
>JADCJJ010000569.1 GCA_020247085.1 Myxococcaceae bacterium | reverse complement strand
CCGGTTGCCTTGAGGGGGAAGTTTTCGGTCAACCAACCTGCCGTGCTCACCACGCTCAACCAGCAACGTCGGTACGACGGCGTTCACGGAGCCAGGTCAGCGAACGCCGGTTGATCACGAACGTGCGCGGTCAACAACAGCCGCCCCTGCATCTCTCGGCGCTTTCGCTGAGCGGGAACTGTCAGTGGCAATTGCCGCCTGCCGACGCCGCAGCCGGGCTGCGCCAGTTGACCGTCACCAACCACAGGCTCAACCCGTACCTGGGGCCCTACTTGTCGGGCGCACGTCGGCTCACGTCGCTCACGCTTTCCGGCCCGAGCATGCAGGCCTTCGACGTGTTCACCGCTGCACATTCGCTTCCTGAACTCGAGCAGCTCGATCTCCTGGGGCTCGATGAGGTCGATTCGCTGTTGGAGCAACTCGCGAGCGCTCCGTTGCTCGCGCAGCTTCAGTCGCTGCGGGTGGCGGGTCGATTCAGTGACGCAGGGCTGCAGGTTGTTCAAATCGCTGCAGCACGCTTTCGGCACCTGCAGAGGTTTGAGATCGAAAACGGAGGTCAGCCCAGCCCGACCACGGCCGACCTGCGCCGCGCTCTCGTGAGGACGCTTCCTTCGCTCAAGATCTCGAAATGGTAGCGGTCAGAGCACGCCGTCATGAAGGCGCGGAGGGTCCTTCACCATCACGTCGATGGTGTCGCGCGCCTCCGCCGCTCCCGTTCCCGGTTGCCGCGAGCTGCTGTCTTGCTGCGCCGCTTGCGCCTTCGCTGCCCCGTGGCCTCTGGATGGGCACGAGGGCTCCGGCACTCGTCCCTCCAGCGTCCGTTGCCCCTGGACTCGCCACCGCCCCTTCGCAGACACCGCATCGGCGTGGCCATGGGCTTCTCCCTTCACGCCGACCCCGCCGTCCACGGCAACGACAGCCCCGGCCTCGAGCGCCTTGCCCGCTCTGGCTCCAGGGGGCCCATCTCCGAGTCCAGGCTGCGCCGCCTGAACGACGGCGGGTGCCAGGCCACGCCCAATCGCGGCCAGCCCTTCACCCGCTTTCTTTCACTGGTCCGTCGTTCGTCGTCATCGCGGTGACCAAAGCGGGCCGCTGGGCCCTGCCCCTCCGCCTGAAGGACTCAAGCATCGTCGCGCTGTTCTGAGGCCTGGGCTTCGTCCTCATCGCCTGGCTGTCGCCCTGGCTCCACGCCACATCGGCCCAGGGATGGCTAATCTGTACACTGGACACGAACTGGGCGTTCGGCGGGCTGGCTACCTGACGTGGCGAAGCCACGGTCGCGGACAGCGCCCCCGTTACGCGGCGAAGAGCGCGAAGGCCGGCGCGGCGTGGAGCTGGCGCAGCCTCGTCGTGGTGTTCGGGTTTCAAGGGCTGCTCATGCGGCGAATCTCGATGCCATTGCAGTTCGCGGTCCGAGCCCTCGGTGACGTCGGTTCGCTCGACCTCGCCAGCGCGGTCCTCACCCTCGTCGGGGTGACCTTCGAGGCCGTCGGCGATCTCCAGCTCGCCCGGTTCAGGGCCCGGCCCCAGAACAAGGCACAGATCATCACCACTGGCTTATGGCGACACACCCGCCAACCCAACTCCTTCGACGATGCAGTGAGCTGGTGGGGTTTTGCGTGCTTCGGCGTCCCGTCCGGGGCGTGGCCCACGGTGCTCACCGCGAGCCTCGTGACGTTCCTCCTCCTGCGGGTCTCGGGCGTGCCGATGCTCGAAGCGTCGATGAAGCACCAGCCCGGCTCCTCAGCGTATGTGTCGCGTACGAGTGCGTTCTTTCCGCTCCCACCGAAGGACTCGTGACGATGAGTCGGTTTTGCGATAGCGCGCCACCGCTCTTCGTCGTGGGGGAGACATGTCGACGTCGATTCGCAACGTGGTCGGGGTGTGGTGCGTGCTCGCCGTGTCGTGCACGAGTCCGGTGCCGACGTGTGAACAGGGCTGCCTCGCGGGCAGTCGCTGCGACGTGCCAACGAACCTCTGTGTTCGGGACGAGCCGGTCGATGCCGGTGGGCGCAGTGGCGGGTCAGCCGGGGGCCTGGCCGCGGCAGGCGGCACGGCGGGCGGCACGGCGGGTGGCGCGGCGGGCGGTACGGCGGGTGGATTCGCTGGCGGTACGGCGGGCGGTACGGCGGGTGACACGGCGGGTGGCACGGCGGGCGGTACGGCGGGTGGAGTCGCTGGCGGGTCGGCGGGCGGTACGGCGGGTGGAGTCGCTGGCGGGTCGGCCGGAGGGTCGGCCGGCGGAATGGCCGGAGGCGCCGCCGGGGGAGCGCCCATCGGGCCGCCGGTCCTCTCGCTGACGACGCCGGCCGCGGGGGTCGCCGTCGGGGGCTCCATGGTCGAGCTCGTCGGCACCATCATGACGATGCCGGGGCGTGAAGTGACCTCGGCGACGCTCGACGCCGGCGACGGAGTCTCCCGCCCGTTGACGCTCACGGCGACGAGCTGGCGCGTCATGGTGCCAGTGCCGCCCTCCTTCGAAGGAGCCGTCACCTTCCCGTTTTCGATCATCGATCGGTCGGGTCAGACCACGATGACCTCGGTGCAGGTGCTCGTCGATACCCGCGCGCCGCGGGTGACGCTCACGACCCCGGCGTCCAGCACCGTCGTCGGCGCCTCCGCGATGCTGAGCGGCACGCTGACGGATCCGAGCACGCCCCTGATGACGTTCACCCTCACTGGCGGCACCGCTCCGGTCACGCCCACCGTCACGGGGACGACCTGGACCGCCACCGTCGCGTTCCCTGCCAACATCGACCGGATGACCCGGACCCTCTCGTTCACCGCCACCGATTCGCTCGGCAACATGGCGACGGGAACCTTCACGGTCCTCGTCGACACGCAGCCGCCGGCCCTGGCCCTGCTCGCACCGACGCCCACCACCGCCGCTGGGCGCGTGGCCACCTTGAGCGGCTCAGCGACCGATTCGAGCGGGCCGCCGATGAACGTGACGATCGACCTCGGCGCCGGGCCGGTGCCGCTCACCGTCACGTCTGGCGCGTGGAGCACCCAGGCCACCTTCCCGATGAACCTCGACCGCGTGATGCGCACCGTGACACTCCGCGGGACCGACGTGGTGGGGAACCAGGCGACCGTGATGGGCACCGTGCTCGTCGACACGCAGGGGCCGGCGCTCGCCTTCACCTCGCCGCCGGCTGGAGAGCGGCTCGGCCTTCCCCGCATGCAGCCGATCGCAGGGACCGCCACCGACTCGACCGCCCTGGTGGGCGTGACCCTCAACTGCGCTGACGCGGGCGGCGATCGAACGGCGACCCTCGCGCCTGGCGCCTGGACCGTGACGTGGCCCCTCCCCACCGCCGACAACGTCTCGTACACCTGCGTGGCCACCGCAACAGACAGCCTCGGCAACGTGACGACGCTCGCCCGGAGCTACTTCGTCGACACGGTCGCGCCCGTGGTGGTGTTCACGGCTCCAGCCAATGGCGCCGTGGTGGGCGGACCGACGCAGACGATGCTCGCGGTGACGGGCACCGTGTCCGATGGCTCCGCGGTCGGGCCGATGGCCGTGGTGTTTGGCTCGACGACGAACCTGGTGACGCCGTCGAGCGGAGCATGGGGCACCGGGTTCACGCTCCCGGCCGTCGACTTCGTCGCGACTCCGATCGCGGCGACGGCCACGGACGCCGAGGGGAATGCCACGACGATCATTCGCAGCGTGACGGTGGACCGCGTAGCGCCGGTGGTGACGATCACGGCGCCGACGGCGGGTCAGGTGTTCAACGTCGCGAGCTTCCCGTCGGGAAATGCCGTGAACGTGACGTGGACGGCGACCGATGGCGACCCCACGCTGACGGCGACGCTGAATGGAGGTGCAGCCGGGCCGACCAGCGGGACGATCACGACGAACGCGACGGACAACGGGGTGCCGTACACGGCGACGGTCGTGGTGCGGGACTCGGCTGGAAATCCGTCGATGAGCATGAGCCGCACCTTCGTCGTCGACCGCGTGCGGCCGACAGTCGTGTCGGTGAGTCCTGCGAACGGCAGCGTCCGAAACTCGAACCGGGTTGCCTCGATCGTGTTCTCGGAACCACTCATCCCGTCGGCGCCAGCGCTCAACAACGTCGGCAGTGGCACCTGGAGCGCCAACAACACCAGGTGGGACTCGGCCAGCCTGACTCCGGCGACGCCCTATCAGGCGGTGCTCGCGGCCGGACTGACTGACGTGGCCGGGAACACCTTCGCCGCTGGCACGAGCTGGCGATTCCGCACGGCTATCGCCCTTCCGACGCTCCTCTTCAACCAGACCTCCTTCACCCTCGCCACGAACGTGGCGTCGTTCGATGCGGTCAGTGACGCTGATGGGCAGTTCTTCGTCGCGTACCGAACCGTTGGCACCAACGCGATGATCCAGACCGTCGCGCTGAACGCCGTGACCGGTGGCTTCGTCAGCAATCCCAATGGACTGACGCTCCCAGCCGCAAACTGGAACACCGACGTTCATGTTCAAAGCTGGAGCGACTATTACCCCGACTTGTCGCTCGGCCGTCATCGGGCCATCAACGCCGCTGTCGGGTCGACGCTCAGCGCGCGCGCGAGCTACTTCGATGGAACCGCGGTCGACCCAGGCGGGCTCCCGGTTCTGACGCCTCCGATCTCTACTTCAGGCCAGTACCCGTTCGGGGTGCCCCCTGATGGAACGGACGATTTTGGTCTCATCATCGGAACGACGTACGAACGGGATCCGATCACGGACACGCTCCTCCGAGCCCCTCGAAAGATCATTCCTGGACGGAACTACTGGGCTGCGCTCTCGTTCGACGGCACCACGCTCGCCCGGGCACACCGTTACTGCGTCACTCAGTCTACAGCCCCATTCTTCAGCAGCTGCTCTTTTGACTTCGGCTCCTTTGGCGGTGGAGCCCAGAGCACTGCGACCGTCATGAACTCCGTGACGGGAGGTGTCTCACCCAACGGATGTCTGATGTATTCCTTTTCAACGATCAATTTCGGGCGGCAGGTGTTCGCCGGGTTTCAAGAGACGACCAACTTCGGAACCACCACGCCCCCAAGCGGAACAGGCAGCAACTTCGTCGTTACGGCGCGCGCGCTGGGAGGCCACTGGGGCGCGAACAGCAATGGGACGATCGCCGAGATCTGGCAGACGACGAACCCAGCCGACTGCTCACCCGTGACGCTGTCGGCAAACTGGACCCTCGTCGCCACGGTGACGGCATCGGGCGCCACCGAACTCCGGGTGGTCGACCTCGGCGACCGGGCGGGGGTGGTCTTCCGCCACGGCGCCACGAACGAACTCCGCTTCATCTATCCCTGACACGCACCAGTCGCGCGCTCGGCTGGGGAAAGCATCCGGTCGCGCAGGCCGTGAGCGATCAGCGACGGCGGG
>JADCJJ010000568.1 GCA_020247085.1 Myxococcaceae bacterium | reverse complement strand
TGGGGAGCCTTCGACGCCGTGGGAGCGGGTGAGGTGAAGGAGGGCCGGTGGCACCAGCGCGACGAGATGAGGGACGAGGGCAACGGCCGAGAGGGCAAAGGGCTGGCCGCGCCTGGGCGTGTCCTGGGACCGACCGTCGTCCAGGCGGCGAAGCTCCGAGGGCCTCGCCTCCACGCGCGTCGGGGTGGGCAAGTACCTGAGCGACTCGCTGTACCTCGGTTCCACGCTTCAGTCCGGCGCCGGCGTGGTGTGGAGCCGCGACCTCTGACGCGTCGGCCTGCACGGAGTGATCGTTTTCGCGCGCACTCGGCTACGTAAGGGACATGAGAAGCCTGCTGCTGCTCGTCGCCCTGGGAAGTGCCTGTTCACCCGCCGTGACCACGTCGGGCCGGTTCCGTGCCGACGTCTGGGCCGACAACTGGTTCTCGCTGTCTCTCGGCGAGACCCAGGTCGCTGAAGACAGCGTGCCGATCACGACGGAGCGCTCCTTCAACAAGGAGTCGTTCGGCTTCGATGCCACCTACCCGCTGGTGCTGAATTGGGTGCTCAAGGACTACAAGAAAAATGACACGGGGCTCGAGTACATCGGCGCGGTGAATCAGCAGATGGGCGACGGAGGCTTCATCGCTCAGCTCACCGACACCACCACCGGAAAGCGGGTCCTCGTCTCGAACGCGGCCTGGCGATGTCTCGTCATTCATCGCGCTCCAATCAACGTCGCGTGCGAGAAGAGCGCGTCGCCAGAGACCGACTGTCAGGCAGAGATTTCGCCAGAGCCGCCAGGGTGGAAGCTCCCGACTTTCGATGTGAGCGCCTGGCCAGCGAGCGTCGAGTACACCGAGGCGCAAGTCAGCCCGAGGGATGGCTACACGCAGGTCGTCTGGGACGCTTCCGCCAGGCTCATCTGGTCGAAGAGCCTGAAGCAGGACAACACGCTGCTGTGCAAGGTCATCGTCAATGACCCGGGGTGAGCGCTGGGAGTTGCTGATGACCGCATTGGCCGGTCCTTCAAGAACCCGGAGAGCTGCGTGCATCTGGGGATGAATGAGGCAACCGTTCAGGGGCCGGGCCGCGACCAGCCGCGCGCAGCCCGGCGATCAGTTCCCTGACTGACTCGGCTCGCGTGAGTTCTGCGGGTGTGCTCTCCAGCATCGGCATTCAACCCGCGTGACGAGCGCATCACCGGGTTGGAAGCTCTCGTCGTGATGAAGGACGAGCGCACCGCCGAGCTCGAGAAGAATTGCCACTCGCCGCTGCCAGAGGCGCCGGACGCGGGGCAGCGCTCCCAGACCATCGACGTGCCCGTGCTGAAGGCGCACGTCGGCGCCATCGGGCGAGAGCTGCTCGACTCCGTCACCAGCATCTTCGGGCACTGGCATGCCTTGACGAACGGCACGCTGACTCGCGGCGAGTTCGGCGAGCTGATGGCACCAGTGCGTCTGCGCGTCGGGTCGTTGTTCGGGGGTGGGGGTGAGGTCGTACGTGTCGGGCTCGTGCGCGGACATCGTCGCGCACCGCGCGGCGCTCTGGACCTTCGTGGACAGAGAGGGCGTCGAGCCCATCAGCAACCACGCCGAGGGCGAACTGCGGGCCTTCGTCCTCTGGCGCAAGCGCAGCTTCGGGACGCAGCGTCAGAGGGGCACGGACCAGGGAGACTCGATGGGTTCCGGGAAGGAAGCAGGCGACTCGATACGCTTTCGGCAGTCCGAGAGGACCTCGGCGCCGCACTTGAGCTGGAGAACGCCGCCCTGCGGTCACAGGTCTCGCATCTCGTCGAGAGCGTTGCGCGACTGAATGAGATGGAGGAGTGAAAGCGGACGAGCGTGGACGCTCCAGGTCCTTCTCAGTCGGTGAGAAACCTCACTCGAGGCTGCGCGTCTCGCCGGACCGGAGCTCGAACGACTGCGGGGTGATGTGGTCGTCGGGCCCGGGCTTCGCGTCGCCCGCGGAGAAGACGAAAGCCGACCACGGGCCCGGCGGGAGCCCCTCGACGCGAACGCTCCCGATGACGAGCACGTACACGGCCGTGACGTGGGCCATCCGACAGAGGCCGTTCGCGTTGACGTCTTGCATGCTGCGCCGCAGCTGCTGCGGCGACGAGTCGTTCCCGAGCAGCACCTTCGCCGGCATGGCGCGCGTCTCGGCGAGCGTCGCGCCTCCGGCCATGGGTCCAACGGCCACCGACGCCGGCTCCTTCGTCGACTTCGCGGGCACGGCCCACTCCACGACGCCGAGCTTCGTCACCACGCACGCATCGCCCTCGGGCACCTCGGTAGCGGTGAAGCGGCCGTCGGCATCGGTGACGACCGTGCGGGTGACGAACCCTGCTTCGACGTTCACCGTCTGCCCCGCGGCCGGCACGCCGGGAGCACGGAACACCTGCCCAGACACTCGCCCCGTCGCGCGCTCCAGCGTCACCTCGAGCGGGCGCGCCAGCTCGTCCTTCGCCACCGTCTTCTCGAAGGGCACGAAGCCCTCGAGGACGACGCGCACCTCGACGGGCACGGCCTTCAGGGGCTCGAGCGTGCAGCGGCCATCCGAGGCCGTGCGGCAGACGCTGCGCGCGTCGACTTGCTTGCCCAGGACCCTCGCTTCACCGAGGGGGCTCCCGTCGCGAGTCGTCACCACGAGGCCGAGCGCCGCGCCCCGCGCGAGCTCGACGTCTCCGAGGTCGACCTTCTCTCCGCTCCGGCGCACCTCGCGGCGGGCCTCGAGGAACCCTGTCGCGTTGACGCGCAGCACCTGGGGGTCCACCCGGCAGTCCACCTCGAAGCGCCCGTCCGCGGCGCCGAAGTCCGATTCGTTGATCAGGAACCGCGGCACAGGCTGGCCGCGGTCGTCCACCACGCGCCCCGCGATGCGCCACGCCGGCTTCGCCTGGAGCGTCACCTGCAGCAGCTCGCCCTTCGACCCGGTGACGGTCTGCGACTCGAAGCCCTTCGCGCTCACCTCGAGCGCCACCGACGCCTCCGAGATCCCACGAATCGAGAACGTGCCGTCGAGCCCGGTGGTCATCGAACCGGGCAAGGCCTGCATGAGGGTGTCGAAGCGCCCGACGATGACCTCGGACATCACGCGCAGCCGCTTCGCTTTGTTCTCCGGCGGCGTCCACTCGACGAGCGCGTTCGCCACCGGGCCTCCGCGCGCGTCGACCACCCGGCCGCGAATGGACTCGCTCGACGCCGACACCGAGAGCTCGACGCCGGTGCGCTGCTCGGCCGGCTGCAGCACCAGCGGCGCCGACGGCACGCCCGGGGCCCCCGGAAGGGTCGCGATCACCACCCACCTGCCTGCTTCGAGCCCGCGCAACACGAAGCGCCCATCGGCGGTCGTCCGGGTGAGGTGTTTGTCGAGGCCCTCCCGACTGAGCAGTTCGGCGAGGTCTCCGGGCACCGCCATCACCTCAACGTCGGGCACACCCGCGCCGCCCTCGACGACCCGGCCCGAGATGGACCCGCCAGCGTCGAGCACGATGACGAGCTCGTCGGTGAGCGGCGCCACGAGTGGACGTTCCTCGGCGCGGTAGCGCGGGTGCGACACCTTCACGCGAGCGGGCACGCCATCTCGCAGGTGCACGGTGAAGCCGCCGCGCTCGTCGGTGGTCGACTCCACGTCGCGACCCTCGCTCGACACCTTCACCACGGCCAGCGGCACCGGCGCGCCACCGGCCTCGACCACCGTGCCGCGCACGGCGCCGGCGCAGCGCACCACCAGCTTCACCTCGGGCGCCCGCTCCGTCACGACGACGCCCCGGCCGTCCTCGTCCGAGACGCAGCCCTCGACGAGCGGCACGAGGAACATCCGTTCGCCGACCTCCCGCGGCTCCACCTCGAAGCGGCCCTCTGGCGTCGTGGCGAGGGTGGCGTCATCGGGGCTCGCTCCCCGCACCCGGCCGGCGCGCGGCGCTCCGGTCTCGTCGACGATGACGCCGCGAAGTCCGACCCCCGGCGTCAACGACAGCTCGAGCCGACGCACGGCGGCGCTATCGCCACGGAACGAGGCCTTCGCGACGAGCCCGCCCTTCTTCGCGCGCACGATGGTGCCTCGCGTCCGCGACACCGCGCACCGCGCCAGCCCCTCCGCGTCGGTGCGGATGACCGGAGCCGACGTCACCGTCACCTCCGCGCCCTCCACCGGCCGCCCGTCGTGGAGGACCCGCACCTCGAGCGTCGCGGCGTCTTCCACGTCGATGACCACGGTGCCCTGGCGCGTCACCTCGATGGCCACGAGCTGCGCCGGAACGCTGGGCGCCTCGACCAGCGCACGCCCGTCTCCCGCAGGGAACTCGACGCGGAAGCGGCCCTGCGCGTCGCTCGTCGCCGGCACGGCGCGCACCGGCCGGTCGGGCACGAGCAGAAGGCGTGCGCCCGGGAGCGGCTGGCCTCCTTTGCGAACGAGGCCCTCGACGAGCCGGCGCGGTACCACCTGCAGCTCGACGAAGGCACCCGGCCGCAGCGGCACCAGCGTTCCCTTCTGCCACGCGAGCCGGCCCGACGCGTCTTCGGCCCAGATGAACTCGGGCTGCGCCGCGGTGAGTCCACAGAGGCTGAAGGTGCCGTCGCCGGCCGAGGTGACGCTCTTCACGGCCTCGGGGAGGCCGGGCCGTGGGTCGTCGAACAGCGCTGCCCGCGCCTCGGGGCAATCGCAGAGCCGGCAGCCACACTGCTGCGTCATGCGCGCCACCCGCGCCTCGGCCGTGTCGGTCACCGAGACCTGCATGCCGCCGACGGGCGCCTCACCCTCGAGCACCACGCCCCGCAGACACGGCGCGTCGTCGCCAGGCGCCGACGGAGCCGGGCTCCATGCCAGCTTCGGCGCGCTCACCGGCGCCCGCCCGCGGTCGGCCTCGCGGAGCTCCTCGTGCTCGGCGTGGTCGCGCCACAGCTTGAACGCCACCGCCGCCACCAACATCACGACCACGAAGACGAACCCGCACCCCCACCGAAGCAGTCGCCTCACGCGCCGAGCCCTACTCCATCCGGAGCATGAAGGGGCGGCCGACGCCGCGCTCGCCGAGCGGCGCCAGCACCAGCTCCGAGATGACGCCCGCTGCGTCCTTCTTGGCGCCGGACACCGCGAAGAGCAGCTCGCGCCCGCCCGAGCCCATCAGCTTCAGGGTGTCCATGAAGGCCGCAGCGCCGTCGCGGAACTCGTACCGGCCCGTCAGCCGCTCTTCGCCTCGGAGCGCCACCGTGAAGGCCCAGCAGGCCTCGCGTGTGAGCGAGCGCCCGTCGACGCCGTGCTCACGCGCCCACGTCGCGAGCTCGCAGCCCGACCGACTCACTGCGGCGAGAGGCCGCCTCGCGTCCTGTTCGTTGAATGCCTTCCGACCTGCCATGCGTGCGCGACCTCCCGATGACGCGAAGGCTGGCCCAACCGCCAGGCGAGCTCGTCCCGGTGTCGC
This sequence comes from Myxococcaceae bacterium, assembly GCA_020247085.1. Classification (GTDB taxonomy): domain Bacteria; phylum Myxococcota; class Myxococcia; order Myxococcales; family Myxococcaceae; genus Xiheimicrobium; species Xiheimicrobium aquaticum. The sequence goes on along the minus strand of JADCJJ010000568.1, from coordinate 1,094 downwards.
AGATGGTTCACGGTGTACCCGTCACCCCTGACACCGAGCTTCAGCACGCCGGAGGCCTGCGCCGCAGCGGCCTCCGGCCATCGAGGCGCGAGACCGGCCAGGAGCCCTGTTGACTGCTCCTGGTCCTCGGCGCTCCCGGTGTTGGCGCGTCGGCGTGGGCGGCTCGCGTGTGTGTCGCGCGTCGCACCAGCTGACCTGGCGTGCGCCCTCCATGTCGGCGACGCCCAGCACCGAGGTGCCCTGGCACCAGGACGGTGGGCGCCTCTTTGGACTCAGCGAGGACCCGCAGGTGCAGCTGTCGACGGCGCTCGACGACGAGCCGACGAGCGGCGGCTGCCTCGAGGTGCTGCCGGGCTCGCACCTCGGCGGGCGCTCGACGCCGCTGGGCGGCCTGGTGCTCCCGGTCCAGGTGGCCGCTGCGGGGGCCGACGGGCGGAGGGTGACGCTCGACGTCGTGGCCGGTGAGTCGGTGCTGCTGCACAACCACCTGTGGCACCGCTCCCGCAAGACGCAGATGGGGCGGCGCCGGCTCGGCTTCTCGGCCTGCTACCTGTCGGAGCACATACGCTGCGTGCGTACGAAGCGAGCGCCGCGCGTCTTCTTCGACGTCTTCCCGCCAGCGGGGTGAGGGCCCGTCACGGCTCGAGGGCCTCGACGCGCCCGGCCCAGGCGGCGAAGCGCCTGAGGTTCACCTGCAGGGCGCGCCCCGTCTGGGTGTCTACCGCCAGCGTCGACAGCGACGCCTCTTCGAAGCGTGCCCCCCGGAACCAGGCCGCGGGGTCGACCTCGATGACGAAGGCCCGGCGCTCGTCGAACTGGCAGTCGATGGGCACGAAGTCGACCCGCTGGTCGTCGAAGGCGCCCGGCAGGGCCACCTCGAGCGAGAAGGGGCGCGCGACGCCCACGCGCGTGACGGTCCCGGCCAGACGGAGCGCCTGGTTGGCGTTCTCCTCGTCGCGCAGCAGGTGCACAGACATCGAGCGCGCCGCGCCGGCGATGGCGGGCACCTGGCCCAGCTCGTGGCGCGGCTGCAGCAGGTCGAGCACCCGCGGCTCGAGCCACTCCGACATCACCCGGCCGCCCGAGAAGAAGTC
>JADCJJ010000567.1 GCA_020247085.1 Myxococcaceae bacterium | reverse complement strand
TCATCGGGTACGCTGATGACCCCCTCGTGCTGGGAACGCCCGGCGGCAAGGACGCGCCTGTTCGCCTCGTCGACTCCCTCACCTTCTTCGACGTCTCGGCGGGCTTCGCCCTGAAGGACCGCTTCGAGATCGCCGTCGGCATGCCCATGTCGATCGCGACCGGCCAGCAGGCCACCTCGCTCGACCCGGCGCTCGGCTCGGCCCTGAGTGGGTTCGCGGCGGGTGACCTGCGTGTCGTGCCGAAGTACTCGTTCTTTTCGCGTGACCAGGCCTTCCAGCTCGCCGCGACCCTCCCCATCTCGCTCCCGACGGGTAACCGTTCGGCGCTCCGGGGTGGGGGGCCGGTATCGGCCTCGCCGCGGGTGATCGCCGAGCTGGTGACGCCGTTTCTGCGCCTGGTGGCCAACCTGGGGTTCACGTTTCGAACGGCCGAGCCTCGGCTGCTGAACCTGCGCGTCGGACAGGAGTTCACCTTCGGCGTCGGCGGTGAGGTGCCCCTCGTCGGCAAGGAGAACGTGCTGTCACTGCAGTTCGCGCTCACCGGGGCCGTCGGCTTCGCGAACTCGGGCGCCGCGGGAGCGCCCGTCGACGCCGTGGGGGGGCTCAAGTATCGCCTCGGCAATCGCCTCGCCTTCGAGCTCGGGGCCGGCGGGGGCCTGTCGAGCGGTTGGGGCGCCCCCCGGTGGATGATCGTCGGTGGCTTTTCGTACCAGCACCCCCCCTTGTCCTTCCCGGCGGCCGCGCCGAGGGACGACGCCACGGCCCCCTCGCAGCAGAGCGGCAAGGCCGAGGCTGACGCCTTCGCCGTCGCCAGGCCCCCTGCGGCGACCAGGCTGGCCTCGCCTGCGAGCGAGGCGAGCACGGCGCCAGCCGAGAAGGCTGTCGCCTTCCTCGATACCGACGGCGATGGCGTGGCCGACACCGACGACAAGTGCCCCAACGAGAAGGAGACGATCAACGGCGTGAAGGACACCGATGGCTGCGCCGACCCTGGCGAAGGCAAGGTGAGCTTCACCGCCGGCAAGTTCCAGCTCCGCGGCAAGCTCGAGTTCTTCCCCAGAAGCGCTGAGCTCACCCCGGCGACCATGAGCCTGCTCTCCCAGTTCGCCCTGCTGTTGCGGGCCAACCCCGACAAGCGCGTGCGCTTCGACGTCTTCGTCACCGAGATGGACACGAGCAAGTCCAACGCGGTGATGAGCAACGAGCGGTTGACGGTGCTGACGCGGGCGCTGATGAACGAAGGCGTGGCCGCCTCGCGGATCAAGGGGGTCGCGCACGGCATGGAGCGGCCGCTCGAGCCGAGCAACGTCGAGGTCTCTGCCTTCTGACGAAGCGCTCTCCACGACACGGCAGCGCACCTTCGCAACGACGGCGCTGGGCGCGCTCCCCTCCCCGGGGCGAGGCGGCAGACACCGCTCACCGCCGATGCGGTCCTGGCCCTCGGGGTGACGTCGCCCTTCCTCTCGACCGGCGTTGGCCAGCGTGTGGGGCCGCGCGCACGGCAGCGACCGGGCCCACGCCCCCCCCCGAAACGACGCGGTGGCGTGACTCGTGGTGCTGGACCTCGGCGTGTGGAGCCCTTTCCTTCGAGGCGTGTCAGCCGCCGTCTCCGCCCAGTCGACGGCGCCCGTGACCAGGGGGCGCCCAGGCGGTGCGCCGCGCGCGACCGTCACTTGACGACCCCGCGCGTCAGGGTGACGGCAGGAAGGGCAGCAATGACCTGAGGTCGGCGTCGGTGAAGTACACGCCGGCGCCCACGAAGAAATCGCGGCCCGAGATCAGCTTGTTCGTCAGCGTGTCGCGATTCGTCGGGTTGAGCGCGTCGTCGATGCCGACCGTCAGGTAGAGGTGCTCGATCGGGGTGAAGCGCAGCGTCGCGCGAAGGCGTGGAAGCGTGAGGTTCTCGACCGAGAAGTTGAAGGCATCGACCTTCAGCACCAGGGCGTCCTCGAGCCAACGTGAGTAGTAGAAGAACTTGATCGGCACGTTCACGTCGACGCCGATGCCCCCGGTCGACTCGATGATGCCGAGCCGGAACGTGAGGAACGAATAGCGCTTCGCCAGCTGCGCCGAGAACTTGAGCGTCTCGCGCGTGCGCACCTGCTTCTGCACCACGGGCTCGCCGGCGGCCGGCGGGTTGTTCTGGATCAGCACCGTCTCAGTCGAGCCGCGCGGGTCGTCGACGGCCTCGATGAGGTAGTACTTGTCGGGCTTGGGGATGAGGCGACCGGTGATGAAGATCTTCGCGCCACCCTGGTTCACGAGGTAGTCGGTGCGGATCCCCAGCTCGAACTCGAGGTTCGTGAGGCGCCCCGCGAAGTCCGACACGTCGTCGATGGTGTCGGAGAGCTTCTGGCCGAGCCGCTCGTTCGCCACCAGCGCGCCCACGGGCCCCTTCCCCTCCTTGATGTTCTTCGACACCTCCTCGACGTTCGACAGCGTGCGGTCGAGCTTCGAGAGCGTCTCCTTCACGCTCGCCACGCCGGGCTGCACCTCGCCCTCGTTCTCGCCGACGACGCGCTTGACCGTGGCGATGACGTCGCGCACGTCCTTCGAGATGTGGTCGAGGTTGTCCACGATGCTCGAGATGCTCGACTGCTCCTTCACGGTGATGCGCCGGATGTCGCCCGAGACGCCCTCGACGTTGGCGAGGATCTGCGCCAGGCGGTCCGAGGTCTCGCGCACCGTCTTGTCGACCGAAGACACCAGCGCTGTCAGGTTCTGGACGATGGACTCGAGCGACGCCTGCCCCTTCTCACCGCCGAGGACGTTGCGGAGCGAGCGGGTCACCTGCTGCACGTCCTGGGCGATGAGCTGGAGGCTGCCCATCACCGCTTCCATGCCGGGCGCGTCGAGCACCAACTTGATCTCTTCGCCGTTCTGCAGCGGCGGCTGATCTTCGGTGCCGGGGGCGAGGTCGAGCATGTAGTCGCCCAGCAGCGACTCGGAGCGCTTGGTCAGCGACGCGTTTCGCCGAACGCCGATCTCCTTCTTGATGCGGATCGTCACCCTCGCCCGCAGGCCGATGAGGTCGATGCCGACGATCTCGCCTACGGGGATGCCGGCGATCTGCACGCGCGACTTCTTCCCCAGGCCGCTGGCATCCTTGAAGAAGGCGTGCACCTCGAGGGCGACGTCTTCTTCCATGCCCCCCTTCTTCGAGAAGGTGAGAAACCCGAAGAGAATCGCCAGCGCGGCGATCACCAGCAGGCCCACGCGGAACGGGGTCAGCACCTTCTTCACGAGGTCGCCCACCCTACCCGAAAGCGCCCGGCTTTCACGTCAGTTCTTCCCGAACCACGTCGAGAGGAAGAGCTTCACCGCGGGGTGCTCGGAGCGGCGCAGCTCGGCCGGAGGCCCCTGCTCGACGATGTGGCCCTGGTAGAGGAAGGCGATGTTGTCGGCGACCTTGAAGGCGCTGGCGATGTCGTGGCTGATGACCACCGAGGTCACCCCCAGCTCCTTCTTCGCGTCGAGGATCATCTCGTCGACGTAGTCCGTGGTGATGGGGTCGAGGCCCGTGGTCGGCTCGTCGTACAGCACGATCTTCGGGTCGAGGACGATGGCCCGAGCGAGCCCGACGCGCTTGCGCATGCCGCCTGAAAGATCTGCCGGGTACTTCTCTTCGACGTTCTTCAGCCCGACGATGCCGAGCTTCTCTTTCACCAGGGCGCGGATCTGCTCTTCGGTCAGCTCCTTGCGGTGCTCGCGCAACGGGAACGAGACGTTCTCGTACACGGTCATGGAGTCGAAGAGCGCCGCGGCCTGAAAGACCATGCCGAACTTGCGGCGCATGCGCTCGAGGCCCTCTGCCCCCAGCGGTACGAGGTCTTCGCCTTCGACGATGACGCGCCCCGAGTCGGGCTTGAGCAGGCCGATCATGTGCTTCATCAACACCGTCTTGCCCGAGCCGGACCCGCCGAGGATGACGAGGGTGCTCCCGGCGGGCACCTCGAGCGAGATGCCAGACAGCACCTCGTGCGCCCCGAAGGACTTGAAGAGGTCGACGATCTGAATCATCGGCGCAGCGGCCATGGCGGCGCTCAGTGGAGGATGACGCCGACGAAGTAGTCCAGCACGAAGATGCCGAGCGCCGAGAGCACCATGGCCTCGGTCGTGGCCTGCCCGACCCCCTTGGCGCCGCCGCTGGCGTGGTAGCCCTTGAAGCAGGCGACGAGCGCGACGTAGAGCCCGAAGACGGCGCCCTTGATGAGGCCCTCGGCGATGTCCTCGGGGTCGAGCCATTGCTGCGTACGCGCGATGAAGGTGCCGGCCGACACGCCCTTGACCGCCACCGAGACGAAGTACCCGCCGCCGACGCCGGCGAGGTCGAACACCATCACCAGCATCGGCACCATGATGAGGCCCGCGAGCACCCGCGGGACGAGCAGGTATTGAATCGGGTTGACCGCCATCGTCTCGAGCGCGTCGACCTGCTCGGTGACGCGCATGGTGCCCAGCTCGGTGCACATCGCGCTGCCGGCGCGCATCGTCACCATCAACGCGCTGAAGACGGGCGCCAGCTCGCGGGTGATGGTGAGGGTCACCGTCGGCCCCACCAGGCTCTTGGCGTTGAACAGCTCGAACGCCCGCGCCGACTGATGCGCGAAGACCATGCCCGAGAAGATGCCCGTCAGCGCGACGATCAGCACCGAGCCCACTCCGACGAAGTCGAGCTGGGCCATGAGGTTCACGACGCGAAAGGGCGGGCGCACCGCCCACCGCAGTACGTCGGCCAGCAACGACGCGAGCCCGCCGATGTCCTCGACCGTCCGCGTGAGCGAGGCGCCCACCGACTCGATGGCCTGCACGAGCGGGTTCGGGCGCCGCGGGGGAGGCCGGACCTGGGTGGACTCGGTGGACACCCGTATCACTGTACCCGGTGGCCCCGCCTTCGGGGGCTCCCTTTCGGCCTGCGCGAACGATCCCGACCGGCGGGGCCGCGGGCACGGGTGGACACGACGACCGGGCCTTGAGGCGCGTCGCGGCCACGACGCGCTCGGAACGTCGACGCCGGCGGCGCTGCGCGCCGTGCCCACGCCGTCGCCGGTGGGCCCGAGCCCGGGGTGTCAGGACTGGCGCTCGGGGCGCGGGCAGCGTCGTGGCCGTGGGCGGCGCCGCGGTCGCATGCTACGGACCGCCCCATGACTCCGTTGAATTCGATTCGGGTCGGCGGCGAGATCGACGCCCACTGCAACAAGTGCGAACTCAACCTGGCCCACACGATCCTCGCGATGGTGGGCACGTCGGTGAAGCGGGTGCAGTGCAACACCTGCGGCTCGCAGCACCTGTACCGGGGCGAGCAGCCGCTGGTGAAGGCCCAGTCGTTCGCGGCGCCCCGGCGCGCTGCGACGCCTCGCGCACCGAGAGCCGAGACGAAGGTCGTCACCTTCGACGAGATCCTCAAAGGCAAGGACCTCACCCGCGCCAGGAAGTACTCGATCCGTGACGTCTACGCCGTCGACGACGTCGTCGATCACCCGACCTTTGGCTTCGGCATCGTGACGGCCGTCCGACAGGACAAGGTGGACATCACCTTCAAGGCCGAGGTGAAGACGCTGGCGCACGGGAAGGGCGCGCCGCCCGGTGCGACGGCTGGCCCGACGGGGCCCTGAGCGTCACCCCACCCTCTTCCCGGCCTCAGGGGGCGGGCAGCTGACCACCCGCGCGCGCGCGCACCCACCGCCCGGCCGCCGCAAGCCCCACCAGCGCCAGACCGATGGCGGCGCCGAGGAGCCCCTCGACGCCCGCCGCGAGCAGGCCGTTCATCGGCTCCAGCCAGGCGTACACGACGGGAATGCCGTGACCGACGATGCCGCCACCGACGAGGAACATGGCGACGGTGCCCGCGAGCGACAGCAAGCGCATCAGCTTCGGCGCGATGGCGAGGAGCCCCCGGCCAAGCGCCGCCGACGGGCCGCCGCGCCGCGAGAGCGCCAGGCCCACGTCGTCGAGCTTCACGATGCCGGCCACCAGCCCATAGACGCCGACGGTCATCACCACCGACAGCGCCGCCAACGTCAGCGCCTGCTGCAGCAGGGGCACGCCGGCCACCGTACCGAGGGCGATGACGACGATCTCGGCCGAGAGGATGAAGTCGGTGCGCACGGCCCCCGACACCCGCTCGGCCTCGCTCTTCGGAGCGACCCGGGTCTTCGGCGTCCGGCTCGACACCTTCTCCATGCCTTCGAAGCAGAGCAAGGCGCCGCCGCTCATCAGCAGCGGCTGCACCAGAGCTGGCAGGAACGCGCTGATCGCCAGCGCCGTGGGCACCAGGACGACCTTGTTCACCATCGAGCGCTTCGCTACCGCCCACACCACCGGCCACTCACGGTCGGTGGGCACGCCCGAGACCTGCTCGGCGTTGAGCGCGAGATCATCGCCGAGCACCCCGCTCGTCTTCTTCGTCGCCACCTTCGTCATGGTGGCGACGTCGTCGAGCAACGCCGCGAGTTCGTCGAGGAGCGTGAAGAGCGAGGCGCCGGCCATGCCTCACGTCAGTAATGACCTCGGGGCGTCGCGCCACCGGCGAGCCGCTCGACCACGGCGCGCAGATCGGCCGGGAGCGGAGACTCGGCGACGAACCCCAGCGAGGGCAGCTCGAGCTTCGCCGCGTGGAGCGGCGTGCGCGAGAGCACCACCTCGTCACTGGCCCCACCGACGTCGCGCTCGCGCAGCGGCTCCCGGCGGCCGTACTGGTGATCGACGAGGAGCGGGTGCCCCTTCGCCATCAGGTGCACGCGGATCTGGTGCTGCCGCCCGGTCAGCGGCTCGCAGGCCACCAGCGTCGCCCGCGCGAAGGTCTCGACCGGGCGAACGACCGTGCGGCTGGGCTTTCCCGCGAGCCCGGGAGGCGCCACCTTCATCTTGCGCTTGCGCGCCTCGACGAGCGGCAGCCCGATGTCGAGCGGCTCCCGCACCACGCCCTGCACCAGCGCGAGGTACGTCTTCTTCACCTCGTGGCGCTCGAAGGCCAGCGAGGCGGCGCGGTGGGCGTCGGCGTCGAGGGCGAGCAGCAGCACCCCCGAGGTGTCCCGGTCGATGCGGTGCACCACCCACACCGGACGGCCGAGCTGGCGTGAGACCAGGTCGCGCACGCACGGCCCCTCTTTGGCCTCTCCGGCGCGCCCGGGGATCACCAGCATGCCCGCCGGCTTGTCGACGGCGAAGAGGCCCTTCGGGCCGGCGGGCGTCAGGAGCGGGAGCGAGGTCATTCGAGGTCGGCGGGCTTGAGCACGGTGACCGGCCCATAGCGGCTCGCGACCTCAGACAGCTCACGCGCGTTGCCGACGAGCACGATGACGCGCTGGTCGGTAAAGAGGTGCCGCGCGGCCGCGGCGGCGGCGTCCTTCGCGGTCACGGCGATGACGCGGTCGCGGTAGGCGCTGATCCAGTCCTCAGGGAGTCCGTAGTGCTGGACGTCGGCGATGGCGCCGGCGACGGCCTCGTTCGTCTCGAGCCGCGCGGGGTACAGCCCCGAGATGTACCGCTTCATCGTCTCGACCTCGACGGGCGTCGGGCCACGGCTCCGCATCTTCTTCACCTCTCCCAGGGCGACGTCGAGGAGCGTTCCGACCGACTTCGTCTTGGTGAACGAGGTGACGAGGAAGGTGCCGGCGGCACTCAGCATGTCGAAGGCGCTGTTCGCGCCGTACGAGAGGCCTCGCTTGACGCGGATCTCGGTGATGAGCCGCGAGGTGAAGCCGCCGCCAAGCACCGCGTTCATCACCACCAGCGGGAAGTGATCGACGTGCCCGCGCTTCACGCCGGCGGCGCCGACGCGCACCTGCACCTGCGTCTGCTCGGGCTTGTCGACGATGACGACGTGCCCCGCGTCCTTCGGGCCGGGCCAGTCGGGAACCAGCGGCGCGAGCTCGGGCCCCCCCCTCCACGCGCCGAAGACGCGCTCGGCGACGGTGGTGACGCGGTCGACGTCGATGTCTCCGACGACGTAGAGGTGCGCCAGCGCGGGCGAGAGGCGCGTGCGGTGGAAGGCGACCAGATCGTCGCGGGTGAGGGCCTCGATCGACCGCTTCTGCCCCAGCGTCTCGTGGCCGTAGGGGTGCGCGCCCCACATGGCGCGGGCCCAGGCGCGCTCGGCGAGGCTTCCGGGGTCGTCGAGCTCGTTCTGGAGCTGCGCCAGCGTTCGACGGCGCGCCGACTCGAGCTCGGCGACGGGGAAGTCGGGCTGCAGCAGCACCAACCCCATCAGCTCGAGCATCGCCTCGAGGTGCTTCGCCGGCGAGCTCAGCGACAGCACCACGTTCTCTTCGTTGGCATAGCCGCCGAGCGCGGCGCCGACGAAGTCGATGGCCTCGGAGAGCTCGTCGGCGCTCTTGCCGCCGGCGCCTCGCCTGAACAGCCGCGACGCGAAGTCGGCGACGCCGGCCTTGCCGGGCGGGTCCCACACGCTCCCGCCGCGCATCACCAGGCGCACCGCCACCAGCGGGAGCGGCCCGCGCGGAACCAGGTGCAGCTGCAGGCCGTTGCCGAGCTGGCGGCGCTCGTGCGGCGGCAGCTTCAGGGGGCGCAGCTTCGTCGTCGTGGCGCGCCTCACGCCGCCGCCTCGACGCTGCTCTGCGGCACCAGGGTGACGACGTTGCGCCGCGCCGGCGTGAGGTAGCGCCGCACGACCTCCTTCACCTGCTCCGAGGTGATCGACTCGTAGGCCGACGGGAGCGCGAGGCCCCGCCGCCAGTCGCCGAGCATCAGCTCGTAGGTGCCGAGGGCGTGGGCCCGCCCGCTGTTCGTCGCCAGCTCCCGGGTGAGCGTCGCCGCGAGGTTGTTCTTCGCCTTCTCGAGCTCGCGCGCCGTCAGCCCCTCGGCGGCGAGCCGCTCGAGCTCGGCGGTGAGCGCAGCCTCGGCCTGCTTCGGGTCGCCCCCCGGCTTGAGCTCGAGCCCCACGGTGAAGGTCCCGGGGTCGAAGCGCCAGGTCCAGTCGACGCTGACGCCGACGGCCAGCTCGAGGTCGTGCACGAGCCGCCGGTGGAGCCGGCTCGACTGGCCGACCGACAGCGCGTACTGCACCACGTCGAGCACCAGGGTGTCAGCGTGGCTGCCGGCGGGCCCGCGCCAGGCGATCATCAGCGACGGCGCCTGCGCCGGGTAGTGCACGTCGGCGCGCCGCTCGCCCTTCTGCTCGGGCTCCGCATCGAGCACTGGCGGCGCCGGGGGGCCGGCCTTGAGGCCGCCGTAGGCGCGCTTGATGAGCGCGAGCGCCTGCTTCGGGTCGAAGTCTCCCGAGACGTAGATGGTAGCGTTGTTCGGCGCGTAGAAGGTGCGAAAGTACTCGAGGCAGTCCTCGCGCGAGATGTTCTCGATGTCGCGCATCCACCCGATGACCGGCCAGCGGTAGGGGTGGGCCTTGTAGACGAGCGAGCCGAGCTCTTCGTCCATCATGCCGGAGATCTCGTTGTCCACGCGCAGGCGGCGCTCCTCGATCACCACCTGCCGCTCGCTCGCGAGCATCTTCGGCGTCACGGCCAGCGAGCGCATGCGGTCGCTCTCGAGATCGACCACCTTCTCGAGGGCCTCGGCCATGAAGTCCTCGTAGTAGACGGTGAGATCGTTCGACGTATACGCGTTCGAGCTGCCGCCGTTCGACTCGAGCTCCTTGTCGAACATGCCGGGGCCGTACTTCTTCGCGCCATTGAACATCATGTGTTCGAAGAGGTGGCTGATGCCGGTGATGCCGGGGCGCTCGTTGCGGGCGCCGACGCGGAAGAACGTGTAGTAGCTGCAGGTGGGCACGGCGTCGTTCGGCAGCAGGCGCACGCGCAGCCCGTTGGCCAGCTTCGCCTCGATGACCGAGTCGGCGATGGCCGAGAGGGCCGGCGAGAGCTTGACGGTGGCCTTGGGGCGGGGCTTCGGCTTCGGCATCAGGGGCTCCTGGATCGTTCGTGCTGGTTGAAGAAGTCGAGCACCGGGCGAAAGACCTCGTCCGGCGCGCGCTCTCCGATGACGAGGTCCATGTGACCGTACTCACCGAGGGCGCCGTTCGCGCGGGTAATCAGCAGCCACTGCCGGGGTCCCCCCAGGGCGCGGTACCCATCCATGACGGCTGGCGTCAGGGCGACGCGATCGAGCCGGGCGGCGACGACGAGGACCGGGGTGGTGATGCGCGCCATGTCGGCTCGGAAGTCGAGGTGGCCGTCCTTCGAGGTGAAGCGCCCGGAGGCGACGAGGGAGAGCAGCTGGCGGGCGGTGCCGCCGGCCGTGTCGGCGGTGCCATAGACGACCAGGCGCTGCCACGTCGCCGGGTCGGTGGACTCGGGGTTGTAGAAGAAGCGCTGGAAGGGCCCGTCGCGCACGACCGTCATGAAGGGGGCCGCCAGCCCCGCGCCGAGGCGTGACGGCAGCTGCACGTCGGGTGACGCCACCACCTTCGGACCCAGCTGGCGGAGGAGGGCCTCGAGCCCGGTGCCCCAGTCGAGCCGCGTGGGCGCTCCGAGCGTCGCGACGGCGTGCAGGCCCCCGCCGCCCTGCGAGAGGTAGGCATAGGCGACCATGCCCCCCATCGAGTGCCCGGCGTAGTCGATGGCGTCGGCGCCGGTCACCGCGCGCACGTGGGCGATGGCCGTGGGCAGATCGTGTTGCCAGTAGTCGTCGAAGAAGATCGGCAGGCGGCGCCCCTGCGCCGGGTCGGGCCCGTCCGAGGCGCCGGTGGCGCGCAGCGACATCGTCCACGCCTCGCGCCCCTGAGACGCGAACCACCGCGCCATCGAGTGGTCTTCGTCGAGGTCCATGTTGCGTTCGTTCGCCGAGATGCCATGGCAGAGCAGCACCGGGCGGCCGTTCGGTTCGCCGGCGGGGCGGTAGCGCACGAGCGACAACGCCCAGCCGTCGGACGTGCGGGGGCGATAGCGCTCGGCGTGGGGGGGCAGCGGCACCACCTGGAGCGCCGCGCACCCCGACAGCAGCACCGCGGCGAGCGCGCTTCTCATCGCTCCGGCGCCTCGAGGAACGCGGCCACCTTCGGGAAGACCCGGCTCGGCGCGAACCGCCCGAGGAGCATCGACAGGTGGCTGAAGTCCTCACCGCCTTCGGCGCGGCTGAAGACGTGCACCTCGACGGCGCCGGCCATGTGCTCCCGCAGCGCGCCGCACTGCTCCGGTGGAGAGAAGCCATCGGCGAGGCCCAGCAGCAGGAGCGTCGGGCGCGACGCGCGCGCGAGCCCGGCGACGAGCGAGCCCTGCGCGAGGGGGAGGTCTCCGGCGCGCATCCACGCGAGGAGCTCGGCGGCCACCGGGCGCGAGAGGTCGCGCGTGCCCGTGGCGAGGAACGCCCGCTCGCGCCCGGGCCGCAGCTCGGCCCACAGGGCGAAGAGCTCGTGGAAGACCCGGGCCCCCTGGGGCGACGACGCGAGCGTCGAGAAGCGCCCGCCGTCTGCCAGGAAGGCCTCGGCGAGCGCGCTCGGCGGCGCGGCGAGCACTGGCGTGTTCAGCGCCACCACCCGGCGCACGCGCGCGTCACGCCCGTGCACGGCCAGGAGCAGCGCGCCGACCCAGCCCTGCACCACCAGGTCGACGCGCGTCAACCGCAGCGCCTCGAGCACCGCCGGCAGATCGACCCGAGCCATCGGCTCCAGCGCCAACCCCGGCCCCGCCTTGCCCTGGCCCCGCAGCTCGGCGACGAAGACGACCTGCCCGCGCGCGGCGAGCCACCGCGCCAGCCCGGCGCCCTCGAAGTCGTACGCCGCCCGGGTGAAGCCCACGTCGGGGACCAGCAGCACCGGCGGCAGCGGCGACGACACCCCGGGGCGCGCGTAGCGGTACACGGCGAGCGCGACGCCGTCGGAGGTGACGACCTTGCGGAAGGACACCTGCAGCTCGCTGGGCGACGCGAGCGCCAATGCCACGAGGAGCGCCGTCACAGCTCGACGACCCCCGCCTTGAGCGCCAGCACCACGGCGTCGACGTGCGAGTTGACGCCCAGCTTGCGATAGACGTGCCCCAGGTGCGTGCGCACGGTGCGGCGCTCGAGCTCCATCACCCGCCCGACCTCGGCGTTCGACAGGCCCTTCGCCACGTAGCGCAGCACGTCGAGCTCGACCGGCGTCAGGCCCCAGGGGTTCGTCGGCGTCTCGGGCCTGGCTTGCACCGACTGGAAGTAGTTCCAGAAGCGCCGGGCGATGCGCGCCTCGAGCACCGTGCCGCCGGCCATGACGTCGTGAATGCCGGCGCGGATCTTCTCAGGCCCCACGCGCTTGACGAGGTAGCCCGACGCGCCCGCCTGCATCGCCTGGTACACCTTCACCTCGTCGTCGAAGCTCGTGAGGATCAACACCTCGGTCTGCGGCGCGCGCCGCTTGAGCCTGCGCGTCACCTCGATGCCGTCGATGCCGGGCAGCTCGAGATCGAGCAGCACGAGCTCGGGCACCAAGATCGCGATCTCGTCGACGGCCGACTCGCCGTCACGCGCCGACCCGACGACCTCGAGCTCGGGGAAGGCCCCCAGGGCCTTGAGCAGGTTCGCCAGCAAGGCGGGCTGATCTTCCACGACGTAGATGCGGGTCTTCTCGCTCGTCATCGAAATGAGGGCTCGAACTTCGCCTGCTTGCCAGCTTCGAGGCGCACCGTCGACCGCCACGACTGCTTCGTCCTCGGGTCGTTCACCTCGACGAGGTGCGAGCCCGGACTGACCGGCACCTTCACGGCGGCGCCGCAGACCCGCCGGCCGTCGATCTTGACGAGAGAGAGGCGTGCCGCCTCGACCGTCAGATACGCGGTCGGCGCCTCGGCGGGGGGCGGCGCGTGACAGTCCCCCGGTCCTGCCGCGAGAGGGGGCGCGGCTGGCCGCGGAGTGGGCGCGGGCGTCGCCTTCGACTGGGGCCCGGCGCTCGCCGGCGCCTTCGCCGCAGAGGGTGCGTCGAAGTCCGGGAGCTCGACGGGCAGCGGCGCCTTCGGGCCCGGCACCGCGAGCCCCTTCGGGCGACGCAGCGCCTGCAGCTCGACCTCGATGGGCGCCGGCAGCCACGAGATGAAGTCGCCAACAGGGTCCGAGCTCCGCAGCAGCCAGAGGCCCACGAGCCCGACGGTGACGATGGTGAGAATGGCCGCTCCGCCACGAACCGCCTGAACGCCAGCGCGGCGCCGCTGCTCGCGCGCCTGACGCCAGTCGGGGGGCAGCTCGTCGCTGTCACGCTGGAAGGGCGCCGTGAACGAGACGAGCGTCTTGGCGGCTTTGCGCTCCGACGACGGCCTCGCCGGCCGGGGGCCGCTCTCGACGGGCGTCTGGTCGCTCCCCGGCGGGGCGCCGTCACCCGAGAGCCGGACCGGCACCGGCTGAACGACAGCATAGTCTTCGACGAGGCGCACGCGGCGCTCGATCGCCGGGGGCGCCGGGCTCGACGCGCGGACGACGGGGAGCGGACCTGGCGGTGCGTCCCACGCCTCGGGGCGAGCAGCGACCACCGGGCCGCCCCCGGCCGCCGGGACGCTCAGGGGCGCCGTCTCGCGCAGGTCGCCTCGCGGCGCCGCCGATGGCGAGCCGTCCATTCGCAGCGTCTCCCGGGGTTCGGCAGGCGCGCCAACCGAGGCCCCCATGCGCAGCGTCTCGCGCGGGTCCACCGGCAGGGGCTGCTGGACCGCGCCGCTCCCGCGTGCCGCCTCGGGCGGTGCATCGGCCGGCGCGCCCTGCCCCGGGTTCGTCTCTTCGTCCGGCCCGCCGAAGATGGGGAAGCCGGCGGGCGTCCCGGTTCGAGCGTCGACGGCGCCTCCCGAGAAGGGCGGGCGGCGGTCGTCGGCCTCGGGTAGCTCGAGCGAGGCGACGAGCGCGCTGACGCCCTCGATGGGCTCGAGCTCGAACGGCCGCGTCGAGGGCACCGCGCCGAGGGCGCTCACCACCACGTCACGCGGGAACAGCTCCTCGACGAACTTCCGCACGTCGGCCCGGCCGGGCACGCCCCCCTGGGCCGCGAGGAAGTCGCGCAGCCCGTCGGCGAGCTCGCCACATGAGCGCTGGCGCCGCGAAGCCGAGGGGTCGAGCGCCCGCATCACGATGGGGTCGATGCGCGAGTGCAGCCGCCGGACGAGCCGGCTCGGCGGCGGCAGCTTTTCGGCCTGCCGGGTCGAGAGCGCGTCGCGCCCGATGCTGGGCTCCTTGAGGGTAAGCAGCTCGTATGCCATCGCGCCGAGCGCGTAGACGTCGCTCGCCACCGTCCCCTCGGCAGCGGCCTTCAATTCGGGCGCGCGGTAGCTGGCGCGCCCACGGCCGCCGAAGGCCTTCCGCAGGCCCGGCGACGCCAGGAGCGCCCGCAGCGCGCCGAAGTCGGCCACCGACGCCGCGCCGTCACTCCCCAACAGGACGTTGCCCGGCGTGAGCGCCCCGTGCACGACCCCGCTGGCGTTCGCCGCTTCGAGAATGCCCGCCACCTCGACGACGAACGCGATGGCGACGGCCGGAGGCAACACCACCTCGCGGGTGTTGAGCCGGGTCAGCGCCTGGCCCAGCGTGTAGCGGCCGGCGTCCTCGCGCACGATGGCCAGCCGCCGCTCGTAGAGCCCCACGTGGAGCACGCGCGCGATGCCCGGGTGAGACACCAGCCTCAGCTGCTGCGCCACGTCGCCGATGACGCGGGCGTACTCGAGGTCGGTGGTCTTCGGGTGGAACAGCTTGAGCACCACCGTACCGCCGCCGTCGCGCTCCGCGCGGTACAGCTCGCTCAGCTCCGACGCCTCGAGGCGCCCGACCAACCGGTACACACCCGTCACTGTAGGCCCAACGCGGCGCTCGCGGGGAACGACTTGCGCGGCGCTCGAGCGGCTGGCGCTACCGTCGCTTGTGGGCGCGCGGCTGGCGCCCGGCGAAGAGCTCGTGCGCGTCGAAGCGGAACCCGCACCACACGCACTCGACCCCCCGCGGCCCCTTCGGCAGCTCGAGCGTGCAGCCGGGGCACCGGGGCCGGGGGCGCTCCGGGCGCACCACCCGGGCCGCAGCCCGAAGCCCGCCCGTCGTGCCCCGCGCCCTCGCCTCGGCCGCCTCGCGGCGGACCCGTGCTTCGAGGTGCCTCATGCGCAGCTCGAGATCGGCGATGCGTTCGAGCAGCACCCGCTTCTCGTCGGCGCTCAGTGTCTGGCTGCGTCGTGCCGCCATCGCTTGTAGAAGCGTCGCACGCCAGCCTGACCAGGGGAAAAAAGTGGACTCCATTCATGGCCCGTCGAACGGCCCCGTCGACCGCACCCGCGCCCTCGAGGCCGCCGCCCGCGCCCGGGCCGTCTTGCAGGACGAGGCGCTCCAGAAGGTGCTCGTGGCCAGCACCGGCCCCGACATTCCGGTGCCACGCCAGATCTTCGTCAACCGCAACCTGCACTTCTCTCGCGTCGAGCTCGTCGGCTTCGACATGGACTACACGCTCGCCATCTACCATCTGCGCCGGCTCGAGGAGCTCTCGTACGAGATGACGATCGACCGCCTCGTCACCGCGAAGGGCTACCCCGAGGCGATCCGCCGCATCCCGTACGATCATGCCTTCGTGATGCGCGGGCTCTTCATCGACAAGAAGCACGGCAACCTGCTCAAGATCGACCGCTTCGGACACGTCGGGCGCGCGTACCATGGCCGGCGGGCGCTCCCGGACGACGAGTTGCAGCAGCTGTACCGCAACGAGCGCATTCGCCTGAAGAACCCCGAGTACGCTTGGATCGACACGCTCTTCGCGCTCCCCGAGGCGTGCCTGTACGCGGGCATCGTCGACCTCTTCGAGCGGGAGCTCGCGACGCCGTGTGACACCGTCAAGCTGTACGACGACATTCGCGATGCCATCGACACCGTGCACCGCGACAACTCGCTCAAGGCGGTCATTCGAAAGGATCTGGCCCAGTACATCTTCAAGGACCCCGAGCTCGGGCCGGCGCTGCACAAGCTGCGCTCCGGCGGCAAGCGGCTGTTCCTGCTCACGAACTCGGCCTTCGACTTCACGCGGGCGGTGATGAGCTACCTGCTCGACGGCGTCGTGGCCGAGTACCCGAGCTGGCGCAACTACTTCGATTTCGTCGTCACCGACGCGCGCAAGCCCGAGTTCTTCTCTGGCGCGAACCCCTTCCTCGAGGTCGACCAGACGAAGGATGACAACGCGGTGCTCGGCGAGGCGTCGATGCTCGAGCGTGGGCGCGTCTACAAAGGTGGCAACTTCGCCGCCTTCGAGCGCCTGACGGGCTCGGCCGGGGAGTCGGTGCTGTACGTGGGCGACCACATCTACGGCGACATCCTCAAGTCGAAGAAGACGTCGATGTGGCGCACGTGCATGATCGTTCAGGAGATCGAAGATGAGATCGCCTATCTCGAGTCGCGTCGTGACGAGGTCACCTCGCTCGCCGAGATCGAGTTACTTCAGGCGCGCCTCGACGACGAGGTGCAGCGGCGAAAGGTGCGCCTCAACCAGGTCGAGCGGCGCATCGAACGGGCCGAGGGCGACGTCGCCCAGCTCGAGGACGAGTTCCGCGCCACCAAGGCCGAGCTCGACCGGGTGCGCAAAGCCCTCAAGGAATGCTCCTCGGTCGTGAAGATCGTCGAGGCGGACGTCGAGGCGGGCTTCAACGCCTTCTGGGGCCTGCACTTCAAGGAGGGGAGCGAGAACTCACGCTTCGGCGAGCAGGTCGAGCAGTACGCCTGTCTCTACACGAGCCGCGTCTCGAACTTCCTCTTCTATTCGCCCATGCACGTGTTCCGCTCGCCGCGCGAGCTGATGCCGCACGAACAGGCGGGCGCGCTGTCGGGCAAGCTCGGCGTCATGGGCAGCGAGGGACTGCCGAAGGCGTCGCTGCGCGCCCCCACCGAGATCCCCTGAGCCGGGCGCTCACCGGCCACCGTCACCCTCTTCGCGGCACACGCCCGCGTCAGCCGAGGGGGCCCGCTCGCAGCGCGAGTTGGGCAGGCAGTCGGCCGGGCTGCGGCACTCCCGCGGGGCCAGGCACGACGCGAGCCAGCCGGCCAGCAGGGTCGAGACGACGAGTCGGCGCATCGGAGCGTCAGCATGCCACGAGCGGAGTCACGCCCCGAGCGCGGCGGCGCGGCCCCAGAAGACGTTCGCCCCGGCCGAAGGCACCAGCGCCTCGAGGCCCAGCGCCGGGAACAGGCTTGGCTCTCCGCGCTTCATGAGCACCACGCGCCGCGCGACCCGCCGCGCCTCGGCTACCGCCTGCGCGTCGAGGGGCGAATGATCGGCGAAGCGCCGCAGCGCCGAGAAGGCCGTCGAGGCGCCCTGGGCCCGCTCGAACATCGGGTCGAAGTACACGACGTCGACGCTGCCCGTCGGCGCACGGGCGAGGTGCTCGAGGGCGCGCGCGTGGTTGATCTCGATGGGTGCGCTCGAGGGCCAGGGCGGCTCGAGCCGAAGGCCCTCGGCGAGCAGCACCGCCAGCGGCAGTGACGCCTCGAGCCCCACGACGCGCCCCGTCGGCCCGACCGCCCGGGCCAGCACCCGCGCGTCGGCGCCCAGCCCCGCGGTCGCGTCGAGCACCACGTCTCCAGGGCGCAGCCCCGCGTGGGTCACCAGCGGCTCGGCCATCGGCGAGCCGGCGTCGAAACGCTTGAGGCGCAGCATCGCGAGGCCCGGTGAGACGCCGAGCTCACCGGCCTCGTCGACGAGCCGGAAGCCGGCGCCACCTCGCACGAGGAAGGCCCTGGCGAACGCCCCCACCTGGGGCCTCAGCCCGCGCTTGTGGGGCCGCTCGTACAGGGGCAGGCCCCACGCGGCCGCGACGCGGCGCGCGTCGGCCACCACCTCGCCGCTCGGCTCGTGGCTCCATGTCACCGCCAGCGGGACCGGCGCCTCAGGGCGCCGCATCCCACGCCTCGATCTCGGCCGCCACCTTCCGAACGCCGTCGTACGCCGCGTCGTCGGCCAGCTGGAACCCGTTGACGCTCATGGGCGTGAGCAGCTCACGGCCGATTCGCTCCCGGACGGTGAGGAGCAGCAGCAAGCGCTTGAGCTCGTCACGCACGGGCTGGGGCAGCTCGGGCTTCACGCAGAGGATGTCGCGGGGCGTACGCTCGGTCTTCCCGATGATGCGGAACGAGAGCGGGTCGATGCCGTGGGAGCGCTTCAGCGAGACGAGCGCGCCCTGGTAGGTGGCGCCGGCGTCGATGCGCCCCTCGGCGACGGCCAGCAGCACGGCCTCGTGGTTGCCGAGGAACTCCATCGACCCGAGGTGCCGGCGCGGGTCGATGCCCTGGTCGAGCAGCGCCTTGACCGCGTAGAGGTAGCCCGAGGTCGACGCGCGATCGACGAACCCGAAGCGGGCACCGGGCAGGTCGGACATCGCGCGAAGGGGGCTGTCCTCTCGGACGACGATGTAGCCCGCGGCAGTGGCGGCGCCGTCGCCGATCATCTGCACGAGACAGGCGAGCGGCCGCTTCTGCATCGTGAGCGCATAGGTGTGCGGGCTCAGCATCACCGCCTCGACCTCGCCGCCCGCGGCGCGCTCGACGACGTCCTGGTAGGTGTCGCCGACCACCAACTCGACGGGCACGCCAAGCTGCCGCGAGAGGTACTCGAAGAGGCGCGCGTAGGCGCGCTCGAGCGACGCCCGCTCGAGCACCGGGGGTACCATGATGCGCAGGCGCTCGAAGCCCGGCGGCGCCTTGAACGAGGCCTGTCGCGCCGGCGCCAGGCGGGGCGGCGCCTTCGAGGGCGACAGGGGTTGCTCGGCGCAGGCCGTGGCGAGCAGGACGGCGGCGAGGCGCGCGGTGGGCCTCACGCGGGCTTCGCCCCCACCACGCGGTTCCGGCCCTGCCGCTTGGCGACGTACAGCGCCTGGTCGGCCGCCTCGAGCACCACCTCGGCGCCCTTGCCGTCTTCGGGGAAGGTCGCGACCCCGACGCTGACGGTGATGCGCTGCGTCCACTTCCCCTGCTCGTTGATGCGCGTCTCGACCGCCTCGCGCATGCGCTCGGCCACCTGCAGCGCCTCGGCCTTCGTCGTCTCGGGCAGCAGCACGGCGAACTCCTCGCCCCCGTAGCGCGCGATGAGGTCGGTCTGCCGCAGCTCCTTCGAGAGGACCTCGGCGAGCCGCCGCAGCAGCTCGTCTCCTGCCGGGTGACCCATGCTGTCGTTCACCTTCTTGAAGTAGTCGACGTCGAACATCAGCACGGCGAGCGGCCGCTTGTGGCGCTCGCACCGCAGCAGCTCCCCCTGCAGCGACTCCTGGAAGCGCCGATGATTGAAGAGGCCGGTGAGGCCGTCAGTGACCGCGAGGCGCTCGAGGCGGGCGTTGGCCTCTTGCAGCTCGCGCGTGCGCTCGTCGACGGTGCGCTCGAGGTTGTCGCACTCGGCCTGCAGCGCCGCCGCCATGCCGTTGATGATGTCACCGAGCTCGCGCAGCTCCCGCCCCACCCTCATCGGCGGGACGCGCGTGGTGAGGTGCCCCTCGCCCATGCGCCGCACCGAGTGCTCCAGCGTCTTCACCGGGCGAATGACGACCCGGTTCAGACCGAAGAACACCGCGCCGGCGATGAACAGGAAGAGCCCCAGGGTGCCGAGCGCCGCGCGACGGCGGGCCGCACCGTACTCGGCCTCGAGCCGCTCGAGCGAGAAGCGCGCCGTCACCGTCGCCCAGCGCAGCCCCGACTTCGCCGGCGTGCCCAGCCGCAGCGCCCCGCCCTCGCGAGCCCACATCGCGCCGTCGGCGGCGATGGCGGCCTTCGAGAAGTCGTCCGAGAAGACGCGGTTGAACCGCTCCGGGCTCGAGTGCGCCATCACCCGACCGTCATCGTCGAGCACGGCGAGCTCGAGCAACCCCCGGGCGCCCAGACGCTCCGCCGCCAGCGCCACCACCGTGTCGAGCCCCGAGATGTCGTTCTGAGCCACCGACGTCGCCACGGTGGCGCTCAGCGCCTCGAGCGCCGTGAGGTTCAGCTCCTTGAACTCCTCGAGCGCGTCGTGGTTCGTCTGCCGCACCACCACGAAGGCCACCACCGACAGGGCGATGGCCACCACCCCTGGCACCAGCAGCGTCAGCTGTCCGCGGATGCCCATGTGGCTGCGCCCTCCTCCCCTGCCGTCGAGCGGTCAGCCTGTCTTCTGTCCCTGGAGCTTGTCCACCGTCACCGCCTGGTTTCGGCCGTGGCGCTTGGCGAAATAGAGGCACTGATCGGCCAGATCGATGAGCCCCTGCTTGTGATCGCCGTGGTCCGGGAACGTCGCCACGCCCAGCGACAGCGTCACCTTGAGCGGGCCCTGCTCTGTCTGGAACACCTCCTTCATCAGCCGCTCGCGAATGCGCTCGGCGATGACGTGGGCGCCCTTGACGTCCGTCTCGGGCATCACGAGGCAGAACTCCTCACCGCCGTACCGGGCGACGACGTCGGTGTCGCGCGCCGTCTCCTCGAGGATGCGGGCGACCCCCTTGAGCACCTGGTCGCCCATCGGGTGCCCGTAGGTGTCGTTGACGCTCTTGAAGTGGTCGACGTCGGTCAGCACGACCGACACCTTGCGCCCGTACCGCTTCGCCG
>JADCJJ010000566.1 GCA_020247085.1 Myxococcaceae bacterium | reverse complement strand
GACTCCGCCCGGCTGCTCAACGCCTTGAGCGGATCTTGCTGAGCCGACGACGCCGCCGCCCAGGTCAGGCACACCAAGGCTGCCCACGTCGAGGTGGTTCGACCGTCGGAGGCAGCGGCCTGAGCCCGGCGCACGCGCGAGAATTCCTCGTTACTGCGGGTTCGATGCCGGAGCGGGCTTCGGTGCATCACCCGCTCCCGGGTCCTTCTGGCCGCCCTGCTCCTTGGTCGAGGTGATGTCGTAGCGAATGGCCGGCTTGTCCTTCATCTCGGCGGTGATGCCGCCCTTCTCGTAGCCGACCACCTTCACCGTCGTCACCTTGCCGCCCTCGGCCGTGAAGGTCTGGTTCGACTGAATCTTGAACTTGTACCCGTCGGCGTAGCTGAAGACCCCGCCTGCGCCGCGGTACACCATGCGCACGGCGATCTGGTGGTTGCCAGGCACGATGCGGCCGTTGAAGATCTCGAACTCCTCGCGCTTGTTGAGGTCGCCATTGGAGTCGACCTTCGTGAAGATGGGCGCGCCGTCGAGCGCGTAGGCGACGGACTCGAGCACGAACTGCGGGCCCATCTCCTTGCGGTGGTAGATGACGGCCCGCGCGCCCTGCGAGATGTCGCCGCCGAGCACCGTCTCTTGCAGCAGCAGCAGCCGCGCCTTGGTGCGAAAGACCTTCTCCTTCAAGTCGACGACCTGCTCTTCGAGTTGCTTGACGCGGGTCTGAAAGGCTTCGTCGGCGGTTTGCGCCGCCGCGCTCGCGGGCGCAGGCGAAGCTGCCGGCGCTGGAGTGGCCGCAGGGGCCTGGGCGAGCGCCACCGTCGAGGCCAACACCGCCAGCGCGGCGAGGAGGCGAATCGTCATTGGCCACCCTTCTTCAGCTCGGTCAGCACCAGCTTCGCCACGCCCTTGAGCGTGTCGAACACCCCGACCCCGGTCGGCGCCACGGCCGGGTGGTCGGGCACGTTGCGCGGGTTGAGCTCGCGCCGCAGCTCCTCGACGGTCACCGCGTTCGGCAGGTCGCGCTTGTTGTACTGGATGATGAAGGGGATCTTGTTGAGGTCGTACCCCTGCTCCGCGAGGTTGATGCGCAGGTTCTCCATCGACTCGATGTTGGCCTCCATGCGCTCGAGTTGCGAGTCGGCCACGAAGACCACGCCGTCGACGCCCTTCAAGATGAGCTTTCGCGAGGCGTCGTAGAACACCTGGCCGGGCACCGTGTAGAGGTGGAAGCGCGTCTTGAAGCCGCGGATCTCGCCGAGCGAGAGCGGCAGGAAGTCGAAGAAGAGCGTGCGGTCGGTCTCGGTCGACAGCGAGATGAGCTTGCCCTTCGTCTCGGGCGTCGTCTTGTTGTAGATATACTGCAGGTTCGTCGTCTTCCCGCACAGGCCGGGGCCGTAGTAGACGATCTTGCAGTTAATCTCGCGGCTTGAGTAGTTGATGAAGGACATGGCAGGCCCGGTTACTCGCTGAACAGGTTGTCGATGTCGGCGTCGGAGATCTCGGCGAACGGAGAACCGACCCCTGGTGCAGCCGAGCGGGCCGCCAGCGTGGTGAAGACCCGCTCGAGTTCCTCCGAGGCCTTCTTGATGCGCAGGCGCACCAGGCCCAGCGAGGTGCGATTGTCGAAGATGACCACCAGCACGACGCGCCCCCCGACGACCGTCATGTAGAGCGAGTCCTTCGCGCCTTCGTGGAACTGGTTGGGGAACTCGTTCTCGCCGATCAGCTTGGCGAGGCCCCCCATCGCCGCCACGTTGCCCGCCGTCAGGCTCGCGAGCGAAGTGGTGTCGATGTTCGTCGTCTGCCCGGCCGCCGAGAGGAGCTGACCGTTCTTGTCGACGAGGAAGACCACCTTCGCGTTGGCGTCCTTGGTCAAACGGTCGCACACCGCGTTGATCCGGTGGAATTCCTCTTCGTACATCACGAGCTGCGAGGCCATGAGGTCGAAGCTCTCCTGAGGGGGAGAAAGGGCTGGCGATTTCTATCAAACGACTGCGGGTCTTTCACCCTTTATCCCCGCGAAAGGGCTTGGGGTCCACTTCGTTCTGCGCGTGCTCAGTCGATCGTCTCGAAGGCCACCGAGGTGAGCCGGCAGAAGGTGTGGGGCTTCGAGCGGCTCGAGCGGTCTTCGAGGCGCAGCTCGACGGTGTCGGCCGGGGCCCGCACGAGCTGGCGGTGCTCCCCGACGCCCACCGGGTATTCCTCGACGCCGCCGCCGACGCGAAACTCGGTGCCGAAGGGCTCGTCGACACCGGGGTTGACCCGCGCCCGCCACCGCTTGCGCCTCGGCGTGTCCTTGATCTCACAGACACCGCGCGTCACCAGGAGGTACCAGGCGCCGGCAGTCAGCCCCCTGGCCCGCACGATGACCGGCGTGGGCCCGGCGACCCTCGTCGTCGTCGACCAGACGACCCTGGGCGCCCCCAGCGAGAGCGCCGCCACCATCGAGACGACCAACATGGCGGTCGAGCCTAGCGCCCGGCGGTGCCCCGCGCAGCGCAGGGGGCCCGTCAGAGCTCACGGCGGGCCGACAGGGCCCTCGCCAGCGTCGCCTGGTCGGCGTACTCGAGGTCACCCCCCATGGGGATGCCCTGGGCCAGCCGCGACACCTTGAGGCCCAGCGGCTTGAGCAAGCGCGTCAGGTACAGGGCGGTGGCCTCGCCCTCGACGTCCGGGTTGGTGGCGACGATGATCTCCTGCACCGTCGAGTCCTCGAGCCGCGAGAGCAGCTCCTTGATGCGCAGCTGCTCCGGCCCGATGCCCTCGAGCGGCGAGAGCACGCCGTGGAGCACGTGGTACCGGCCGCGGTACTCCCGGGTCCGCTCGATGGCCAGCTCGTCCGAGATGCCCTCGACCACGCACAACACCCGGTCCTCGCGCCGCGCGTCGGTGCAGAAGCCGCAGCGGCTGTCTTCGGGGCCGTCGTGAAGGCTGAAGCACCGGGGGCAGAGCTTCACGCGCTCGACCACCTCGACCAGCGCGTTCGACAGGCCCCGGGCGAGGTCCGGCGTGCGCAGCAGGTGAAACGCCAGGCGCTGGGCGGTCTTCTCGCCGATGCCTGGGAGCCGCGCGAGCTGCGCGACGAGGCGGTTGATGGCGTCGGGCGTCACGGGCGCGCCTTCACGTCAGGCCGGGAATCTTCACGCCCTTCGACAGTTTGCCCAGCTCGGCGGCCTGGTGGGCCTTCGACTTCGTGAGCGCCGCGTTGACCGCCGCCGTCACCAGGTCTTCGAGCATGGCGTGATCGCCCACTGCCTTGGGGTCGATCTTGATGCTCTTGATCTCCTGCGTGGCGGTGGCGACCACCGTGACGAGCCCGTCGGCGGCCTGGCCCTCGACGACCTCGTTCGCGAGCTCGGCCTTGCGCTTCTCGATCTGCTCGGTGAGCTTGTTCGCCTGACGGATGAAGTAGTTGAGATCGACTCCGGGCATCGTGGGCAGTCTCCGGTGAGGGGCGGCCGGGCGCTGTAGCGGATTCGCAGCACCGTGAACAGCGGGTCAGTCTTCGTCGGGGCCGGTGCTGGCGGGCACCAGCGTGGGCGCCTCGCGAACCGGCTCGAGGTACTGCACGTGCTCGACGGTGCCGCCGAGGATCCGCAGCACGTTGCGAATGGCCGGGTGCTGCGCGACGCGGGCGTCGATGGCGCTGTGCCGGGCGGCGGTCTCGCGGGCCTCCTCCTCGGCGATGGAAGGGGCGGTGCCGGTGAGCGCCTGGGCGCCGGTCTCTTCGGCCACGCGCATGGGCCGGCCGAAGTGCCGCGAGAGCGCCGCCTCGATGAGCTGGCGCGACATGCCGAAGACGGTGGTGCGGTGGAAGCCGGCGTCGGCCGGGAAGGCGAGCTTGACCGTGCTGGCGTCGAGGCCCACGAAGCGGCCGAAGCTGAGCGACTTCCCGTGACGGGGCGAATCGGCCCGCACGGCCTCGACGGCGGCGCGCCAGAGGGCCGAGCCGTCGGCGGCCGAGCCGGGGGCGGTCGTGCCGGGCGTCGCCCGCGGCGCCGCGCTCCCGGGAGCAGGCTGCGACGACGACGGGGAGCGCATGGCCTGCGTCGCCAGGGGGTGAGGCGCCGCGCTCGCGTCACCAGCTCGAGGAGGCGGCTGCGACGATGACGCCGCGCGCGGGGGCTGCGCCGTCGGCCCCTGCGGCGTCGCACGCCCGTCGCCGGTCCGCGGAGGAGGCTGGGACGACGCCGTTGAGCGCATCGCCTGCTCGTGGGCCGTCGCGCCCCCGTCGCTGGTTCGTCCAGCAGGCTGCGGCGTCGAAGCGGCGCGTGTAGCCGGTGTCGCCGGCCCTGTCGGCGCGTCGACAGTCGCCGCTCCCAGCGGAGCGCCCCGGGCGACGGCGGGCGCTGCGCCACCTTCACCGGTCGCCGCCCCCACCGGCCCTTCACCGGCAGGCCGCGCCGTCACCGGAGAAGGCGCGGCCGGGGCGTCGGGCAGGCACTCACCCGAGGCGCACCCGCCGGCGCTCCCCTCGGGCGCGAACAGCCGCTCGTCGCCCGGGGCCGAGCGCATCGGCACCGAGCGGTTGACGAGGCGCACCTCGGGCGGCGCGGCCGGGGCCTTCGGCTCAGGCGCGAAAGGGCGCGGGTGCGGAGCGACCTCCCGGCGCCCCGGTGCTCGCCGCCTGGCCCGCCGCGAGCTTCTCGACACGGCTGATCAGCTCGGGGATCGACGCCGCCGGTGCCAGATGCAACGCCTTGAGCAGCGTCATCTCGAAGGCGAGCTTCGGCTGGGGCGCCCGGGCGATCTCCCACACGCCCGAGTGCACGACGTCGAAGAGGCGCGCGAGCTGCGCCGCGTCGGCGTCACGGGCCAGCGACACCACGGCCTCGCGGTCGGTGTCGGCGAGCTCCTCGGGGGCCGCGCCGGTGGCCTTGGCGACGAACAGGTGCCGCAGCCACCAGGCGAGTTCCTCGGCCAGCCGGCGCAAGTCGACCCCGCGGTTCCACACCTCTTCGGTGTGAGAGAGCACCGTGGCCGCGTCGCGGTGCACCAGCGCGCGCGCCAGCCCGTGAACCACCGTGCGGTCGATGGTGCCGAGCGCCTCGGCCACGTCCTGGTCCTTCGGCTCGCTCCCGCAGGCCGAGAGCACCTGGTCGAGCAGCGACAGCGCGTCGCGCATGCCGCCCTCGGACTGGCGGACGATCATCGACAGCGCCGAGTCGCTCACCTTCACCTGCTCGAGGCGGGCGATCTCCTTCAGGCGGCCGAGCATCGCGGCCTGCGAGATGCGGCGGAAGTTGTGCCGCTGGCACCGCGAGAGGATGGTGTCGGGCAGCTTGTGCGCCTCGGTGGTCGCGAAGATGAACTTCACGTGCCCGGGCGGCTCCTCGAGCGTCTTGAGCAGCGCGTTGAACGCCGCGCCCGACAGCATGTGCACCTCGTCGATGATGTAGATCTTGAAGCGGTCGCGCTGCGGTTGGTACTTCGCGTTCTCGCGAATCTCGCGCACGTTCTCGACGCCGTTGTTCGACGCGCCGTCGATCTCCTGAACGTCGGTCGAGATGCCGTCGCGGATCTCGACGCAGGCGCGGCAGGTGCCGCAGGGGGTCGAGGTGGGGCCCTTCTCGCAGTTGAGCGCGCGCGCCAGCAGCCGCGCCGCCGTCGTCTTGCCCACGCCGCGCGGGCCCGCGAACAGGTAGGCGTGCGCGACGCGGTCGAGCTTGATGGCGTTCTCGACCGTGCGGACCACGTGCTCCTGGCCCGTCATCTCTTCGAAGGCCTGGGGCCGATACTTTCGCGCGAGGACCGTGTAGCTCATGGGCAAGGCGTCTAGCCCGAAGTCGCCGCGCCGTGCATCACGGCGTCACGTACACGTAGGCGAAGCACATCTCGTCCTCCGTGCCCTCGCCCCAGCGCACGGTGCGCGACGTGGGGTTGTCCCAGGTGCACGTCATCTTCACCGAGCCGGAGCGGGACAAGAGGTAGGGCTGCTGGCGGAAGTATTGCGACTGCCAGTGGAAGTCCCAGCGGGGAATGTCGATGAGGCAGTCTTCGGCGTTCGGCGCGTTGACGCCCGTGAGGGTGATGCGCTTCCCCAGCGTGTGCATGTGGGGCATCAGCCCGTACACCTTGAGGTCGATGGAGCGGGTGGGGTTCGGGAACGAGCGGCTGAAG
>JADCJJ010000565.1 GCA_020247085.1 Myxococcaceae bacterium | reverse complement strand
GACGGTGCCCGTCGAAAGCACCTCGTCCATCAGCGGTGACGGCACCACCCGCAGGTCGATGTCACCCAGCCGCAGCCCCACGTTCGCGTCGAGCGCCTCGTCGGTCTCGCTCCCCAGCTTGCGCCACCACCACCGCCCGTCCCGCTGCAACAGCAGCCCGCCGACCCGCGGCACCGTCACGTCGTTGATGACGAAGTCGTTGACGCCGGCCCGCCCCACGCTCAACGGCTCTCCCGCCCACTCGAGGCTCCAGCACTGACAGTCCGACCCCAACACCCCCTCGCTCGTGCCGCGGCTCCGCACCTGCGTCACCTCGAGGTCGCGCGCCTGCACCGTCGACGCCGGCTGGCCCTGCGGCGTCAGCCGAACCAGCCAGTCGTGCGGCCAGCGGCGAACGAAGAACGCGCCCAGCATCAACTTCTGGCGTTTCAACAGCGAGAGCCAGAGCGGTGCGCGCATCGACACTTCACTTGACCTGACGTCAGTCCTGAATGGCGATTGGTGAGAACCCGTAGTTCGCCCCAGAACATCTGAGGACAATTGGAATCGCTGGCCTACGGTCTCGACCGTCATGGCGTCTGGCTGGCTCGAGTCGCACCTCAGGCGACAGCACATGCTGCTCGGGGCCGAGGGGTTCCTGGTGCGTCACCCGTGGGTGTGGCTCATCTGGGAGCCAGGCCGGTGGACGCCCTCGACGTCGGTCGAGCTGGCGGCCACCGCCGAGACGCTCCCGGCCACCGCCGACGAGCGGGCGGGACCCCGGACGGACGACGGGCTGTGCTTCGAGCTGAACCCGGGCCTGTCGCACGTCACCGTCGGCCGCAGCCCCGAGTGCGAGGTCTCGGCCGACGACGCCACGCTGTCGCGGGTCGCCTTCGAGCTGGCGTTTCGCGATGGCGGCTGGTGGTTGCGCTCGCTCACCGGCCGGCCCGTGCTGGTCGATGGGGTGCCGGCGCAGGCTCCGACGCCGGTGCCATCGAGCCGCATCACGACGGGTGAGGTGGTCTTCACGACGCTCGGGCCCAGGGCCATGGCCGAGCGCATCGCGCGGCGCCGGCTCAGCGCTTCGCTGCACTGACGAGCCGGATGCGGGCCGTCGTGCCGTGCCCCGGGCGCGACTCGAGGTCGAGGTGACCACCCATGCCCTCGACGAGGCTGCGCGAGACCGCCAGCCCCAGCCCCACGCCGGCGTTGACGTCGCGGGTGGTGAAGAAGGGGTCGAAGGCCCGCGCGAGCGTCTTCTCGTCCATGCCCGCGCCAGTGTCCTTCACCTCGAGCTCGACCCACCCGTTCTCGGGCCCCGTCAGCCTGACATCGACGCGGTTGCCGTGGGCGTCGCCGTGGGGGAGCGTCTGCGCGGCGTTGACGAGCAGGTTGACCAGCACCTGCACGAGGCCCCCCTCGCGCGCCATCGCGTCGAGCGCGTGCTCGGCGTGCACCACCACCGCCGCCCGCTCGCGGAACACCCCGGCCGTCGCCTGCACGGCGGCCCGCAGGACCGGCAGCAGCGGCGTCGGCTCGAGCGGCTGGCTCCCCCCGCCCCTGGCAAGCACGCGCATGTCGCGCACGATGGCGCCGATGCGCGCGACGCCCTCCTCCGCCTCGGCGAGCGCGTCGAGCGCCTCGGAGCCCGGCGCAAGCGCCGTCAGCTCCTGCTTGACGAACTCGAGGCTCGACGACACCCACGTCAGCGGGTTGTTGATTTCGTGCGCGACACCGGCCGCCAGCGTGCCAAGCGCCGAGAGGCGCTCCGTCGCGGCCCGCTGCGCCAGGCTCTGGGCCTCGAGCCGGTTGCGCTCGGCGGCGAGCACCTGCTCCTCGACGTGCCGCTGCTCGCTGATGTCCGAGACCGACAACGCCACCTCGTCGTCGCTCACCAGCACCGCGTTCACCCGGGTGACCAGCCCCGCCGAGAGCGTCACCTCGCTCACCACCCCCCGGGTCCGGCGGGCCGCGGCGACGACTTCGCTCAACGCCCCCGGAAGCTCCTCGAGCTGAAGCGCCCAGTCGGCGAGCGCGCGAGACTCGCAGCGCGCCGGCACATGACGCCGAGCGACGAGCCCGTCGCGCACCAGCAGCAGCACCCCCGGCACGGCCTGGAGCAGGCGCAGCGCGTCATCGGCCGCGAGGGCCACCCCGGCGCTCGATGACGTCCACGCGCCGGGCGAAGGGGTCACGGCCCCACGCCTCGCTTCACGATGCTCGCCGGCCGCTCCGCCATCACATGGGCACCTTCACGCAGGCCGCCCCGTCCGGCAAGGTGTTTGGTCGATCGCCGGCATCAGGAGTATCCCGAATGACCCACCACTCCGCGTCGCGCCATCACAGCCCCTCCGGGTGACGCCAGTCTTCGCATTTCGAGGGCTTCGCTCATTCGCCGGCTCGCCCGTGTGCGCCTCGACGCCCGTCGCGCCAGGGTCTCGCCAGACCCGATTCGAAGCGGCCCTCCGGCACTTCCGGAGGCCCAGCGCGGAGGAACCCCAGTGCACCGCAGCCGGCCGTTTCTGCCGTGCTGCCCCTGCCGTCATCGGCGAACCGTGCACGGGTTCTTCGCCAGCTCCATCAGGGCAGACGGACGCCGGTCTCCCTTCTTCAGGAGATAAACCCCGACATGTCGCCGTGAACGCCGCTGGCTGGTGAAGCAGAAGACGCACTAAGATTGAAGAATGGCGGTGCCACTCGAATCTCCAGCCGTCTACGTCCTCGACGACGACGAGGCCATCGGGGCGGCACTGCGGCTGTTGCTCGCGAGCGTTGGCCTCGAGGCGCGCCACGTCAGCTCGCCGAAGACCTTCCTGGCGCTGCCCGCGCCGACGTCGCCGACGTGCGTGCTCTGCGACGTCTTCATGCCCGAGATGAACGGCATCGCCGTCATGGAGCAGGCGCGGAGCCAGGGCTGGCGCTCCCCCTTCGTCGTCCTCACCGGCTTCGGCGACCTGAAGGTGGCGGTGCGGGCCTTCAAGTCGGGCGCCATCGACCTCATCGAGAAGCCCTACAGCGGCGCGGAGGTCGTCGAGGCGGTGCAGCGGGCCCTCGAGCAGGACTCGGCGCGGCTCGAGGCCGAGGCGCGGCAGCGGGAAGGCGCCGAGCGCCTCAAGCAGCTCACCGCCAGGGAGCGCGACGTGCTCGGGCTGGTGCTCCGGGGGCTCACCAACAAAGAGATGGCCGACCGCCTGGGCATCAGCGTCAAGACCATCGAGGTGCATCGCTCCCGGGTGATGCAGAAGATGGGCGCCCGCTCGTCGGCCGAGCTCGCCCTCAAGGTCGTCGACGGCACCGACGCTGCGGCCAGGGTGCTGGCCTCGCTGAGCGGGTGACCCCCAGGCGCCCCGGCGAAGGGTGAGGGGAAAGACCCTACGGACCCTCGGGTAGGCCGCACTTGAGGGTTCTGGACCAAAGGCCGATGTTTCAAGAAATGCGCGTGCAGGCTCGACAAACCGGGGTTCTCGCCAAGAAGCCTGCCATGGCGCAGAGCACGTCAGACCGAATCGCCGCGCCATGGCTCGAGCGCTTCCCGCACGGGTTCGACGACCCGGACCTTCAGGAGCGCCTCCAGTTCGTCGGCGTGTCGGCGTACGTCATGGTGGTCGAGGCGCCGACGGACCTGGGCGAGGGGTTGCAGCAGCTCGAGGTGATGGGGCACGGTGATCGGCCCGTCGTCGTCGTCACCGCCGACACTCGCGCCGCGCGCTGGTGCGCCTCGTTCAAGATGGGGGTGGTCGACCTCGTTCGGCCCGACCAGCTCAGCGAGAGCAACCTCAAGCGCATCTTCGCGAGCCTCGCCGATCGCCCCGGGCGCGTGTCCGGTACCGGCACGAGCCGCTACCTCGACGAGCTCGTCGAGCACGTGCGCGCCTTCCGCCGCAGCGGCCGGCTCGAGGTGCTCGACAGCCCCGGCGGTGAGCACCACGTCGCCTGGACCTGGGGGCGCGTGACCGACCTCAGCCGCGTGACGCTCGACCCCACGGGCCTACCGGTGCTCGGTGCCGCCGACCGCTGGGTCTACACCGAGGTCGAGCCTCCGGCCGTCGCCGAGCGCGCCGAGGAGCTGCGCGACGCGCCCCGGCTGCCCTGCGACTTCCCCGCGGTGGCCGTGCTGCCGACGGGGTCGCGGCTGTGCCGGGCCATCAACTTCTCGCCCGGTGGCATGCTGGTGACGGCGCCGGAGCTCCGCGTGGGCACCCAACTGCGCCTGCGCGTCGACTTCGGCCCGCTGGGGCGCGCCGAGCTCAAGGGCGTCGTCGCGCACAAGGTCGACACGCCGCGCCCATCGGTCGGCATCGACCTCAACGGCCTTCTGGCGCAGCGGCAGTTCCTCGAGCGGGTGTACCGGGCCTTCGAGAAGACGCTCCGGCCCGCCGGGGCCTGAGCGGCGGGCCTACTCGCGGGTGACGGCGGCCAGCACCGCCTCGCGCCGCGCCTCGAGCGCGCGCAGCGCCAGCGGCGTCAGCGCTGCGTACCCGAGCCAGGCCAGGGCCGCCGTGCCGGCCAGGCGCGCGCACGCATCGAGCGACGGCCCGGCAGCGCCCGCGGCCTCGAGCCCGGCGACGAAGGGGGCGCTGCCGAGGGCGGCCGCCGAGAGCCCCAGCAGCGACGCAGCGAAGGGCAGCCGGTCGCGTCGCTTGAGGTCGGCGTGGAACTTCACCGGGAAGAACACCGACAGGAAGTTGCCCGCCGCCAGCAGCACCGGCACCAGCGCCAGCGCCGACAGCAGCGCCCAGGCGACCTCGGTGGGAGTGCCCGCGCCGAGGTAGGGCACCGAGAAGGCCACCACCAGCAGGGCCGCCGCGAGGCCGACGGCGCCGTGCACGAGGTTCTTCGCCAGCAGCACCTTCGCCAGGCGCACCGGCGCGGCGAGGAACACCACCAGGCCGTGGCCGTCGTAGGCGAAGGCGTTCTGCGCGAAGGTCGAGCACAGCACGACGGCGGCGTAGACGGCGAAGCCGCCCAGCAGCCAGGCGTCGGTCGCGCCCTTCAAGAAGAAGGCGAGCAGCGCGCGGCCCGACAGCAGCTTCAGGAGCACCAGGAGCACGAAGGGCACCGCCGCCAGCAGCCGCGCGCGCGGGTTGTTCCACAGGTCGAGCGCCTCGCGCGTCGCCAGCGTGGCGAGCGTCGCGCCGGTGCGGGCGAAGGGGTTCGCCGCGCGCCGCCGGGCCGACACGACGCCGCCGCGCGCCGCCACGCGGTGGAACTGCAGCAGCACGCCCCACGCCAGCACCAGCGCCAGCAGCGCCAGCTCGAGCGTGGCCAGGGCGTCGGCGAGCGCGACGGCGTGCTGCCCCGCCGCGGTCGCCGTCAGCAGGTGGCCGAACCAGCCCGTCGGGAACCGGCCCAGCGCCAGCGCCGCTTCGGCGATGACGGTGTCGGGCACGGCGGCGGGACCGGCGTCATCGAGCCGGAGCAGCCAGCTGGTGTCCACCGGCGGAATGAGCGAGGCCAGCAGCAGGCTCACCAGAAAGCCCCCGCCCAGCAGCTCGGCGCTGCGCGGCTGCCGGAGCACGTTGAGCATCAGGTTGAGGCCCAGGCGGCCGAGCGCGGCGTTGAGGAGCACGTAGGCGGCGAACCCCAGCAGCACCGTGGCCCACGACGATGGCGGCCGCGTGTGCAGGGCGCCGGCCGTCGCGCCCAACAGCGGCGCGGTGAAGACGAGGCTGCGGGGCTCGGCCAGCGTCGCCAGCGTCGAGGCCAGCATGAGGCGGAACGACGAGATGGGGAAGGCCGCGTAGCGCGACAGCTCCGAGTGGTCGTCGACGCCCGCCGACAGCACCGGCCAGGCCACCCACGTCGCCGAGGTGACGAAGAGGAGCAGCCGCACCACGAAGGCGGTCCACACGTCGCTCTCGCGCACCACCGGGTGGTGCATGAGCGCGTAGCCGCTGGCGGCCAGGCCCAGCGCCGGCGAGGCCGAGGCCGCGAAGCCCGCCACCGCCAGCCAGCGCTGCCGGCCGATGCGCCGGTTGAGGCCGATGTCGAGCCGCAGCCGCCACAGCAGCGCCAGGTGCTCGAGGAACGACGGCGCGCGGCGGCCCTCAGCGGCCACGGGGGCGCTCCCCGTAGAACGACAGCGACGCGTCGCGCGCCACCGGCACGCCGATGCGCTTCTCGAAGACCTGCTCGAGCGTCGCCACGCCGTTGCGGGCGACGAGCTCGGGCACCGCCCCCTCGTCCACCAGCCGGCCCGCGCGGATGATGCCGGCGTGCGTGGCGAGGCGCTCGGCGATCTCGAGCACGTGGGTGGTGAGCAGCAGCGTCACCCCGCGCCGGGACAGCTCGGCGAGCAGCTCGCGGATGACGCCCGCCGCGATGACGTCGATGCCCTCGAAGGGCTCGTCGAGGAAGACGAGCTCAGGCGCGTGTACCAGCGCGGCGGCGATGGCGAGCCGCCGGCGCATGCCCTTCGAGTACTCGGCCACCAGCGCGCTCGCCTTGTACGACAGCTCGGTCAGCGCGAGCAGCTCGTCGGCCCGGCGCTGGGCTTCGTCGCCGGCCAGCCCGTGCATGCGGCCACAGAAGGTGAGGTGCTGGCGCCCGGTGAGGCGCTCGAACAGCGACAGCTCCTCGGGCACCACGCCCACGCGGGCCTTCACCTCGAGCGGCGCCTTCACCGGGTCGAGGCCCAGCAGGCTCAGCGTGCCGCCGTCGGGCGCGAAGAGGCCCGTCAGCATCGCGATGGTGGTCGACTTGCCGGCGCCGTTGGGGCCGAGGAAGGCGTAGAAGCTGCCCCTCGGAATCGTCAGGTCGAGGCCGTCGACGGCGGTGAAGCCGCCGAAGCGCTTGATGAGCCCCCTCGCCTCGACCGCGTTCTCCACGGCGCGGTTCTACCCCGAATCGCCTCGCCCCCGGGCCGTGCCTCGCGGCGCGCCTGGGCTCAGTCGGGTTGTTGTTGCAACACGGCTGCGGGTGACCTTGACACCCGCGCGGCTGATCCGTAAGCGCGGCCCGTGACGCACCGTCTCAGCCAGCGCCCGGTCGTTCGCGTCGTGGGCGCGCTCGCGCTGCTGGGCGTGCAGGCCCTGCTGGCGGTGCACTTCGCGCTCGAGGCGCACACGGTGTCGGCCGATGGCGTGCTCATCGACCTTCGCGAGGGCGAGGCGGCCCACGCGCACCTCGAGCGGAGCCTGTGCGACGGGGCCGAGTTCGACGCGGCGCGGGTCGACGCCGGCCCGTGTGAGGCGCAGGGCGACCCGTGGGCCGACGAGGCGCCGGCGCTCATGGCGGTGCCGGTGGCGGCCGCGATGACGGGCCCCGCCCGGCGGGCGCTTCGGGGCGCGGCGCGCACCGCGGTGTGGCGGGTGGCGCCCAAGGGGTCTCCGCCCGGCGTCTGAAGGGCCCGTCGTGTCGTCGTCGCGCCAGAGCGCGCGGCGGCTCCCCCTTTCCTTCGCGTGCTGGTGCCATGTCGCGCTGTCGTCTCGTCCTCTGGCTGGTGCTGGTCGCCGCGCTCGCGGCGAGGCCGGCGCGCGCCGGCGAGGTGCTCCCGCCCGAGGTGCTGACGCGGGCCGAGGCGACGGTGCCCCCGGGCGCGCCGCCGCCGACGCAGGACCACGTGCTGCTCGAGTTCACGGTGAGCGAGCAGGGGCGCGCCGAAGACCTCGTGGTGCTCGAGTCGGCGGGCCCGGCGTGGGACGCGGCGGCGAAGGAGGCATTGGCGCGGTGGACGTTCAAGCCGGCGCTGCACGAGGGCGTGGCCGTGGCGGCGCGCACGCGACTGTCGTTCTCGATGCCGGCCCGGCGCGAGGTAGATGCGGGGGTCGGCGCCGCCGACGGCGGAGCGGGCGGGGCCGAGGCGCCGCACCCGCCGCACGCGAGCGAGGTGTTCGACGACGCCCTCGACGGGGGCCACGGCGAGCACGTGATGTCGACGGTCATCACCGGGCGGCTCGAGCCGAAGTCGCGCGGCGCGAGCGACCTGCGCATCGAGGTGGGGCAGCTGAAGCTGGTGCCGCGCCAGACGGCCGGCGACCTGCTGAAGCTGGCGCCGGGCATCCTGCTCACCAACGAAGGGGGCGACGGGCACCCGGAGCGCATCTTCCTGCGCGGGTTCGACGCCCGCGAGGGGCAGGACCTGGAGCTGACCGTCGACGGCGTGCCGGTCAACGACGTCGGCAACCTGCATGGCAACGGCTACGCCGACCTGAACTTCGTCATCCCCGAGTTGGTCGAGCAGCTGCGCGTCATCGAGGGGCCGTTCGACCCGCGGCAGGGCAACTTCGCGGTGGCCGGCAGCGCGGCCTACGAGCTGGGGCTCAAGCAGCGCGGGCTGACGGTGAAGGGCACGTACGGCTCCTTCGACACGCAGCGGGTGGTGCTGCTGTGGGGCCCGCCGGCGGCGTCGACGCGGACCTTCGGGGGCGTGTCGCTGCAGCGCACCGCGGGCTTCGGGCAGAACCGCGCGGCGCAGAGCGCGCGGGCCGCTGCCGGCTACGAGGGCCGGCTGTCCGAGACGACGAGCCTGCGGGTGCAGGCCATCGGGTACGCGGCGGGCTTCCGCTCGGCGGGGGTGCTGCGCGACGACGACCTGCGGGCAGGCCGGGTGGGTTTCTTCGACAGCCTCGACCCGCGGCAGGGCGGCGACGCGACGCGGGCGAGCCTGTCGGGTGACCTGCACTACCACCTGGGTGGCTTCACCGCGCACCAGCAGGCGGCGCTCGTCTTCCGCTCGAGCCGCATCCGCGAGAACTTCACCGGCTTCCTCACCGACGTGCAGCTGGCGCGGCAGGCGCCGCACGGGCAGCGGGGCGACCTCATCGACCGCGACAGCGAGGCGCTGACGCTGGTGGCGAGCGGCTACGGCCGGATGCGGGGCGCGCTCCTCTCGCGCTCCCAGGAGCTCGAGCTGGGCTACTTCGCCCGCTACGACGTGGTGACGGCGCAGCAGCAGCGGCTGCTGGCGGGCCCCGACGTCAACACCCCCTACGCGAAGGACGCCGACCTCTCGTCGCGCCTGTCGGACGTGGGGCTGTACGCCGACGCCAACCTCTCGTTCACCCCGTGGCTGACGCTGCGCGGGGGGCTGCGGGCCGACCTGCTCACCTTCCTCGTCAACGACGCCTGCGCCGTGGGAGACGTGCGGCGCCCGTCGGCGGCGAACCCGCCGGGCGACCAGAGCTGCCTCGCGCAGCGCGACTTCGGCCAGTACCGGGAGCCGACGGAGCGCGCCTCGGCCTTCGGCGTCGCCGTGATGCCCCGGGCGACGCTGCTGGTGGGGCCGTTCAAGGGGGTGACGCTGACCGGCAGCGTCGGCGACGGCGTGCGCAGCGTCGACCCGCAGTTCGTCACCGAGAACCGCGAGACGCCCTTCGCCTCGATTCGCGCCTGGGAGGGCGGCGTCGTGTACGCCGCGAAGCTCCTCGACGAGACGCTCGACGTCTCGGCGCGCGGGGTGGTGTTCGGCACGCGCGTCGACAAGGACCTGGTCTTCAACGAGCAGGAGGGTCGCAACCTCATCGGGGGTTCGACGTCGCGGCTCGGCGGGCTGGTGCAGGCGCGCGCGCGGGGCGGCTTCTTCGACGTGCAGGGGCACGGCACCTTCGTGCGCTCGCAGTTCGACGACACGGGGCTGCTGGTGCCGTACGTGCCCGACCTGGTGCTGCGGCTCGACGCGGCGCTGTTCAAGGCGCTGCCGTGGCGGCTCTTCGACGCCGCCGTCGAGGTCCGCGCGGGGGTGGGCGTGACGTACGTCGGCCGGCGGGCGCTGCCCTTCGGCGAGCGGAGCGACGTCATCTTCGTCACCGACGCCAACGTCGAGGCCTCGTGGCGCGGCGTCACGCTGGGCCTGTCGGCGCTCAACCTCTTCGACACGCGCTACCGGCTGTCAGAGTTCAACTTCGCCTCGGACTTCCGCACGGCGCCGCCGTTCCCGACGCTGGTGCCGGTGCGGCACTTCACCGCCGGCGCGCCGCGCACCGTGCTGCTGACGCTGGCCTTCTCCCTGGGGGGCGCTCCATGAAGCGGGCGGCGCACGTGATGCTGGGAGTGCTCGGCGCCCTGCTCGCGTGCGCCGGCTGCGTCGACACCACCGGGAACCGGCTCGTCGGCATCAGGGCGCAGGCGAGCGCAGCGCCCGACGTCGGCGCGGTGGCCGGGCAGCCGCTGCGCTTCTCGACGCCACGGGGCTTCGACGTCACCCTGACGACGGCGCGCGTCTACATCGGAGCGTTGTACTTCAGCACGGTGGCGCCGACGACGGCCTCGGGCGCGCAAGAGGCCCCCTGCGTCGCGCCGGGCATCACCACCGGCGAGGTGCGCGGCGGGCAGGTGTTCGACGCGCTCGACCCGACGCCGCAGCCGTTCCCCGTCGACGGGGTGGGCAGCGACCTGCCGACGCGCTCGGCGGCGCTGTGGCTGACGGCTGGCGACGTCAACGCCGACGACGAGCGCACCGTCGTGCTGCAGGTGGCCGGAGAGGCCTCGCGGGGCGGGTTCTCCTGGCCCTTCGAGGGCGCGCTGCGCATCGGGAGCAACCGCGTCACGCCGCCGCGCAACCCGGCGCTGCCGTCGTCGAACCCCATCTGCGAGCAGCGCATCGTCTCGCCCGTCGCCTTCGAGGCCACCTTCAGCGAGGGCGCGGTCGTCTGGCTCCAGGTCGACGCGCGGGCCTTCTTCAGCGCGGTGAACTTCGCCACCCTCGAGCAGGGGTCGATGGACCCGGTGCGCTACCGGTTCCGCGACGAGACGGCCACGGCCGAGCAGGCCGACACTTCGCTCTTCAACGCGCTGCGGGCCACCGCCGGGCCCTATCGCTTCGAGCTCCTTCCGAGCGGCACCTGATGCACCTGGGACAACGCAGTTCTCACTGAAACGAGGTAGACATGAAGCGCTTCAAGTCGTTCGCCGCCGCCGTCGCGGCGCTCTCGCTGACGGCCGTGCTGGCCGCCTGCGGGCCGACCCCTTCGACGCCCGACGCCGGTGGCGCCGGTGGCGGTTCGGCCGGTGGCGCCGGCGGAGGGAGCGGGGGTGGGGCCGCGGTCGATGGCGGCGCCGTCACCTTTCGCGCCTTCACCGCCCCCGCGATGGCGGCCGTGACTGGCGCGTTCCTCGTCACCATCACCGCCGAGGAGTCGGCCAGCGAGGGCTTCGGCTTTCCGCCCAAGGCTGGCTCGACCGAGCCGTTCTTCATCGACGGCTGGGAGGTGAAGTACGAGCACCTCGTCACGACGGTGGACAACGTCACGCTGTCGTCGAACCCCGACATGAACCCCAACGCGCCCGCGATGACGGGTCCGGTGGTGGCGCGCGCGACGGGGCCGTGGGCCATCGACCTGGCGAAGGAGGGGCCGGTCGCAGCCAAGGAGATGGAGGGCAAGGCGTTTCCGCTCGTGCGCCTCACCAACCAGAACGCGGTGGCGGGCACGCCGGCCTTCTCGACGACGGCGAAGTACGCGTTCGGGTTCGACCTGGTCGCCGCCGACGGGAACCCCATCGACGTCAACCTCGACGCCGACGCGAAGGCCGCGTACCAGACGATGCGGGCCAACGGCTGGTCGTACTGGGTGAAGGGCACGGCGACGTACCGCGGGGCCATGGGGACGCCGGCCTGCCGCAGCACCGTCGCGGCGTACGACTACGCGCGCATTCCGAAGGTGGTGAACTTCAGCTTCGGGTGGCGGGTGCCGGCCTCGTACAAGAACTGCAAGAACCAGGAGCTGACGCCGATGGACAGCCGCGGCGTGCAGTTGGGTGCGAACGGCGCCGAGGCGGTGGCGCAGGTGACGCTGCACAACGACCATCCGTTCTGGGACGCGCTCGAGGAGGACGCGCCGCTGCGCTTCGACGCCATCGCGGCGCGCAAGTCGGTGCCCGCGGGCATGACGGCGCCGGCGATGGTGTCGGTGACCAACGCCGACCTGCAGGGAGTCGACCTCGAGGCGCTCGCCGACGCGCAGGGCACGCGGCTGCCGATTCGGTACTGCGGCGCCACCAGCAGCACGGAGCGCACGATGGGCGCCCTCGCTTATGACCCGAAGGGCGTGCCGGTGAACGCCATGGGCGGCGCCGGGGGGCTGAAGGACCTGTACGACTACATGGCCTACAACCTGTCGACGCTCGGGCACCTGAACGCCGGCGAGGGGCTCTGCGTGGTGCAGCGGCAGTACCCGTCTCCGCAGTAGCGGCGTCGGTGGACGACCCCGGGTGCCGCGCCCTCGACGGCGCGGTCACCCGCCTCTTCAGCGCCGAGCCCGTACGCGCGATTCCCCCGTCAGACGCGCCCACCGGCCGCGCGGGGCTTTGCTGGAACAAATTTGCTCACGGTTGGGAGGGGCATGGGATTGAATATCGAGCCGAGGTCTTTGTCAGTGCACCTCGTTTCACCCTCAACGCCCGAAAGGGGCCCTACACCATGTTGAACATCCTTCGTGCGACGGCCACGGTCGCCTTCATGCTGGTCGTCGGTGCGGGCTGCGTCCCGCATATCGGCATCACGACGTTCCAGCCTGCGAAATACAACCTGGGTCGCGCCACCCAGCTCACCGTGGTCCAGTCCGAAGGCCGCCGGAGTGCCCGCGAGTTCATCATCTCGGAGCTGACCTCGCAGGCCCGCACGACGGGGCGCCTGATGGTGAAGGACCGCACCGAAGAGGGCATCACCGTCAAGATCGTCGGTCGCACCGTGCAGGTGAGCGGAGGCACGGGCGCTGGCCAGACCGCTGAAGAGGTTGGCGTTCGCCTCGACGTGCTCGAGTACGGCGCCACGTCGGGCACCGAGGTGCGCAACGTGAACGGCCGGAGCGTCACCGTGCCGGTGGTGAACGGCAAGGTGGTGCTCGCGGCCACCGTCTTCAACGCCAAGGGCCGGGCCATTCTCTCCGAGACCGAGTACATCGGGAAGGCGGCGCTCGAGAACGCCTCCGAGGACGTGGCGACGCAGGCTGCGGCGCGCCAGGCGGTGGCGCAGTTGCTGCACGACATCACGCCGCTGCCCGTGCAGAACTACGTCCAGCTCGACAACAGCGACAAGCTGCTCGAGCCCGTCATCGAGACTGCCAAGGCCGGTAACATCAGCAAGGCCATCGAAGACACGAAGGCCTTCATCGAGAAGAACCCCAACCACGCGGGCGCGCACTACAACCTCGGCGTCTTCCTCGACTCGCAGGGCGCGTACGAAGAGGCGCTGGGGGCCTACGACAAGAGCATCACGCTGAAGAACACCGCGTCGTGGGTACGGGCGCGCGCCGAGTGCGCCAAGCGCCTCAGCGACGCCAAGGCGCTCCAGGAGTAGCGAAGGTCGTTCAAGGAAGGCGTCAGCGAGCGCCCTCTCCCATCAACGGGGGAGGGCGTTTTCGTCTTCTCGAGTGGGGGGCTGGCGACGTCGCCCGGAGCGTCAGGGTCGAGGTGCGCCCGGTAGGGAAGGGCGCGAGGCCCGGGGCCACAGGGCGAAGACGACGAGCGGCAGGAAGGCGACGAGCTCGGTGACGACGACGACGAGCCCTCGGGGCGAGAGCAGGCCCGCCCCAATCGGCGCGACGGGAATCGGGCGGATGGGCCAGAAGAGGCGCTCGCTCGTCACTGGCCAGAAGAGCGCGCAGCCGAGCCCGCCGTCGGTGAGCATGTCGAGCAGCGGGTGGCTCAGCACCACGAGGAAGGTGAGAGCCGGGAGCCAGCGCTCCCGCCGCGCGAGCCAGGCGACACCGCCGCACAGCGCGGCGAAGGCGATGGAGTGCGTCGCGCCACGGTGGCCGAAAGGGGCCGCGTAGGGAATGCCCAGCTTGAAGGCGATGACGTCGGCGTCGGGCAGCAGCGACAGCGTCGAGAAGAGCGCCATCCACGCGACGCGCGCTGGGTGAGGAGCCGCCCGCCCCGCCGCCAGGCCGACCGCGACGTGACCGAAGGACGCCATGGTGGACATGAAAGGCGAGGCTGGCGGACGACAACAGAATTTTTCCGGGACGGCGAGGCGGGGTGTCGGTCAGCCCATCAGGTGCCACCGGGCCGGGCGCTCTCCAGTGAGGCGCGCCCACGGCCTGTCACCCTGGACGCAGGCTCCGCGCGGCCGCCCACGTGTGGACGAGCGTGGGCTCTCCTGCCGGGCGGAGCCTGCATGCCGACGAGGAACGTCACCTGGCCGTGAGCATCCCCTCACGGTCGCGGGCCGGTGAGCGGGCGTTGACGTCGACGCCGCGTCCCCACGCGCCGTGGGAAGACCGCGCAGGCCCAGGCGGTTCATCGGCTGTGCGCGCGCTCGGGCTGGTCGCCTTCGTCGTGGTCGTCCTTGGCTCGGTGGTGGTGGCCACCACCCGGGTCGAGCGCCTCGCGGTGCCTGTCGCAAAAGCGCGCGAGCAGCCGGCTGTCTCGGCGTCGGCGCTCCAGCGCGGGGCCCGCGTCATCCTCGTGACCCTCGACGGCGCCCGCTGGCAGGACGTGCTCGACCGGCCGGGCGCGCTCGCAGGGCCGGCGCGCGCGATGCCGAAGCTGCTCGAGGTGGTGGCGAAGAACGGCGTGGCGCTGCCGGCGACCACCTCGTCGAGCGTTCCGCTCAGCCTGCCGGGGTACCAGGCGCTGGCGGCAGGCCGGCGGACGGCCTGCGCCGACAATGACTGCGGGCGCATCACGCACGAGACGCTCGCCGAGGCGGTGGCGCGCAGGCTCTCGCTCCCGCCCCAGCAGGTCGCCGTCTTCGCCTCGTGGGCGCGTCTGGCCTTCGCTGCGTCGGCGCGGGACGGCGCGGTGACGGTCGATGTCCCACCCCGGGGGCCCCCGACGCCGGGTGGGCCACCCTGGGAAGACGCCCGCTGGGACGCGGACACGGCGAGCCGCGCGGTGGCGCACCTGCGCGCGCACCGCCCGCGCCTCCTGCACCTCGCGCTCCTCGACATGGACGAGTACGCCCACCTCGGCGATGCGCCGCGCACGGTGGAGGCGCTCCGTCGCGCGGACGACGTCATCGCGACCCTCCTCGAGGAGGTGCGCCGCTGGGGGGCCGAGGAGCGCCGCCTGACGACGCTCATCGTGACGGCCGACCACGGCCGAGGCCCCGGGCGCCTGTGGACCTCACACTCCGCGTACGGTGCGAGCCGCGACGTCTTCGTCCTCGCGGCTGGAGACCTCGTTCGCGGCGGCTCCACGGCCGACGTCACCCAGGCCGACGTCAGGCCGACGGTCGAGCGGCTCCTCGGGCTGTGCCCCACGCCGGGCGAGGGCCGGCCCATCGACGCCATCGCCGGCTCGCTCCCGTGCGGGTGAGCCCGACCGCGCCGGCCGCCGGAGGCGCAGGGGTACGTCTGGCCCATCGGGCGCGCGGGCGGGCAGGCACCGGCGTCGCGGGAGGCCCCTGGCTTCGACGCGCCCTGCCTCGGCCGGCGCGTGGGCCCTGCGTCGCGTCGAGGGGCCGAGGGGCCACTGACCGGGGTGTCGTGACGACGCGAGCGGTTCGCGTAAGGTGCGCCGGGCACTCGACGCGGGTGACGAAGGCAGTGGGGCAGAGGCGTCGTGGTGCCCGGAGCCCTGTCACACCTCGCCGGGCCCGGGACTCCATGGGGCATGACCCGCATCGCCGGAGTGACCCTCATGTTGCTGACCGCCTGCGCGACGCTCCCCGCCGCCCCCTCGTCCACCCACCCGCCCGCGCCCTTCCCGCTCGGCCCTCGAGAGTCCCGGGCGGTCGTCTTCACGCGCGTGCCGACGCCGTGGTGGGCCCCGGACTTCCTCGTCACCCGCCGCTTCATCGACTCCCTGCCCACGTACGCCGCGATGCCGAAGCTGGCGCACAAGGCGTACACCCTGAGCGAGGACCGGCGCTTCGGTGGGCTGTACCTGTGGGCCGACCGGGAGAGCGCCGAGCGCGCGTTCGACGCGGCGTGGCACGAGCGGGTGCGGAAGACGCGCGGCGTCGACGGAGACGTGCGCATCCTCGACGCGCCATGGACGGTCGAGGGAGTGCCAGCCTCGGGCACGGCGTTGCCCCACCACGCGCTGCGGGCGGACGCCGCGGTGGTGTGGGTGTGGGCGCCGGCCGTCGACGACGCCACGGCGCGGTTGAGGGCGCTCGCCGAGGCGCACGGGCTCCCGG
The DNA here is from genome assembly GCA_020247085.1 of Myxococcaceae bacterium. Taxonomy (GTDB): domain Bacteria; phylum Myxococcota; class Myxococcia; order Myxococcales; family Myxococcaceae; genus Xiheimicrobium; species Xiheimicrobium aquaticum. The sequence continues at coordinate 9,655 of JADCJJ010000565.1, read as the reverse complement.
GCGGCGTGGTGCGCGCGTCGTTGGTGACGGATGCCTCCGGCGGCGCCGGGCTGGTGGAACTGTGGGCCTCGGCCGACGAGGCGAGGGTGTTCTGGACGGCGGCGCGGCAGCGCGCGGCGCAGGACGCGCTCGGGGCCGAGGTGAGCGTCACCTGGTTCAAGGCGCCGGTGCTGCTCGACGCGGCCGCCGGCCAGGCCAGCGCGCAGGTGGCGCGATGAGCGCGGCCCGAGGGCGAGGCCGAGCGCCGCGGGCCTCGCGCGCGGGTCACCGGCCGGGCCGTGTCCCGGCCGCGGCCGCCGACGGGCGCCGGGGGCGATGCGAGGCGCGCGTGTCGACGCACGGGCACCCGAGCGGCCGCGCGCGCCCTGGCGTCACCAGCGCCAGCGCCGCCCCACGTGGTGAGGGCCGCCTGGCCCACGGTGAGGCGCCAGGCGTCACCCCGGCTGGAAGAGCGGCGTCATGAGGGGCCTCTGGGTCGACCACGTGCCCCTGCTCGGCACGGCGGCGCGCCTCGACCCGCGCCGCGCCCTCTCGACGCGGCCGGGCCTGTCCTTCGTCGACACGCCCGGGGGCCGCGCACGCCTCCGCGCGGCGCCATGCCCATCGGGGCCGCGGCTCCTCATCGCCAGCGACGGGCCCAACGTCATCGAGCACGCCGACGCGCTCCTCGCGGCGTTCGCTGGGCGCGCCGACGTCGTGCTGTACGAGCCGCCGGGGACGGGCGGGTCGGTGCCCGCGCGCGCCTTCGACTTCACCGTCGAGGCCTTCGCCGCGGCCACCGAGGCGGTGCTCGAGGCGGTGGGCCCGCGCGTGCTGGTGTTCCCCTGCTACCTCGGGGTGGTGGCCCGGGCGCTGGCGGTTCGTAAGCCGTCGCACGTGCAGGCGCTGGTGCTGCCGCAGGTCTCGAGCTGGGACGACCTCGCGCGCTGGGCCGACGTGGTCGACCGCCGCCGGCTGGTGCGCACGCCCGTGGTCGGGCAGTTGCTGCTCGCGCTGCGCACCCGCGCCGTCGCTGGCAGCTGGTACCGCGCGTCCACCTCCGACCGGCGCTTCCGCGCGCCCTTCATTGCGGCCGCGGACGAGGCCTTCGACTTCGGGGGCTGCTTCTGCCTCGCCTCGCTCATGCAGGGCTACGAGGCGAGCGCACCGCCGCCGTCCGCTGCGCCGCCGGTGCGCTGCGCCGTCGTCGTCGGCGGCAAAGACCGCACCCACCGCCACTCGGACTTCACGCGCGCCGTCCCAGAGGCCGAGGTGGTGCGCTTCGACGACTGCGGGCACTCGCCCGAGCTCGAGGCGCCCGAGCGCTTCTCGTCATGGCTGCTCTCGTGGGTGGGGCCGTGACGGCGCCGCTCGAGGCGTTGGCGGCGCGCGCCGTCGCGGGTGACGGTGAGGCGCTCTCGGCGCTGTGCCGGCGGCTCGAGGAGCCGGTGTTCCGCCTCTGCCTGCGCATGCTGGGTGACGTCCGCGACGCCGAGGACGCGGCCCAGGACGTGCTCGTGAAGGTGGTGACGAACCTGTCGGGCTTCGAGGCGAGGAGCTCGCTCTCGACGTGGGTGCACCGCATCGCCGTGCGGCACGTGCTCTCGCTGCGGCCCGGGCGGGCCGAGGTGCGCGCGCTCACCGAGGAGGGCTTCGCGGCGCTGCTCGAGCAGGGCCTCGCCTTCGCCGCCACGCAGCCGCCTGCCTCGCCTGAGGACCAGGCGCTGCTCGAAGAGGTGCGACTGGGCTGCACGCAGGGCATGTTGATGATGCTGGGGCGCGAGGAGCGCCTGGCGCTGGTGCTGGTCGAGCTGCTCGGGTTCGACGCGGCCGAGGCAGCCGAGGTGCTGGGCATCGGGCACGATGCGCTGCGCCAGCGGCTGTCGCGGGCGCGCGCCCGCCTCGGCGCCTTCCTGCAGGCGCGGTGCGGCCTGTCGAACGAGAAGGCTGCCTGCCGCTGTGACAAGCAGGTCGTCGGCAAGCGGGCGCTGGGCCTGTCGGCGGCGACGCAGCGCCTCTCGCCCCTGTCCGAGGGTGACGCCACCGCCGGCGTCGACGTCGACGCGGCGCGCGCCGAGCTCATTCACGTCCACGCCATCGCCTCGGCCTTCCATTGCGGTGGGCGCTTCGCCGCGCCCGACTCGCTGCGCGCGCGGCTCGAGGCCCTGCTGCCGACGGTGCTGCGCGGCGGCTGATGGCCGGGGGCCAGCGGCGTCGCCCTGCGCGGGGGCCCATGGCCGGGCTCAGGGCTTCGTGCCGCGGGCGTCAATCATCTTCACCCAGCGCAGCCCCAGCTTGCGGCGGTTGCCCTCGACGAGGAAGGGCGGGAGCGAGCCGCCCGGGTCCGAGAAGACGACGTAGGTGAAGCGCGTGCGCCCGGCCTCGGCGGGCTCGAAGCGCCAGAAGCCCTTGAGCTTCGTGATGCGCACCCAGCCGTCCTTCGGCGCGGGGCCCACGCCGGGGACCGCCTCGAAGACGAGCTGGCAGGCGGCGCCCTCCCAAAAGCGGCGCACGCGCACCACGTAGTCCCGGTTGCTGACCAGCGGCGGGGTGATTTCGTCGTACGTCACCCGCTCGTCCTCGCTCTCGGACACGACGGCGCGCGCCTTGAGGTCGGGCTCCTGGGGGTCGAACTTGCCGTCACCGAAGGCCGCCGCGCAGAGGGACTTCGGCGTCTTGTCGCTCAGCATCGTGAAGCGCAGCTCGACGAACTTCGAGCCCGCCACCGGCCGTTGCTCGACGGTGACGCCATCGGTCTCCTCCACCTTCTCGTACGAGGGCTCAGCCGAGAGGACCGTCATCAGCAGCGCACCGAACATGGGGGCGGCGGCGCGGGGGCGGGGCGAGGTCGAAGGCATCGAGGGTCGAGTCGTATCGCATCGCGGCCGGCGCGGCCCCGGAGAAGGCGCTGGCGAAGGCCCGAAGCCCCCGGCGCCTCCTGCCGCCCGGGTCACTTCGCGTCGAGGCCGTGGCGCTTGATGAGCCGGTGCAGGTACGCGCGGTCGAGGCCGGCTTCACGCGATGCCTTCGACACGTTGCCGTCGAAGGTGCGCAGCAGATGGCCGACGTACTCACGCTCGAACGAGGCGAGCGCCGCCTCGCGCGCCTGTCTGTAGTCGAGGGGCGTCTCCGGGGGTGGGGGCTCGGCCGCGGCGTCGGCGGCGCCCTCGTCGTCGTCGTCACCAATCGTCGCCGCCGGGCTGGGGACCCGCCCGAGCGCCAGGGCCTTCTCGATGAAGTCGCGCAGCTCGTCGACGTTCCCGGGCCAGTGGTGCGCGTCGAGCTGAGAGAGCGTCTCGGGAGACAGCGAGAAGCCGCGGGCCCTGGGTCCCAGCTGCTCGAGAATGCCGCGCACCAGCAGGGGCAGGTCGTCTCGTCGCTCGCGCAGGGCCGGCAGGCGCACGCGCGCGCTCGCGAAGGGCGCGAGCAGCGGTGGAGGAACACTGGCCTCGTCGGTCGTCGCCGCGATGACGCGCGCCTCGAGGGTGCGCGCGCGCCCGTCGCCCAGCCGGCGCACGAGGCCCTCTCTCAGGGCGCGCGCCAGCGGTTGGTGCAGCTCCACCGGGAGCGCCTCGAGGCCGTCGAAGAAGACGGTTCCACCGCCGGCCCTCGAGAGCGCGCCGCGCCGCTCACGGTCGACGCCCTGCAGCGCGTCCTGTGAGTGCCCGAAGAGCTCGGCGGCCGTCGCCGTCTTGCAGTCGACGCGCTCGAACGGGCGCTCGGTGCGCGGGCCGGCGAGGTGAAGGGCCCGGGCCGCGGCGGCGTGGTCCGTGCCCGGCTCGCCCAGCAGCACCACAGGCGCCGGCGCGTGCGTGAGCGCCTCGAGCTGCTCGATGGCGGCCCGCATCACCGCGGAGCGCGCCTCGAGCCCCCCGAACCTCACGGCCTCGGGCTCGTCACCGCTCTCCAGCCGCAGCTCGACGAGGCCCACGAGCAGTACGTGACCGACCGAGACGAACGCCTCTCCGATGCGGGAGCCGGCCAGCCGCGTGCCGTTCATCGACTGCAGGTCCTTCACGTACAGCGCCTCGCCCTCGCGCGACAGCTCGAGGTGCCGTCGCGAGACGGTCGGGTGCTCGATGACGACGTCGTTGCCGGGAGCGCTGCCCAGGGTGATTCGACCGCGGGTGAACTCGTACCTCGCCACCGTCACGCCGTCGGCCCGGGCCACGAGGCGCACGCGGGCCGGCAGCTTCGAGTACTCGGCAGAGACCGGGCTGGTACCGCTCGTCATGCGCCCCCGTTCTAGCGCACCAGGCCTCACGGAACCCGCTGGAAGACGCGCAGGCCCTGCCGGTCCATGCGGTCGCTGGACGCGAGGGTGTCGCGCTCGACGTAGTCGCTGACGGACGTCTTGCCGTCGCCGGTGGTGATGGCGGTGTGGCCGTACCGCGAGCCGGCGGGGGTGTTCGTGCGGTCCCAGGTGAGCACGAGCCCGGGGGTCTTGAGCGCCTCCTCGAGGCTCAGCTTCACCTCGCGGAAGCCGGCCTTGTGGATGGAGTGCTTGAGCTGATTGGCGTTGCCGAAGATGCGCACCCCGGTCGTCGCCTTGATGGCGCGGTTGACGGCCCTGGCGCAGTTCCCCGTGCCAGGCATACGCCGCTCAACGTCCTTGATGTTGCGGACGAGGTCTGTCGAGCCACGAGCGGGGGCCCGCGCGGTGCCGCCGCCAGGGCCGAGGGAGCGCTCGTAGTCGCGCAGCGCCCGCTCGGTTCGCCTGCCGAAGACGCCGTCGACCTTGCCCGGGTTGAAGCCGGCGGAGCGCAACTCGTTCTGCAGGGCGCGAACCCGCTCCCCCGTCGCCCCCCGCGCGAGCGTGTAGCCGGGAACGCTGGCGCGGTCGGCCTCGCGGGCGCGGGCCATCGAGGTGTGTGCGGCGCCGGGGCGGGGCCCCTCGCTGAACGAGCTGCGGCCGGCGTAGCCGGGAACGCTGGCACGGTCGGCCTCGCGGGCACGGGCCATCGAGGTGTGCGCGGCGCCGGAGCGGGCCTGGGCCGAGGGACCCGGGCTGAACGAGCTGCGGCCGGCGTAGCCGGGAACGCTGGCACGGTCGGCCTCGCGGGCACGGGCCATCGAGGTGTTCGCGGCCCCGGAGCGGGCTTGAGCCGAGGCTCCCGGGCTGAACGAGCTGCGGCCGGCGTAGCCGGGAACGCTGGCGCGGTCGGCCTCACGCGCACGGGCCATCGAGGTGTTCGCGGCCCCGGGGCGGGCCTGCCCAGCGGCGCTCGTGGTGCTGGTCCCTGACGAGCGCGTGCTGGGCCCTGACGAGCGCGTGCTGGGCCCTGATGAGCGCGTGCTGGGCCCTGACGAGCGCGTGCTGGGCCCTGACGAGCGCGTGCTGGGCCCTGATGACCTGCTGCTCGAACTCGCTCCGCCAACCGGCATGGTGTCCTCCAGGGTGAGACAGACTGGAGGGTTGTCGGCGGGCGCGGTGGCCCTCGCCCAGCCCGAATTCGGCAACGCCCCGACCACCCTGTGGCCTCGGCGGCGCAGGGGCGCTCACGTCGCCCAGACGCCTGGTGCTGCAGGGGGTTGGAGCCGAACCACGGCGCGGGTCCAGCCGTGCCGGTACCGCCTCGACGTGGCGAAGCTGTCGGACCCCGGCGCCAGGCCGTCACGGCTCCGAGCGCAGGCCGGTTCGGTGTTGCGTCAGTTCGTCACCCACTCGGGGTCACAGGCGGCGCGAGGGCAGGCGTCGGGGCCGCCGCTCCACACTACCGGCGTGTAGCCGGGCTCGCAGTACGGGCGAATCTGCGGGCAGGACACGGTGCGCACGCAGCCCGTCGGCATGAGGCACCGGCTCTCGTCGCGCGCCCAGGACAGGGTGCGCCCCGCGGGGCACTGCTGGAGCTGCAGGCGCGGGCATGACTGGAGCGGCTCCGGCAGGCGCATGAAGACCTGGCCGACGTCAAGCACCGTCTCGCGGCCTCTCGTCACCACGCGCGCAGCCACCACCGCGCCCCGGTCCGTCACGCGGTGCTTCAGCCACCTCGCGTCGACGCTCGCCCTGGCGGCGCGCGAGACCTCGACGCCGTGCAGGAGCGTCGAGTCGCTCGAGTGCAGCCGCCGCGCCCGCAGGTCGGGGCAGGGCGTGGTGACGCAGTGAACGCCGAGCGCCCGCTCGACGGTGGAGAACACCTCGCCCGCGCCCACCGACACCCCCGGCATGCCGCGGTACGCCTCTGCCACCACGAAGGGGCGGGTGCCGAACCGCGGCTCGGTCGGCCCCAGGCGGCCCCGGAGCACCACCTCGCCGTCGCTCGCCTCCGTCACCTTCACCTGGACCTCGTCGGTGAGGCCCGAGGGCTTGAAGTCGAACCCGCTCACGTACACCTCGCGCACCGTCGCCCGGTTGACGTCACGCACCCACCAGCCGCCGCACATCGGCGAAACGCAGCGCCGGAGGTCCTTGCGGAGCACGACGTAGGAGCTCACCCGCGCCGACAGCTCGCCCGTCTCTTCGGCCGTCGCGTCGTCCGGCACCGGCCCCTCGGCCACGTCCGCCTCGCTCCCACCGCAGCCAACCAGCAGCAACACGCTCAGCGCGCCCAGGAGCTTGTTCATGGTGGGAGCAGGTAGCACTTCAGCCTACCCGCGTGCACCCCCCGTCTTCTGCTGGTGTGCGCGACGGTGGGTCGCGGCGCGGCTTCACCGCCGGGGTGCGCGAGAGACACGAAGTGCCGGCAGGCGTCAGCGCCCGTCGCCGGCCACCTGGAGCGGAGACTTGCCGTCGGTGACGATGACCTTCGCGTTCGGCGATGTCGCCAGCTGCTTGAAGGCCTCGATGGCGCGCAGTCGCAGCACCGGCTCGGTGAGCCCCTCGGCGACCACCTTCTGCGCGTCGCGCTGGCCCTCGGCCTCGATGCGCTTGCGGTCGGCCTCGAGCTTCTCGCGCTGAATGAGGAACTGCATGCGCTCGGCGTCCTGCTCGGCCGAGAGCTTGCTCTCGATGGCCTTGGCGAGCCCCGGGGGCAGGGCGATGGCCTTCATCAGCACCGCCTCGATGATGAAGCCCCGGCCGGCGAGCACCTCGGTCATCAGCTTCTTGATCTCCTTCTCGATGTGGCCGCGCTCGGCCGAGTACAGGTCCCTGGCGAAGAAGCGCGCGCTCACGTCGGCCGCCGCCGAGCGGAACACCGCCACGACGAGCTCCTCCTCGTAGTTCTCGCCGATGGTGCCCAGCACCTGGGGGGCCCGCTCGGCCTCGACCCGGTAGAGAATGCTGATCTGCGCGTCGACGTTGAGGCCCTCTTTCGAGGGCAGCGTGAAGTCCACCGTCACCGTCGTCAGCCGCACGGGCACGCGCAGCACCTGCGTGGACACCGGCTCGTAGAAGACCAGACCGGGCTCGACGGCCTTCTCGTCCAGCCGGCCCCAGCGGCGCATGACGCCAACCTCGCCCTGGTTGATGACGGCGCAGCCAGTCAGCCCGGCGACGAGGACGAAGAGGGGGAGCGCTCGCATGCGCGTGGCGTATGGACGACGCCGCGCGCGCGCCAGACCCGCTGGCCTGCCCGGGGTGCGCCGCCCCCGACCGTCAGGGCAGCACGCTGAGGTTCGTCGACGCGCCCGCCGTGCCCGGGGGCGCGCTCGAGGCGCCGTTCGACCCACCGGGGCCACCCGTCGCCGGCGGTGCGTTGCTGCAGGCGCCGCCGGTCAACGTCGCCACCGGACCGCGGTAGGCGACGCAGACGCTGGGGCCGCCCGTGCCGCCGCTGCCCCCGCCGCCCCAGCCGCCGGGCCCGCCCGAGGCGCCCTGCGCGCCGTTCCCTGCGCGCTTGCTGCTGCAGCTCCCCGAGTACGTCTGTCCCGCGCCTCCAGAGCCGCCGGTGCCGCCAGGCCCGCCCTGGCCACCCGCGCCGCCCGCTCCACCTGCGCCGCCGCCCGCCGTGACGATGGTGCTGGCCGTCACCGTCACTGGCGCGTTCGCGGCGAGCACGCCGAAGCTGCCGCCGCCGCCGCGGCCTCCCGCGCCGCCGGTGCCTCCACAGCCCCCGCCGCCGCCTCCGCCCCCACCCCCGCTGGTGAGGCTCGAACAGCCCGTGCACAGAATTCCCGAGCCGCGCTGCGTGCCCCCGCCGCTGCCGCCCCCGCCGCCCCCGCCGCCGGCCTGCCCCGTCGCTCCGGCCGTGCCGGTGGGGGGCCGGTACGCACCCGACAGCAGCGTGCCCAGCGTCGCGCCGGGGAACCCGTGCGCGCCCGGCAGCCCGGCGCCGCCGTTGGCCGTCACCGGCGGCGCGTCACCGCCGTTGCTGGCCGCGAACGTCGAGCAGTCGCCGCGCGTGCCGCCCGAGCCCGGGTTGCCGCCCGTCGCCCCTGAAGGCGCCGTCACGCCGCCGAAGCCCTGGCTCCCGTTCGCCTCGCCGCTGACGCTCGGCCCGCCCGCCCCGCCGCTGGCGCCACACGGCGACGCTCCGGGGGCGCCCGCAGCGCCCGCGGCGCCAGGCGCGCCGGGACCACCGGTGGCGCCCACCGTCCCCGGGGCGCCAGCGCTGCCCGCCGAGCCCGCGCCCGGCCGCAGCGTGCACCCACGCACCGTCAGCGCCCCGGTGCTGTCCAGCGCCAGCACCGCCACGCTCGAGCGCCCGTCACCGTTCGCCTCCTGGCCGACGGCGTTCGCCGCGCGCACCGTGACGAGCTGCAGCTCGGTCGCCGCAGCGAGGTTCTGCGCCACGACGCCCTCGGCCGCCGGGCTGTTGATGGTGGTGACGTACGTCGCCGCACGCGCCCAGCCGTTGGCCGCCGAGTAGCCGCCGTAGACGCCGATGCCCGACGACAGCGTCACCCGCTCGTCGTACTGGCCCTCGGACACGAGCACCTGCGTCCGCCCCGCCGCCAGCGCCGCGTTGATGCCCCCGCCGATGGTCAGCTTCGGCGCCGCTCGCGTACCGGGGTTGGCGTCGCTGCCGGTCTTCGCCACGAAGATGGCCGCCGTCACCTGCCCGTCGAGCGCGTCGCAGTTCGCGTCCTCGAAGGCGAGGTCGGGCACGTCGACGCCCGTCACCGTGCAGCCCAGCTCGCACCCGTTCGAGGGGTCTCCATCGGCGTCCACGCGCCCCGGCAGGCAGGCGTACTGACAGGTCGAGCTCACGCAGCTCGCCGACGAGAAGGGCCGGCTGCACACCTGCCCGCAGGCGCCGCAGTTCGACGTCGACGTGGCCACGTTCGTCTCGCAGCCATCCGCGGCGCTCCCGTTGCAGTCGCGGAACGTGCCGGTGCAGGTGTTCACCTGGCAGGTGCCGCTCACGCACCGCGGCGTGCCGTTGGCGATGGCGCAGGTGGCGCCGCACGCCCCGCAGTGGGTCACCGAGGTGGTGGTGTCGACCTCGCACCCGTCGAGGAACCCGCCGTTGCAGTCGCCCCGGCCGGCCGCGCAGGCGTTGATGCCGCACGCGCCGCTGGTGCACCTGTACGTCGCAACGCTGGGCGCGCTGCAGGCCCGCCCGCACTGGCCGCAGTGGGCCACCGTCGAGCTCGTGTCCACCTCGCAGCCGTCGACGTAGCTCGAGTTGCAGTCGCCGCGCCCCGGCACGCACGCCGTCAGCCCGCACTGGCCGCCGCCGCAGGCCGTCGTCGCCACGAAGGGAGGTGGAATGCAGGCCCGGTTGCACATGCCGCAGTTCGCCGCGTCGCTCATGAGGTTGAAGTCCTCGTCGGCGCGGCCGTCGCAGTCGTT
>JADCJJ010000564.1 GCA_020247085.1 Myxococcaceae bacterium | reverse complement strand
GCCGTGCTCCGCTCGCCAACGTTCGAGCTCTCGCTGCGCCGAGCGCACCTTCGACTGCTTCTCCATCGTCCACCTCGCCTTGGCGAGGGGACTACGTCGTGTTGGCAGCGACTTTCACGCACGCCTACCGGAAGGACACGATGCAGGCCATTGCCGTCCGCGAGGCGGGGTGGCAGACGGCGCGCAGACGTGGGAAGCGGGCCCCGTCACGTCGCCACGCCTTCGTCGCAAGGGTGCCCAGCGCGCGCTCGAGGCAGGCGGTGTCGGGGCTCGGGTTGGCGAGGCACCCATCGAGGCGCTGCGGAGCGCTCCCCATCGCGTCTCCCAGCTTGTGGGCGATGGCGTTGAAGAGCAGGACTTGTGCCTCGGCGAAGGAACGCGCGCGGTCCGTCGCCTCGAGCGCCTGCCCGAGGACGTCGGGTGGCAGCGCCGCGAGCTCGGCGTCGACCAGCGACAGCGCGGGCCCATCGAAGAGACCGGTGAGCGCCAGCCGGTACTGCTCGCGGGTGAGGCGCTGGAGCGGCTCCAGGGCCGCCAGGCCCGGCTGACAGGTGAAGGGGGCGACCGGCTCGGCGGACGACGGGAAGGGGCCGCTGGGCTCGCCCGCTTCCGCCGTCACGGGCGAAGGGTCGCTCGCTGGCACCCGGGAGTCTGGCGCTCCCAGGCCGCTGGCGGCCCCGCCCAACACGGCGCCTTCACAACCACCGAGACTGATGATGACGAGGACGCCCCAGAGCCGCATGAGGTGAGCTCTGAGCAGGCCGTGTGCCGAGGTGAAGCATAAATGAACTCGGCTGCTTACGCTGGCCTGGCCTCGCCGATGGACAGTGCACGCGCATGACAGGTGCTGGGTCGAGTGAGCACCCAGCGGTATGGCCTGCCACGCGCGGTTCGTCGACGTCGGGGCGAGTGCAGACGGCTCACGGCGGCAACTGCCGCACCGCCGCGCCGATGGCCGTCCTCCACTGCGAGAGGCTGTTCTGCGACACCTTCCACGTCAGCACCCGCTGGCCGTTGGCATCGAAGACGAACGTGTCGTGCTTCACCGCGGTGGCGTCGAACGCCCGCCAGGCGGTCCGTCCCGCGCTCGGGTCGCGGAACAACGACATCGTCAGCGCCGGCGAAGGCGGCGACGTGAGGAACCAGCTCGCGTTCGAGTCGGACACCGCGACGAACTGCACCGGCCGGCCTTCGTTCTTCAGCTCCGTCCACAACGACTCGGCGATCCCAGCCTGGGACCGACACGTCGTTCAAAAGCCCTCTATCAAGTACACGACGAGGGGCTGGCCCTGGAACTCCGACAGGCCGTAGCTCTGGTTGAAGCGCGGGCTCTGGGGCTGCAGGTCGACGAGCTGCCACGTCGGGTACATCGCGGCCACCATCATGCCGCCCCCGGCTGCGCCGCCACCCTGCGCCGCGCCGCCTCCGCCCTGGGCAGAGCCGCCTGCCTGGGCCGTACCGCCGGCTTGCGCCATGCCACCCGCGGCAGCCACGCCGCCTCCGGCAGCGCCGCCCGCCTGCGCGGAGCCTCCGCCACTCGAGCCTGTCGGCTCCATCATCGCCCCGCCGCACGCCACCAGCACGGTGACGAGCGCGGCGAGCACGCCCTGGAACATCGGCCATCGCTTCATTGCAGGACCTCCTTGACGACGTCTTCGACCTGAAACACCTCATCACCGACGAGCCGTTTTGCCAGTGAACCGTCGGCGCGAAACACCTCGACGATGGGCAGGCCCGCCGCGCCCGGCACCATCGCCTCGAGCGCGTCGGCGTCGAGGTCCGACGCGTCGACCCGCCGCACCGTCACCCGCGGCTCCTTCGCCTCGAGCGCGTCGATGACGGGCTTGAGCTTGAGGCACGGCGCACACCACGTCGCCCAGTAGTCCACCACCGTCACCCGCCCGGGCGCGGGCTTCGCCTCGGCGAGCGGCGGCGCGGGCCGCAGCACCTCGAAGGAGCCCGCGAACCCGGCGAAGACGCCGACCGACGGAATGAACTGGAGCCCCTCGGTGCGCTGCCACACAGGCACCCGGCTGGCGACGAAGAGCGTCAGCTGGTCCACCACGCGCACCTGCACCGAGGGCGTCGCGGTGAGCCACAAGCCTCCGGTGTTCACCGAGGCGAGGCGCTCGTTGGTGAACGGGTCGATTTCAGACGACTGCGCCCGCCACTGCGTCTCGAGCCCCACGGCGAAGGACACGCGGTCGACGAGGGGGCCGAAGGTGCCGCCGGCGGTGGCTCGCACCTCGGGCCCCCAGCGCAGGCCATCGCGCGCGTCGGCGAGCGCCACCCGCGCGGTGCTGGTGACGAAGAGGCCGATGCGGGCCGGCAGCGACACCCGCGCGTCGACGTCGGCCAGCGCCCAGGTGGTGCCACGGCCCAGCGTGAGGTAGCGCGCGTTCTCGAGAATCGCGATTTCACCGCTTCGGGCGGCGTAGGCACCGGTGGGCAGCGCGACGCCCACCATGCCCTGGAGCCGGAAGCGGCCCACGCGCGCCAGGTACCGCCCCCGCGCCTCGAGGTCGCCGAAGCCCACGTCGGTCTGCGCGCCGTTCACCACGTCGCCGCGGCCGATGACGCCCACCGGCACCTGCACCTCCGCGCCCACGCCTTCGCCGCGTCCGAAGCCTGCCAGCAGCGTCGCCAGCCCCAGGTCGAGGCGCGCCTGCGTCGGGTCGTCGATGGCGGCCCCGTTCGCGTGACGGGAAGGAAACGGAATCCACCCGGCCACGAGCTGGGCCGTGACCGCCCACGCGTCGGCGCGGGAAGTGAGCGTCACCCCGTCGGCTCCCGCCGGGAGCGCTGGGTTGACTCAGGTCGTGCACTGCGCACGCGCCGTCAGGGCCGCGAGGCAGAGGGTGGGGACGAACCAGCGCACGGGCCTTCTTACGCCGAAGTCCGTGGGTGGTTCCAGTCGCGTGTAACCCATTCGCCTACCGCGCGTACGGGCCGCGCATTTCCACCCCATTTTCTGGAGTTGTCCATGACCCGAGTCGTCGTGAGTGCCGTCGTGTTTCTTTCGCTCGCCGCCTGTGGCCCCGCCAACGGGCCCGGCGCCTTCGCCGCCGACTTCAAGACGAACGCGTCGTTCTTCACCCAGATGGCGACGCCCATCGACAACTCCGGCATGGACGCGGCCACCTTCGTCCACAAGCTCCAGCGCACCTGGTACTCGGCCAACGTGCGCCAGTCGCTCGGCGGCAACGACCTGCCCGTCGGCACCGTCGCCATCAAGGAGACCTACGACCCCATGAAGAAGCCCTCGGGTGTCTTCGTGATGGTGAAGAAGTCGAAGGACACCTGGAACTACGAGGCGCGCGGCAAGGACGGCGCCGAGACGGCGGGCGCTCCGAAGGGCGACAACGTGGCGATGTGCCACAGCTGCCACACGAAGTTCGCCAGCACCGACTACCTCGGCGGCACGACGTACAAGAACTGACGCGCTCTTGCGTCGTCGGCTCGGGCGTCGAACCGAACCACACCGAGCGACGCCTGCCTCGGTCGCGAGTCCCCCTCCCGGAGCCGCTTCGTCCGCGGCTCCGGCTCCGTGGTCATCTTCAAGCGTGGAACCGTCGCCGCGCGGCCTGCTCCAGCTCGTCACGTGCCGCCGGCGCCGCGATGGCGATGAGGGCCTGCGCGCGCTGCCGCAGGTTCTTGCCGTACAAATCAGCCACGCCGTGCTCGGTGACGACGAAGCGCACGTGCGCGCGGGTGGTGACGACCCCCGCGCCGGGCTTCAGCTGCGCGACGATGCGCGAGTCGCCCTTCGAGGTGCTCGAGGGCAGGGCGATGATGGCCTTGCCTTCGTCTGACAACGTGGCCCCACGGATGAAGTCCATCTGCCCGCCCACGCCCGAGTAGCTGCGCTCGCCGATGGAGTCGGCCACCACCTGCCCGGTGAGGTCGACCTCGATGGCGCTGTTGATGGCCGTCATCTTAGGCTGCTCCCGAATGATGGAGGTGTCGTTGACGTACGCGCAGTCGCGCAGCTCGACGGCCGGGTTGTCGTGGATGAAGTCGTACAGCCGCCGCGTGCCGTTCACGAAGGACGACACCGTCTTGCCGCGTTGGCGCCGTTTGAACTCGTTCGTCACCACGCCCTTCTCGAGCAGCGGGAGCAGCCCGTCGCTGAACATCTTGGTGTGCACCCCAAGGCCCCGGTGGTGCGTCAGCGCCCGCAGCACCGCGTCGGGGATGGCGCCGATGCCCATCTGCAGGGTGGCGCCGTTCTCGACGAGGCCGGCGATGCGCTGCGCGATGGCCTCCTCCACGGGCCCGGCTGGCGCAGGCGCGTGCTCCGGGAGCGGCACGTCGCACTCCACCAGCGCAGCGAAGCGGCTCACGTGCACCGCGCCGTCACCCAGGGAGCGCGGCATCTGCCGATTCACCTGCGCGATGAGCGTCTTCGCGGTCTGAGCGGCCGCCAGCGCCGTGTCCACCGAGGTGCCCAGCGAGACGTAGCCGTGGGCGTCGGGTGGCGAGACGTGCAGCAGCGCGGCGTCGAGCGGCAGCACCCCGTTGCGGAAGAGGAGCGGAATCTCGCTCAAGAAGACCGGCATGTAGTCGGCCCGGCCCTCGGCCACGGCCGTGCGCAGGTTGTCGCCGCAGAAGAAGGCGTTGGGCCGGAACGAACGCGCGAGCTCGGGCCTGGCGTGCGGGGCGTTCCCGTCGAGGTGGAGGTGCACCGTCTCGACGCCCTCGAACTCGCTCCCGCGCCGGGCCAGCGCCTCGAGGAGCAACGTCGGTGTCGCCGCCGCGCCCTGCACGAAGACGCGGCTATGCGAGTGGATGAGGCGAACGGCGTCATCGGCGGTCATGCAGGCTCCAGACCTTCGCACACCCGCTCGGTGACACGACCACCACTCGCTGCGGTACTGGTCGTCGATTCATGCGTCG
>JADCJJ010000563.1 GCA_020247085.1 Myxococcaceae bacterium | reverse complement strand
GGCGGCAGCGCAGGCGGGTCCTCGGGCGGCAGCGCAGGCGGGTCCTCGGGCGGCAGCGCAGGCGGGTCCTCGGGCGGCAGCGCAGGCGGGTCCTCGGGCGGTCGCGCCGGAGGGTCTGCGGGCGGCCTCGGTTCAGCTGGCGGCTCCGCGGGCGGAGGTCCACCTGACGCCGGCGGTTGCGGCGCCTTTTGCGCCGACGATGCCGGTAGTCCGGGGGGCTAGCCTCGCCTGGCTCGCGACGTCAGGGGTAGGTGAACGTCATCACCGGTCGCCCGGCGCCCGCAGATCCACCCGTGCTCCAATCCGGGTCGCTGGGCTGGAACACGCCGCACAGCCCCATCGTCGTCGCGCCCTTGCGCACCTCGAGGCGGAACGGCACCCACTGAATGCTGCTGCAGGAGCGGAAGTGGTCGACGCGCACGGCGTAGGTCCCCGATGGCGGCCGACCTCCGTCGACCGGGTAGATGACGTTCTCGATGAGCACGAGGTCCATCGAGCAGCCCGCCTGTGAGTCGAGGTCGAGCGCGCCCGCTGCGCAGGCGGGGGTCCGGGAGCCGTACCAGATCTCACACAGCCCGCCGTCGGACGGCTCGTCGAGGTGCAGGTCGAGGTCATCGGTCGAGTCCCAGCGCAGGGTCACCTGCAGGTCGGCGGCGCCGCCGTTGAGCACGCACTCGTTCCCCTGACAGGTGAACCCGGGCGCGCATTCGGTCTGGCACGGCACCACGCCCGCGTCGGGACGACTGGGGCAGGCCGGACCACCGCCGCCGTCAGCCGCACCGGCGTCAGTGCCGGGCGCGCCTCCATCGGCGTCAGCGCACACCTGGCGGACCAGGTCGCACGTCCCCGAGGCACAGTCTCCGTGCCGCAGGCAGCCGACGCAGCGCGCGCTCCCCACGTCACAGACCGGCGTCGCGCCGCCGCAGCCGCGCCCGTCCGGCAGGCACCGCGAGCACCGACCGAGGCCCTGCTGGAACGACACGTCACACACCGGGGTCTCGCCGAAGCACCCCTCGCTTGCCGTGCACCGCACGCACCGGCCGGCGAGCTCGTCACACAGCGGCGTCGCCAGGGTGCAGGCCCCGCACCTCGAGCCAGAGCCCCCGTCACCGGAAGGCCCCACGCCTGCGTCCGCGGCCCCGGCGTCGACCTGCCCGGCATCCACTCGCCCGGCGTCGCCCCCTCGTCCGCCCGCATCGGGCGCCGCCACGCAGAGGCCCGTCGCGGGCGCGCACGTCAGGCCCTCGGCGCAGACGCATCGCGCCGGACCACACGAGGCGCCCCAGAGCGCGAGGGCCGCGACCAGGGCGAGACGCTCGAGCATGACGGCGTTGGAGCGCATGGCGACCGGGATGCTCCGTCAGCTCAGGGCGCGCGCCTTGATGGTGGTGCCGAGCTCGAGCAGCGCCTTCGTCACGGCCGCCGACACGCCCGAGTCCAGGTCCATCACCAGGTAGCCGATGTCGGGGTTCGTCGACAGCAGCTGCGCGTGGATGTTGGCGTTCGCGTCGCCGATGACGCGGTTCACGTCGCGCAGCACGCCGGGCACGTTCTGGTGCACGTGCATGATGCGGTGGGTGCCAGGCGAGGGCGCCAGCTCGACGTGCGGGAAGTTCACCGAGCCGGCCGAGGCGCCGAGCTGCGCGTACTTCGTGAGGCTGGTGGCGACCTCGCGGCCGATGGCCTCCTGTGCCTCGAGCGTCGAGCCGCCGATGTGCGGCGTGAGGATGACGTTGGGCACGTGCTGCAGCGGCGTCTTGAACCCCTTCGACTCGTTCCCCTCGGGCTCGTCCGGGTACACGTCGACGGCGGCGCCGCCGAGGTGCCCGCTCCGAATGAGGTCGGCGAGCGCCTCGAGGTCGACGACAGTGCCCCGGCTCGCGTTGAGCAGACAGGCCTCCTTCTTCATCAGCTCGAGCTGGCGACGGCCGATGAGGCCCTTCGTCTGCGGCGTCTCGGGCACGTGGAGCGTGACGAAGTCCGATGCCTTGAGCACCTCGTCGAGCGTCTTGCAGGGCTGGTTGTTCGACAGCGGCAGCTTCGTGGCCACGTCGTAGTAGAGCACCCGCATGCCGAAGAACTCGGCCAGCACGCCCACCTGGCTGCCGATGTGCCCGTAGCCTACGATGCCCAGGGTCTTGCCGCGCACCTCGTGGCTGCCGGTCGCCAGCTTCTTCCACACCCCCTGGTGCATCTCCATGTCGCGGTCTCCCAGCTGCCGCGACAGCATGATGACCTCGGCGATGACCAACTCGGCGACGCTGCGCGTGTTCGAGAACGGCGCGTTGAAAACGCACACGCCCCGCCGCATCGCCTCGACGAGGTCGAGCTGGTTGGTGCCGATGCAGAAGGCGCCGATGGCGAGCAGGTCTCTCGCGTTGGCCGAATCGAGCACCCGCTTCGTCACGCTCGTCTTCGAGCGAATGCCCAGCACGTGCACGCCGGCGAGCTTCTCGATGAGCTCGTCCTCCTTGAGGGCGGCGTTGACGCGGCGCACGGTGAAGCCGGCTTCGACGAGCTGGGCCTCGGCGACGTCGTGAATCTTCTCGAGCAGCAGGACGGTGAGCGACATGAGGTGGCGTGTAGCGCGCCGCGCCACGAATGCAACGAGGGCCGCGCGCCAGCTCAGTTCAGCAGCTCGGGCACGCGCCGCTCGGACGACCGCTGCGCGTCGAGCAGCTCGAGCCCCTGCCGGGTGAGCAGGAAGCGCACGAAGCCCGCGCCGCGCTCGGTCTCGAGCTCGGCCTCGAAGAGCGGCCCGCCCAGCGTGCCCAGCAGAGCCTCGCGCCGCAGGTTTTTCACCTGCCCGTGCGCCAGCGCGTGGTCGACGTGGCCCTCGCCGCCGCCGGTGCGGTAGAGTTCGAGCGCCACCCGGTGAAGGGCGAGCGCGAGGCCCTGCTCGAGCGGCGTCGTCGACATCAGCACGCTCACCAGGACCCAGTACGGCAGCTCGTCGGGCGGAGGTGCCATGCGGCGGGCGCGTACCGGGCCCTGAGGTGCGATGCAAGCCGACACCCATCAGTTTCCCCATGAATCGGTGGACTTTCGGGCCATTCATTCGCAAAACGGGGGGCACGTTTTTCGGCGGCCGGCGTCGGTCCGGGCCGCCCCGACCAGGAGCCTTCACCCGTGAGAGCCCTCTCCCGTCCGTCGCGGCTGGCCGTGTTCGGCGCTGCGCTGCTCGCCGCGAGCGCCGTGGCGCAGGAGCGCGGCAACTACCCGGGCGACCGCTTCCGCGCGTCGCTGTCCCGCTCGGGGCTCATCGACGTCGAGTGGGCGAACACCACGAAGCACCTGTCGTGGGACCTGGGCCTGCTCGTCAACTACTCGCAGAACAACCTGGTGCTCTACCGCGTCAGCGACAACCAGCCGCTGGGCTCGCTCATCGGCTCGCGCCTGGGCGGCAACCTCTTTGGCACGCTGTCGCTCTTCGGCTGGTTCGAGGTGGGCCTCGACGTGCCCGTCGTCTTCCTCCAGACGCGCGACCCGAACATCGCCGGCGCGACGGTGACAGCCCTGCCAGGCCTGCAGGGCGGCCTCGGCGACCTGCGCGTGCAGCCGAAGCTGCGCCTCTTCACCCAGGAGGACGTCGGCCTCGACGTCGCCCTGCTGGGGGGGCTCACGCTGCCCACCGGCTGGCAGACGAGCTACCGCGGCGAGCCGTCGGTCACCTTCCAGCCCGAGCTGGCCCTCTCGCGCACCGCCGGCCGCCTGCGATTCGCCACCAACCTCGGCGGCGTGGTGCGCGGGCAGACCCGCTTCCTCGACGAGCTCGTGGGCTCGGACCTCACTGCGCGGCTCGGGGCGGGCTACCGGTTCCGTGACGACCAGGGCAACGGGGTGCCCCTCGAGCTCGACGCCTCGCTGTTCGCCTTCACCGGGCTGGGCGCCACGCCCTTCACTCCCAACCAGCGCGGGCTCGAGGTTCGCCTGATGGCCGCCTGGGGGCTCACCGACGGGCTGCAGGTCTTCCTCGGCGGCGGCCTCGGCGTGCTCGCCGGCTGGTCGACCCCCGACTTCCGCGTCTTCGGCGGCCTGCGCTACGGCAGCTGGAACGACGCGAAGGGCCCCCCCGACGCCGACAAGGACGGCGTCGTCGACGGCGCCGACGCCTGCGCCGAAGAGAAGGGGCCCGCCGAGAACAAGGGCTGCCCCGACAAGGACACCGACAACGACGGCTTCGTCGACCGCCTCGACGCCTGCCCCGACGAGAAGGGCTTCTCCGAACTCGGGGGCTGCCCCGACAAGGACGCCGACGGCGATGGCTTCGTCGACCGCAAGGACCAGTGCCCCGCGCAGGCCGGCGTCGCCGAGCTGAAGGGCTGCCCCGACACCGACGAAGACGGCGACGGCGTCGTCGACCGGAAGGACCCCTGCCCGCGCGAGAAGGAGGACGTGGACGGCTTCAAGGACGACGACGGCTGCCCAGACCGCGACAACGACGATGACGGCGTGGTCGACACCGCCGACGCCTGCGTGATGGCGAAGGGCCCTGCAGAGAACAAGGGCTGCCCCGACTCCGACGCCGATCAGGATGGCGTCGTCGACCGGAAGGACAACTGCCCCGCCGAGCCCGGCGCGCTCCAGTTCCAGGGCTGCAAGCGCAAGCAGCTCGTCGTCCTCGCCCAGGGGGCGCTCCAGATTCTCGAGGCCGTCGCCTTCAAGGCCGGGAGTGATGTCATCGAGGCGCGCAGCGCCGGCCTCCTCGCCAACGTGGCGGCGGTGCTGAACGCCCACCCCGAGCTGACGACCGTTCGCATCGAGGGCCACACCGACAACCAGGGTGACGCCACCAGGAACCTCGACCTGTCGCAGCGCCGGGCCGACAGCGTGAAGCGCTTCCTCGTCGAGAAGGGCAAGGTCGCGGCCGAGCGGCTCGTCGCGAAAGGCTTCGGCGACACCCGGCCCGTCGACGACAACTCCACGAAGGCCGGGCGCGAGAAGAACCGCCGCGTCGTCTTCGCCACCGGAAACGAGTGAGAGAGATGAACGCCATGAACCGTCACGCCTTCGTCTGCGCGGCCGCCCTCGCCGCCGCGCTCGCGTCCACCTCGGCCCTCGCGCAGCCCGTCGCCCAGTGCGCCCTCGACGCGCCTGCGGCCTTCGTGCGCGGCGAGCCCTTCGTCGTCGACGTCGCCCTCGCCAACACCGGCACCGCGAGCGGCTTCGGGCCCGCCATCGAGCTGTTCCTGCCGACGTCGCTGACGCTGTCGTCCGCGACCGCCTTCGGGCAGGCGCTCACGCCCCTCGTCTCGACGACGACGACGCCCTTCGTGAACCCGCTCACCGGAGAGACGGTGACGGGCCCCGCGGGGGCGCGCTTCGTCGTGCTGCGGCTGCCGCTGAATGACGTCGCCGCTGGCGTCAGCGGACGGCGGGTGTCGCTGACGCTCACCACCACCACCGCGGCCCTCGACGCGCCGCTCTCGCTGGGCGCCAGCTGCCTCTTCGCCCTCGGGTCGACGCCGCTCGACGACCCGCAGACCGACGGCCCGGTGCGCAGCGACGCCGCCACCAACGGCGCGGACCAGACGACGCGCCCGTCGACCCCCGTGGGCGCCAGGGTGACCGGCCGCTTCGAGCGCGTCTCACCGGGCGGCGTCGTCACCGACGTGGTGACGGGCTCACGCACGCTCGTCGAGGCCGTCTTCGACGTCGACGTCATGGCCGCGACCACCGTGTCCGCCGTGACGGCGGCCATCGCGCTCCCCGACGCCTTCCAGCTCGTCTCGGTCAGCGCGCCCTCGGGCGCCGTGTCGACCACCCCCGCGGCGCCCGCCATGGTCCCCGGCGGCACGGTGTCGGTCGTCTACTCATCCCTCGCCGGAGCGCTGGGCGTCGACCGCACCATCCGCGTTCGCGGCTTCATCCCCTCGAACCGCACCGGCGGCGCGCCCGTCATCAACCCCGCCACGCTGACGCCCATCACCCTCGCCCCCCAGCTGACCCTCTCCGCGCCCGGCCTCGGCGCCGCGGCGACCGGGCAGGCCTCGCTGCGCGGGCACGCGGTGCTGGTGCGCGAGACGGCCTCGACGGCCGCGCCGGTGCCCGGCACCACCGTCACCGTCACGCAGACCGTCGAGCAGTCGGACTTCTTCGGCACGACGGCGAACGTCATCACCACCACCCTTCCGGCGGGGACCACCTACGTCGCGGCGTCGTCGACGCCGCTGACGCCGGCGCAGAGCGCGAACACCCTGACCTTCGACGTCGGCGGCCTGGCCCAGGTCGCCATGGCGACCACCGCGCCGGTGTCGGCCACCAACGCGTTCCAGCTCACCGTCGCCGAGACGTACGGCGGCGGCGGCCCCGTGTTCGGCGGCGACCGCCTCGCCACGGTGCACTCGCTCGCCTCGACGACCAGCACCGGCGCCATGCGCACCCAGACCGAGGCCACCAGCGGCAGCGACGCCACCCTCGTGGTGCCGCAGGCGACGTTGACGGCGGAGCTCCTGCGCGGCGGCGCCCCGGCGGCGACGGTGCGGGCGGGCGAGGTCGTCACGCTCCGCCTCACCTCGACCCTCACCTCGGGAGACCACGACGGCGAGGCCTGGACGGTGGCGCTGCCCTCGCCCCTGTTCGAGGCCGCCGCCCTCTCGGGCGCGACCTTCGGCGGCCCGGTGGTACGGTACGGGCCTGGCGCCTCGAGCGGCCTGCCCGGGGCCGTGACGGTGGCGGCCAGCGCCGCCTCGAACGCCCTCACCCTCACCTTCCCGCGCATCTCGAGCCCGTCGGCCCCCGTCGTCGTCGAGGTCGACATCGACCTCACCGCCTCGAGCGGCCCCGTCGACGACGGGCTGCTCCTGGTGGCCCCGGTGGTCTCGACGCACCAGGGCACGATGCAGACCTACACGCGCGAGGCGAACCCGGCGGTGAGGGCCCAGGCGCCGCGCCTGCGGCTGCTGACGGCGGCGTTCGCCTCGAACATCGCCGACGCCAGCTTCACGCCGGCCCCGACGGTGACGCTCCCGGCCCCCCTGACCTCGGCCAACCTCGGCTCGGTGGCCAACTCGGACGTGGCTCGGGTGCCCGCCACCGGCACCGTCGACGTGCGGCTGCTGGTCGAGAACCGCGGCGCCGCGCCGGCGCGTGACGCGCGGGTGGGCCTGGCGTTGCCCCCCGGGCTCACCGGCAGCCTCCTGTCGGCCACCGACGGTACGGGCGCCCCCGTCGCCACCAGCGGCGACCTGTTCGGCTCCGGCCTCGACTTCACCGACGCCATCGACGCGACCGCCCCGGCGACGGGCCTCAACGTGCGCGTCGTCACCGCGCGCCTCACCGTTGGCACCGGCCTTCCGCCGCGGCTCGACCTCGTCGCGTCAGGGCAGGTGCTCCGCGTCGCCGCCACGGCCGGCGGCCCCACGCTCGTCGGCTACCCCGCCGCCACCGCCGAGGGCGTGATCATCGTGACGCGCGCCGCGACGGCCGGGGTCTCGCTCACCACCCCTGACGTCTCTGCCACCGTCGGCGAGACGTTCTCGTACCTGGTCTCGGGCGTCGTGCCCAACGGGGCGGCGCTCGCCTCGCTGCCCGTCACCCTGAGCCTGCCGGCGCAGCTCGCCTTCGTGTCGGCCTCGGCGCTCCAGGGGTCGCCGGGGGTCACCTGCAACGGCGCGCCCTGCGCGGCGCTCCCGGCGCCGACGGTGACCAACGAGGGCCGCGACGTCACTTTCACCTTCACCAACGTGACGAACGCCGACGTCGACCTCGCCACCAGCGAGGAGCTGTCCTTCCGCGCCACCGTCGTCGTCAACAACGTCGCCTCGGCCACCGCCGGCGTCTCGAACCTCAACGCCTCGACCACCTTCGCGGGGGCGGCGACGGTGACCGACGCGGGCTCGAGGGTGCGCCTCGTCGAGCCGGCGATGACGCTGACGGCGGCGACCACCGCGCCCGACGCCGGCGCGCTGGCCGACGGCGGCTCTCTGCTCGATGCGGCCGACCTGGTGGTGGTGACGGTGCCGCTGCGGGTGTCCGACGGGCCCAACGCCGCGACGCCCCATGACGTGCTGCTCCAGGTGGCGCTGCCGCCGCAGCTGACCACCGAGCCCGGGAGCCTGGCGCTCACCGCCGGCTGCCCCGCTCCCTCGGCGCAGACCGTCGCCGACGCCGGCCTGTCGGTGTCGTTCACCTCGCTGGCCATCGCCGACGCGGGCGCGTGTGACGTCACCTTCGCCATGCGCGTGGGCGCGGCCGTCACCTTCAACCAGGTGCTCGCGCCCTCGACGGCGCTGACGTGGACGAGCCGGCCCGGGCTCGTCAACGTACCGGTGAGCGCGTTCTCGACCACCACCGTCGAGCGCACCGGCAACGCGTCGGACCTGGGAGGCCCGAACGGGTACCGCGTCACGCTCTCGCCGCAGGTGCGCACGACGGGCTTCGCGCCCGGCGCCTTCACCCTCGTCAGCACGTCGGCGCCGGCGACGGCGGACAACCTCGTGGCGGTCGACGAAGACGTCGTGCTGCGCTTCCGGGTCCGGCTGGCCGAGGGCACGCACCCGTCGCTCTCGTTCCTCTTCACGCCGCCTTCGGCCTTCGGCGTGCGGCGTGTCGAGCTCGACACCGCCACCCCCGGCTTCCAGGGCGTCGTCGCCAACCCGGCGCCCCTCACCCCGCCGGGCGCGTCGGGAGCCCCCTTCACGGCGGCGTTCGGCGCCGTGAGCCTGCCGGCGGACAACGACCCGGCGAACAACGCCCTCGACGTGCTGGTGACGCTGCGGCGTCTGGCGCTGGCGAGCGTCACCGCGGTGCAGGCGACAGGCGTGGCGAGCTCGGCCGGCACCGCCCTCGACACGCCGGCGAGCTTCCCGCTGCTGCTCGCCGCCCCCAGGCCGCGCCTGACGGTGGCCGTGGACAACCCCTCGCCGGGGGTCGACGCGGGCGTGGCGCTGACGGCCACCCTGGTCAACCGGCCCACCCCCTCGCTGCCCGACGGCGGTGGCCTCGAGCAGACGACGCCGGCCTGCAACGTGCCGGTGAGCGTGCCGACGCCCGTGGGCTTCATTGCCCAGAGCCCGGCGACCGACGGGCTGGACAACGATGACAACGGCAGCACCGACGACGCGCCCGAGGGCGCGCTGCTGTCGGGCACGACGTTCACCTTCTCGGCCGGCCAGTGCCTCGCCGCCGGGCAGCAGCGCGTCTTCCGCGCGCTGTTCCGCACCAGCCCCACCATTCAGGGCGTGCCGGTGAACTTCGACGCGACGATGGGCCCGTACCTCACCGCGGCGACGGGCGGCACGACGCTGTCTCCGGCGACCGACCTCTTCGACAACAACGGCAACTCGACGGTCGACGAGACGACGCCGGTGGCCGACGGCACTGCCCGCCTGGTGGTGACGCCGAACGTGCCGCGCCTCAACTTCACGCTCGTCGGCCGCAACGCCGCCGACGGGGGCGTGACGGTCTTCGCCGGCCAGACGATTCGCTGGACGGCGCGCCTGGTCAACACGGGCGTCGGCGACCTCACCAGCGTCGTCATGTCGGTGCCCTTCGCCGCCAACACCACCTACGTCGCGGGCTCGGGCGCGGCCTCGCTGGGCACGCTGACAGCCACCGGCACCGACGTGTCGGTGACCGTCGGCACGGTGGCCGGCTGCCCCGCCGGCACCGACGCCGGCGCCTGCCCGGGCGTCACGCTGGCCCTCGACACCGTCACCTCGCTGCGCATCGCCAACGGCGGCACCGTCTCGACCCAGGCCTCGCTGACGGCCGACCCGCCCTTCGCCCTGCTCCTGTCGGACAACCCGGGCACGTCGGCGCCCGTCGACGCGACCGCGGTGAGCATCAGCAACACCGCCGACATCGACGGCGACGGCGTGCTCAACGGCGCCGACCGGAGCCCGTCCATTCCCACCGTCTGCAGCGACGTGGACGGCGACGGGTGCGACGACTGCGGCGTGGCGCGCAACCAGCAGCCGCGCAACGACGGCCCCGACGACGACAACGATGGCCTCTGCAACGCCGGAGACCCGACGGCGAACGACTCGGACTCGGACGACGACGGCGTCACGGACGGCGAGGAGCGTGAGCCGTTGACCGACCCCGACGGCGACGGCCTGGTGAACGTGCTCGACCCGGACTCGGACGACGACGGCCTGGTCGACGGCACCGAGCTGGGCGTCACCGTCGCCTCGGCCGGTACCGACGTGACGCGAGGCAACTTCGTGGCCGACGCCGACCCCGCGACCACCACCGACCCGCTCGTGGCCGACAGCGACCGCGGCGGCCGCATCGACGGCACCGAGGACCTGGACAAGAACGGCCGCGTCGACACCGGCGAAGGGAACCCGGCGCTGGCGGCGGACGATGCCGCGCAGCTCGACACCGACGGTGACGGGCTGTCGGACGCCGACGAGCGGGGCCGGGGCACCCCGGTGGACGACGCCGACGCAGACGACGACGGCGTCATCGACGGCCGCGAGCCGAACCCGACGCTCAACAGCGACGGGGACGGGCTCCTCGTCAACGTGCTCGACCCGGACTCGGACAACGATGGTCTGTTCGACGGTACCGAAGAGGGCCTCACCAGCGCGCCCACCGGCACCAGCCTGGCGCGCCGGCGCTTCATCGCCGACGCCGACCCGACGACGCGCACCGCCGTGCTGCGCGCTGACACCGACCGCGGCGGCGTCATCGACGGCGCCGAAGACCTGAACCTCAACGGCCGCTCCGACCCGGGCGAGCGGAACCCCGGCGACGCGCCCGACGACCTCGTCGTCGCCGCCGACACCGACGGCGACGGGCTACCGGACGCGCTCGAGGCCCTCCTCGGCACCCGCGCGAACGACCGCGACAGCGACGACGACGGCGTGCTCGACGGCGACGAGCAGCAGTTCTCGGACGACACGGACTTCGACGGGCTCGTCAACCCGCTCGACGCCGACGCCGACGACGACGGCGTGCTCGACGGGACGGAGCAGAGCGTGACGATGCCCAGCATCGACACCAACCTGACGGTGCGCGCCTTCGTCGGCGACGCCGACCCGGCCACCCGCACCAGCATGCTGTCGCCCGACACCGACCGTGGCGGGCGGAGCGACGGCTTCGAAGACGTCAACCAGAACGGGCGCGTGGACCCGGGAGAGACGAACCCGCGCTCGTCCGCCGACGACGCCACCTCGTTGGTGGCCGACGCCGACACCGACGGCATTCCCGACGACGCGGAGCGGGCCGTGGGCTCGAACCCGGCCGACACCGACTCGGACGACGACGGCCTCGTCGACGGGCGCGAGCCGAACTACGGCCTCGACACCGACCGCGACGGAGTGCTCAACGTCAACGACCCGGACAGCGATGGCGACCGCCTCTTCGACGGCACCGAGGCTGGCGTCGGCACGGCGCCCGCGGGCACCGACCCCTCGAAGCGGTTCTTCATCGCCGACGCCGACCCGGCGACGCGCACGCTGGTGCTGGTGGCCGACACCGACCTCGGCGGCATGGCGGACGGGGCCGAGGACGTCGACCGGAACGGCCGCGTCGACATGGGCGAGACGAACCCGCTGGTGCGCGCCGACGACCGGCCGCTCCAGGACAGCGACAACGACGGCATTCGTGACACCGACGAGGGCTTCCAGGACGCCGACGGTGACGGCACGCCGAACCAGCTCGACACCGACTCGGACGGCGACGGGCTGCCCGACGCGCTCGAGGCTGGCGACGACAGCCCGGCGACGGTGCCCATCGACACCGACCGCGACCTCGTGCCCGACTTCCTCGACCTCGACAGCGATGGCGACACGGTGCGCGACGCCGCCGAGTCCGGGCCGAACGGCATGGCCCCCGACACGGACCGCGATGGCGCACCCGACTTCCGTGACCTGGATGCCGACGGCGACACCATTCGAGACGCCGACGAGGCCGGCGACGCCGACCCCGCGACGCCGCCGGTCGACACCGACCTCGACGGCACACCCGACGTGCGCGATGGCGACAGCGACGGCGACGGCTTCTCCGACGCGCTCGAGGCGGGCCGCACCGACCCGGCGCTGCCGCCCTTCGACACCGACCAGGACGGCGTGCGTGACTTCCGCGACCAGGACTCGGACAACGACGCGGCGGCGGACCGCGCCGACACCTGCCGGCTGGTGCCGAACCCCGACCAGCGCGACACCGACGGCGATGGCGTCGGCGACGCGTGCAGCACCGACGTCGACGGAGACGGCGCGCCCAACGAAGGCGACACCTGCCCCACCATCGCCAACTTCGACCAGAAGGACACCGACGGCGACGGCGCGGGTGACGCGTGCGACCCCGACGCCAACGGCGACGGCTTCGTCGACGGGGTCAGCGTACGGGGCGCCGGGTGCAGCTCGACCGGGCTGGCGCTCCTGCCGCTGGGCCTCGCCCTCCTCGCCCTGCGCCGGCGCCGAGCGCCGTGACGCGTCGGGCGGCAGTGGCCGCGGCGGTGGTGCTGGCGCTCGTGGTCGCTGGTGAGCTCGGGCGGCGGACGCTGGCGGCGCGGGCCGTCGAGGCCGAGGCGCGGCGCCGCGACGAGCTGGCCGCGGTGGCCCAGCGGGCGCTGCAGCAGGGCGCCCCGAAAGAGGCGCTCGACGCGCTGCGGGCCCTGGAGCAGGTCGACCCGCTCCGCGCGGGGCTGACCTCGTCGCTGGGCCGCGCGCTCGTGGCCACTGGCGCTGCGAGCGAGGCGCTGCCGGTGCTCGAGCGCGCGCTCCAGCGAGATGGGCCGACGCCCTCGGTGCTCGAGGACCAGGCCGTCGCGCTCGCGCAGCTGGGGCGGCATGACGAAGCCCGCGCGGCGCTCGAGCGCGCCGTGATGATGGACGAGGGGCGGCCGTCGGCGCTGCGGCGCCTGGCGCAGGCGAACCTCATCCTCGGAGAGGTCGACCGCGCCGTCGCCAGCTGGGAGAAAGCCCTCCAGGTGGCCCCAGTGCCGGAGCGCGACGCCATCAAGACCGAGGCCTCGACGTTGCTCGCCGCCGCGGGATACCCGGACGCCGGCGTTAGGGAGCCGCTGCCGCCCAGCGTACCCGGCCAGCCGAAGCCGCCCTGACCGACGGGCACCTGGTCGCGGCCCGCTGGCACGCCACGGGTCACCGAGGACGACGAGCGCTCGTCAGTCACGCCGGGCGGGCTTTCTTGGCCAGTCGCCACCGCGATGCTCCGGCGACGACACGCCAGGCGGGGTCCTCCCAGCGTCGTGTTCGGAGCGCTGCCCGCCCAGCGCTCTCGCTCGAGAGCCACCTGCCGGGCTCGGCACCCCGCGCCGGCGCCTCGGGCTCGGCGCCGTGGCACGCGACGCCTCCGGGGCCATGAACGTACGCAGCAGCCGCCTTCCCCGGACGCGCCGCTGCTCCGGCCGACCCGACGCCAGGACCGGGCGACGCAAAGCCCTACGCCTCGTCGCAGCCCCATGGACCAGAGGGCCGCACGCTTGATTCACCGGCAAACCGCCACGCACCCGAGACAGGCAACCCCCGACCGGATACGTCCCCATGCGTGAGCTTGCCTCGTATCGATGGCACCCCGTGGCGAGACCTCGGCGTCGTGACCGTCGCGTACCTCGTCGGGCTCGTCGTGGCCGCCGGCGTGGTGCAGGCCTCGCCCACCGACTGGCCCCCCCTGCTCGTCGTCGCCCTCGCGGACGTCGCGGCCACCGCGGCGGTGTTTGCCTTCTCGTTCGCGAACGACAACACGAGCGTTTACGACCCCTACTGGTCCGTCGCGCCCATCGTCATCGCGGCGTGGCTCGCGCTCGGCCCGGGGGCGGCCCGCGGGCTCGACGCCCGCCAGTGCTGGGTGCTCACGCTGACCCTCCTCTACGGGGTTCGCCTGACGCTGAACTGGGCGCGGGGTTGGGGCGGCATGACCCATGAAGACTGGCGCTACGTGAACCTTCGCGGCTCGACGGGGCGGGCCTACTGGGTGGTGAGCCTCGTGGGTCTGCACCTCTTCCCGACGGTGATGGTGCTGCTCGGCTGCCTGCCGCTGCACGCGGCGCTGGTCGCTCCCGCGACGCCGTTCGGTGCGCTCGACGTGCTGGCCATCGCCGTCACCGCCGGCGCCATCGGCATCGAGGGGCTGGCAGACGAACAACTCCGGGCCTTTCGCCGGCAGAAGCAACCCGAGGGCGCGGTCTGCGAAGCCGGATTGTGGGGCTGGTCGCGCCACCCGAACTACTTTGGAGAGATTGGCTTCTGGGTCGGCCTCTGGCTCTTCGGCCTGGCCAACGGGGCGCCGGCTTGGACGGTCGCCGGCTGGCTGGCCATGGTGGCCATGTTCCTCGGGGTCTCGGTTCCGCCCATCGAGCGGCGTTCCCTGGCGCGGAGGCCCGGCTTCGCCGAGCACCAGCGCCGGGTGTCGATGTTGATTCCGCTTCCACCAAGACCGAGGGCCAGCGACGTCACCTCCGAGCCGAGGTGAGCGGGCCCTCGACGCGCAGACCCACACCCGACGCGGCGCGTCCACCTGTCCGACCCGCCTTGTCGTGCTCTCCGATTGCGCTCGCTCCGGCAAAAGCGCGATTCTCGGTTCATGCACGACGGCGTCGAACACCGGACGGAAGCCTGTGGCCAGCCGCGCCCCCGACGCACGAGCCCGGCGGAGTCGAGCGAACCCCGGGGCCGGGTCGCGACCGTCTCACGAGGCGCTCGGCGCGTCGCCGGGTACGTCGCGCTGGCGACCTCGCTCGTGCTCGGGTGTACCGGACCGTCGGAGCTACCGCCGGCCTCCGGCCAGGTCCCCGCGGCGCTCGAGGGCGCCGCCAGCGCCTGCATGGTCGACGGCGACTGTGGCCCCGGCGGGCGGTG